>JAIPEL010000001.1 GCA_021737185.1 Desulfobacterales bacterium | reverse complement strand
ACTTGCAACGTCGTTTATGAAAGCCTCTCCTTTGTGAATTTTGAGCGGTTCACATCTGGAGGGGCTTTCATTTATTCCCGTAAATGTCAAACTCTGGTGAGTCTCCCGGCAGAGCCGGGAGTTTACTCAGGAGCAATTATTTGAGGGGCCGGAACGTTTCTTTCAAGAAGCACCGTCATGTCCGGCCCCTGATACTATTTAACATTACCATTGAGGCGGGAAAGTAAAGATCCGGACCCGGAGGACCCGGCTTTGAGTTAAGCCCGGAGGGCATGAATCACTGTGGTTGTCTTAAATCCGAAATTCGAATATTTCGTGCTTCGAATTTTTCGCTTTGGGCTGAAAGGCAGAGCCAATTGCCTCTGACCTGGTCCTGAGGACCAGGATTGTGAGACTGCATTCAATGCCGGCAATGCCCTGGGCTATATTCCCATAGATTGCAATTTTCCATTTCGCGGCGGGATGAATCCCGAAAGGGGCACAGATCGACGGGCCGATTTACAAGGCAGCTTGCAGCTCTTCGATCAACCGGTCGATGAGAGAGACGGCGGCCGGCTTTTTCTTTGCCAGCCAGGCGGGATCCACCGGGGCGCCGTTTCGCGCGGCGACGGCACGCTGCCGGAATTCGGCGGCAAGAAGCCGCACCCGTTCGGTCGAAGGCGGACAGAGGGCAGGAAAATGGCCGATATTGGCCAATGCGCTGTTCAGGGTGTAGGCGATGAACTCGGTCATCCGATAGGAACCCGGAATGTCGTGGAACATGATTTTTCCGTCGCGGGCGCGGCCGTCCAGCCACCAGGTGGGGGCTTCGAATCCCTCCTGATCGATGTAGCGCCTGCAGTTATTGAGCCCATAGTGCCAGCTCAGCAGCTCTTTCGGTTCGGGCCGCCGCGCGGACACCAAAGAATCCGGTTTTTTTCCGACAAAGACCTGCGCACGGCGAAAACCGTTCACCACAAAGGGGCACACCTTGGTCAGCCATTTTTCCGGCCAGATCGTCAGGTGCAGCACGAGCGTCGGCGCCTCCGGGTACGGCACCCGGTAGGGACCGTTGACCGCAGCCGCAAGCATCCGGCGGCCCTGAAAATCCCCGAACCACTGGGGGAAAAATCCATCCAGCCTCCCGCTTTCGATGCGCTTGCCGACCCCGAAAAAATCGATCTCTTCGATGAGTCCCGAACCCGGGGCGAGATCGGTATCCAGATTCCGGCAGCCGGGGCCGAGGGAGATGCAGGAAAGGTCGAGCATTTCCAACAGCGCCGCCATGAACTCCCGGATCCATTGTCCAGGGGGCGGAAGCGGCCGTTGCTGTGCAAGATTGTCAATTGGAAGCGCCATGGGTGAACGACCTCGGTCTCTGATTTCAAGTCCGGGCACCATAGCAGAAGCCCGCCGCCCGGGCAAACGACTTTGTCCGGCCTTGACATTTTCCAGGATCGCCAACAAGATAGATTTTGAACACGCTGCAGCCGGCGAAGCTCGAAGTCAACATCTTCCTTGAAACGCATCCAGCGCCAAGCGCCGGCACAAAGGCCCCTCGTTTTACCCACAGCATAAAAGGGAGCACATGATGGGAAAAACCGTCGCCGCCAAGCTGATCGAATCGCATCTGACAGACGGCCGCATGCAGCTCGGAGAAGAAATCGGCCTGAGGATCGATCAAACCCTGACCCAGGACGCCACCGGCACCATGGTCATGCTCGAGTTCGAGGCCATGGGCGTCGACCGGGTCAAAACCGAGCTGTCCGCCCAATACGTAGACCATAACCTGCTCCAGACCGATTATAAAAATGCAGACGACCACCTCTTTTTGCGCAGCGCCTGCGCCAGGTTCGGCGTGTGGTACAGCCGGCCGGGAAACGGCGTCAGCCACCCGGTTCACATGGAGCGTTTCGGGATACCGGGTAAAACCTTGCTCGGATCGGACAGCCACACTCCCGCCGGCGGTGCGTTGGGGATGCTGGCCATGGGTGCAGGGGGCCTGGAGGTGGCCCTGGCCATGGCCGGAGAGCCGATCTACATCAAGATGCCGAAGGTGATGGGCGTCCGGCTGACCGGAAGCCTTCCCGACTGGGTCAGCGCCAAGGACGTGATTTTGGAAATGCTCCGCCGCCACGGCGTGGACGGCGGCTACGGAAAAATCGTCGAATATTTCGGTCCGGGCCTGCAATCGCTTTCGGCCATGGATCGGCACGTGATCGCCAACATGGGAACCGAACTGGGGGCCACCACCACCGTTTTCCCATCGGACGACACGGTTCGGGCCTTTTTGAGCCGCCAGGGCCGTAAAGACGCCTGGACCCCCCTGGAAGCCGATGCCGACGCCGAATACGACGAAACCGACGAGATCGACCTGTCTTCTTTAGAGCCGCTGATCGCCCTTCCCAGCAGTCCGGGCAACGTGGTCCCCGTCGCCGAGGTGGCCGGCCGGGAGATTTACCAGTCCTACATCGGGTCGTCCGCCAACCCCGGCATGCGGGATTTTGCCGTTCCGGCCATGATGGTCGACGGCCGCCAGGTCCACGACCGGGTGTCTTTGGACATCAACCCGACCTCGCGCCAGGTCGTTGAAAACCTTGCCGCCATGGGGCTGCTGGAAAAGCTCTACCACTGCGGTGCGCGAATACACCAGGCCGGATGCAACGGCTGCATCGGCATGGGCCAGGCGCCGGCCACCGGAAAGATCAGCCTCCGGACCGTGCCGCGAAACTTTCCGGGCCGCTCCGGCACCAAGGAAGATCAGGTCTACCTGTGCAGCCCGGAAACCGCAGCCGCGTCGGCCCTGACCGGGGTCATCACCGATCCGAGAACCCTCGACATGCCCTACCCCCGGTTCCAGGAGCCGGAAACGATCCGGATCAACACGGACATGCTCGTGGCCCCGCCGCCGGACGGGGAAAAACCTCCCCTGGAAAAAGGGCCCAACATCAAACCGCTTCCCCCGTTCGACCCCCTGGACGAAACCGTTTCCGGCCCGGTCTTGCTGAAGATGGGAGACGACATCTCCACCGACGAGATCATGCCCGCCGGCGCCCAAATCCTCCCGTTTCGCAGCAACATCCCGGAGATCAGCAAGTTCGTCTTCAGCCGGGTGGACGAAACCTTCTATCAACGGGCCATGGCCCGCCAACAGGAAGGTTTTTTCCTGGTCGGCGGAAACAATTACGGCCAGGGCTCCAGCCGGGAGCACGCCGCCATCGCGCCCCGGTACCTGGGGCTGAAGATCGTCATTGCCAAAAGCTTTGCCCGGATCCACTGGCAGAACCTGGCCAATTTCGGCATGCTCCCGGTGACGTTCGTCGATCCGGCGGACTACGGCGGCATCGACCAGGGAGACGAACTTCGCATCGAGAAGCTGCCCACGGCCCTTCAGGAAGGAAACCGGATCACCGTGAAAAACGCCTCCAAGGAAACTGATTTCGAGGTTGCGCACACCCTCAGCCGCCGTCAAGTGGAGATGATCCTGGACGGAAGCCTGATCAACGTGGTCAGAAAGAAGAAGGGGGCCAAACCGTCTTGAACGGCACGGAGGCCGTTCACTACAGAGGCTGCGGCTTCGAGGAGAAAGTTTGATGATCCGATAATCCTGGCCGCCCGGTTAGCCAGGGGCCCCAGCTCTTATGAAACTTCAATTCGAAATGATGCAGATGACATGAAGACGGTAACGGCCTGCACCATGGACTGCCCGGATGCCTGCTCCTTGATTGTTTCCACAGGACCGGACGGGGAAATCCGCCTGCGGGGAAACCCCGATCACCCGGTGACCCGGGGCTTTACCTGCAAAAAAATCCACCGCCACCTCGAGCGTCTTCGCTCGCCGGAGCGAATCGTCCATCCGCTGCTGAAAAAAAGCGGCGGGTGGCAAGAAATCGGCTGGGACCATGCCCTGGACCTTTGCGCCGAAAAGATCGACGAATGTCGCAGCGCGCCCGAATCGATTCTCCACATCCAGAGCGCGGGCGCCCAGGGGGCGCTCAAGCAGGTCCCCCGGCTTTTTTTCAACCGGATCGGCGCCACCCGGGTCAAGGGCTCCCTTTGCGACGCCGCCGGTTTTGCGGCCTTTCTTTGCGACTTCGGCTCCCGGAAAAACCACGACATCGCCGACCTGGCAAACGCATCGCGCATCGTCAACTGGGGAAGGGACCTTCCGAAAAGCTCCATTCACATGGCGGCGATCGTGGCAGGGGCCCGGAAAAAAGGCACCCGGGTGTTGACGATCTCCCCGGGAGGAGACGACAGCGATTCCTTTTCAGACGACCATATCCGGATCCGGCCGGGGACGGACCGCTTCCTTGCCGCGGCGGCGCTCTGCCGCTGGCTGGAAACCGAGCCGGCCGACCCCCTGATCCCGAAGCGTTCAAGACACTGTCACCGGTTCGAAGCGCTTTTACGCCGGTTCACCAACGCCGATCTTCTGTCCGCCTGCAAGGTGGCGCAAAAAGACCTGGAAAAACTTCTTCGATGGTACCGTGTAAAAACCCCTGCGGCCACCATCGTCGGCACCGGACTCCAACGGTACCGGTTCGGGGGCGAGAACGTACGCTGGATCAACGCCCTTGCTATGATCAGCGGCAACATCGGACGCATCGGCGGTGGCAGCTACTACCACCTTGACTCCTACGCCCACCTGAACCTGGACTGGACTGAAAAGCCAGCGCCAAAATCCCGGCGCACCTTTGCCGAACCGACCCTGGGCAGGCAGATCCAAGAGGCCGGCGACCCGCCGATCCGCATGGCCTGGGTCAACGGCTGTAACATCGTCAACCAGGCCCCCGATTCAAAAAGGACCGCCCGGGCCCTGAAAAGGATTCCCTTCACCGTCGTCGTGGACGCTTTTCTGACAGACACCGCCGACTGCGCCGACCTGGTTCTTCCCTCGGCGCTGATGCTCGAACAGGAGGACGTGGTCGGATCGTTTCTCCACGACTACGTCCAGTATGTGCCGGCCGTCATGAACCCGCCCGGTAAGGCCCGGACCGACGACCGGATCATGATCGAGCTGGCCGGACGGCTGTCGCCGGCGCTGGAAATGCCGACCCGGCAAGACTGCCTGGCCCGCTCGCTTTTATCGACGACCCTTTCGGTTTCGTTGGACGAGCTCAAAAAAAAAGGCGCGGTGCGGGCCGATACGCCTGAGATCGCCTACGAAGGCCTCTGCTTCGACCACCCGGACGGCAAGTACCGCTTCCCGCCTGCCCTGCATCCGGAGCCGGGACCGCCCGAAGGCTATCCGCTGCGGCTGCTGTCTTTGATTCGAAAAGAGGCGGTCCACTCCCAGATGCTTGTCGAGGATCAGTCGATGCCGCCCACGGCCTGGGTGGCGCCGGACTGCCCTGAACTGGAAAGGATGGAACCAAACGCCGAAGCGTTCATTGTCTCTCCCCTGGGCCGGTTGTCGGTCAGGCTGCAAACGCTTCCGGGGCTGCATCCGGAGGCGGTGATTTACCGAAGGGGGGACTGGATGAAACTCGGCGGGGGGATAAACCGCCTGATTGAAGACGGGATCACCGACATCGGCCGCGGCGCCCCCTTCTACGACCAATACGTGCGGATAGAGCGTAGATAAAAACACGGGGTCTGGCAGGCCGCAGAGAAACCCTTATATATTTTCATCTGCGCATCCTCGGCGCCTCGTATGTTGAACTTGAGATACGTCACCGAAATTATATTATCGAGCACTGAGCATGTGGAGGAAAAGCCGTTGAATGATGCAATGTCGCTGCAGGAAAAAAGCTTGATGACATGCGTGGAGATCGGCAAGGCCGTCACCGCCACCCTTCACATGGAACGGATCCTGGAGATCATCTTCAATCGACTCAACCGGATGATCCGGGCAAAGAACTGGACCTTGTTTCTCATGGATCCCATCGCCCAGGAGCTGCGCTTCGAGGTGGTGGCGGGCCTGCCGAGCCAGCAGCTGCGAAACATCCGCATCAAGCTCGGAGAGGGCATCGCCGGGACCGTGGCCCAGACCGGTGAACCGGTGCTGGTGCCGGACATCGAGGGCGACCCGCGGTTCAACCGGCAGATCGACGAAATGACCGGCTTCGTCACCCGTTCTCTCATCTGCCTTCCCCTGAAGATACAGGATTCGGTGATCGGGGTCATCGAGGTGGTCAATCCAGAAGATCCTTCCCTTTTCGATGAAACCTCCATGCCGGCCTTGTCGATCCTGGCCGACTTTGTCGCCATTGCCATTGCCAACGCCCGCATCCACCGGGAAATGGAGGCGTTGACTTTCATCGACGACGTGACCGGATACTACAACACCCGGTATCTGCACCAGCACCTGCAACGGCTGATCGAAAAGGAGCGAAAGACCTCCCTGGTCTTTTTCGATCTGGACAATTTCAAACAGGTGGTCGACACCCACGGCCACCTGATGGCCAGCCAGACCTTAGGAGAGGTCGCCTGCGTGATCGACTCGCAGATGGAGGAAGGAGACTCCCTGGTCCGCTATGGCGGAGACGAATTCGTGGTCATTTTGCCCGACCAGGGCAAACCGGCGGCGGCCGCCAAGGTGGAAAAAATGCGCCTCGCGCTGGCCAATGCGGTCCTGCTCGAAGCCGTGGGGCTTCACGTGAAGGTGACGGCAAGCTTCGGCATCGCCTGCTACCCGGAAGATGCCGCCGGCAAGCGCGCGCTTCTTCATCTGGCCGACGAATCGATGTACCGAAGCAAAAAAGGCGGCAAAAACCTGATCACCATGGTGTAGGGGCTTTTGACAAGGTCCTGTAATTTGGCTATGAATCGAGCCATGGCCGGGCGCTGGTAGCCCGGGAAACAGACCGCCGGCCCGAGGGAGCGAAACTCCATCGGGGCGGCCGGAGGAAACACAGTGAAAGCCGTGCGGCTTTTTTCGATACTCGCGCTTGCCGTCTCCGCCTGCGTATTTTCCGGCACTGCCCGGTGCGAAGATCCGCCGGCGCCGGAACCCACCGGAGAGGTCCGGGAGTTGATCACCCGGGAACAGTTCATCGACATGCTGCGGATCCGCGCTCCGAAAAGCGACTACCCGGAAAAAAAGATCCGGAGCCTCGAAAAGGACGTCCAAGCCCCCGCCCAGGTCACCGTGAACATCCTGTTCAAAGTCGGCTCCACCGAACTGGCCGGCGATTTTTCGATCCGACAGATCCAGGAAGCCGGAGAGGCGCTCTCTTCAGACGCCCTGGCCGGACATCGCTTCGAGATCGCCGGGCACACCGACAACACCGGTTCAGATGAAGCCAACCAGAAGCTTTCCCGGGAGCGGGCCGAAGCGGTGAAGAATTTTCTCGTCGAATTTTACGGCATCTCCCCTGATCGGCTGATCGCCCGGGGCCACGGAGATTCCCAGCCGGTGGCCTCCAACGAGACCGAAGAAGGCCGCGCCAGAAACCGGAGGGTGGTCTTTACCCGCCTGGACGAATAAATTCGCCGGCGCGCATTTATAAGGGGCGGCTTTGCCGCCCGGAAAATGACCAAAACAAGGTCCAAGGGCAAAAAACCGAAAACCTTTTGAATATCTGCTGTTGTTTGGGTCATTCGAATTTTGATCATTCGGGATTGCCCTTCGACGTTGCTCAGGGTGGTGAGCCTGTCGAACCATTTCGAATTTCGGATTTCGTGCTTCGAATTTTTTTCACTTCGGGCTGAAAGGTCTCTTTTCGGTTTCTGGCCGGAAACCGTTTGCCGAAAAACGCCTCGAGCCGTTCGGTGACGCCGGCCACCTTTGCGATGTCGATGCCGGTCTCCACCCCCATCTTCGCCATCAGAACCGCCGTGTCCTCGGTGGCGATGTTGCCGGCCGCCCCCGCCACAAACGGGCAGCCGCCCATGCCGCCGGCAGCCGTATCGAAGTGGGTCACCCCGCTGTCGAGGGCCGCCGCCGCGTTGACCAGCCCCAGACCGCGGGTGTCGTGAAGGTGGACCGCCAGCGGAATCGATCCTGCCGCTGGCATCACCCGATCGAGCATCCGCCGGACCTGAAACGGCCCCGCCATGCCGGCGGTATCGCAAAGCACCAGCTGATCGACCCCCCCGGCCAGAAACGCCTCGGCCATGGCAAGAACCCGCTTCTGGGCAATTCGACCCTCGGTGACGCACCCAAAGGCGCACTGGATTCCGCCCCGCACGACGATGCGGGCGGTTTTCGCCTCCCGGATCATGGCGAGTCCCTGGCCGAGGGCCTTCTCTGCCCCCATGCCGGCGTTTCGCCGGCTGTGGGCGTCGCTGGCGGAAACCGATATCTCCAGCTCCTCGACACCGGCGGCCAGGGCCCGTGCAAGGCCCCGCGGGTTCAGCACCAGCGCGCTGTACCGGACCCCGGAAACCTCCGGCAGCCGCCGGAAAAGTTCCCCGGCGTCGGCCATTTGGGGGACCTTTTGCGGATGGACGAAGGAGGCCGCCTGAATGCGCCGCAGGCCGGCATCGACCAGGGCCGAGACGAGCTCGATCTTCAACGCCGTGGGGACCGGCTTTTCTTCCATCTGAAAGCCGTCCCGCAGACCCACCTCCACCAGGGTCACCCTTGCCGCGGCGGATCTTTTCGGACTGTCTTTTTTCATCGGCGGCAAGTATAGTACCCCGGCTTGAAATTATCAACGCCGGCAGCAGCACAGCAAGTGTTGCTTGGCATAATCAAGTCAACGGAAAGGGTATAGGAAGATTGAGTATATAGTTTGATTATTCTGCCGTTTAGTTGGAAAAAACTTGGTAGATTTTCGGAGTCAAGTAGGGAAGGAGATTTCAAAACTATTAGAGAAAAAAATACTATGAAAAGTTGCAGCAAGCATCCCCAATCCGATCAAAGATGACGGAAAAGTTGTCGCCGACTACCGCCTCTTCGGCCTTAACCAACGCCCCTGCCAGGATGACATCGCCCCGGCAGATGTAGGACCCAAAATCGGCAAGTTTATTGGCAAGCCAGGCAACGGCTTGGGTCGGATTACCCAGTACCGCAGCTCCAGCGCCGGTCGAACACACCCTACCGTTTTTACGGAAGACCATTCCGGTGTATCTCAGGTCGATGTCCAACGGAGCAACTATTCGGCCACCAAGGGTGAAAACGGCGCTGGAGGCATTGTCAGCGACCGTATCCTGAATTTTAATTTTCCAGTCCTTGATGCGGCTATCAATAATCTCCAAGGCCGCTGTCACCCCCATCGTATTTTGCAATACATCTGCTGGGGTTACTCCAGGCCCCTGCAGGTCCCCGCTCATTATAAAAGCGATTTCAGGCTCGACCTTGGGAGCGATAAGCCTGGCGCGCTCAATACATTCACCGTCATAGATTAGCATATCGTCCAGCAAATGGCCGAAATCCGGTTCGTCTACGCCGAGCATTTTCTGCATAGCCAGGCTTGTAAGTCCAATTTTTTTTCCGATTGTAGCTTTGCCGGCTTTGATGCGGCGATCAATCTGTTCGATCTGTACCGCGTAAGCATCCTCCACCGTTATGTTCGGGTAGTCCTGGGTCAGTTGACTGATCGGCGTGCATTGAGTGTAGGCATTTTCCAATTTATCTGCAATCGCCGATATCGAAAAAGGGTTCATTCAAATTAATCCTTTCCATTGAAAAGCTCTTTTATGTATGGATGAAAGATTGGCGACAATGAAGAAAGATGAGTGGAGAACAAACCGTCCTGAACAAGGCCATGGCGAATCTTCACTGCTTCTCTTCAGTGCTTCACGAGTCAAAAATTTACCCTTCATTTTTAGGCAACCCGGCCTTCTCGTGCTCTTCCCAATTCTTTGGTGCAGGAATGATTTTGTCAGGCCACTCAACGATTTTGTAATGTGGCGGCAAAAACTTAGACTGGATATAGGAATAAGGTACCGGGATAGAGTGTCCAGTAGCAAAGGTCTTTGCCAAACCATCGAGAAAATTATCGATCTGCTCCCTATGGACGGCGAATGTCAGCTCATTGTCGGTAACACCCCCTATTCTGTGGGCACCATAACAAGGAATCCCTAAGGAGGCTGTCTTTTTAATCATGGTGTGCGCTATCGTATAACCGCAGACACCGCAGATTCCGCACATTCCCATATCAAAACCACCACCTGTGTTGAATATAAAAGCTTCGACTGACCTTAAAGCCTGTGCGCCGCTAACCGCCATGAAATATAGGTCTGGTTCAACCTCCATGTTTTTGAGAGCAGACACAATTACACCTTCATAAGTTCCGGGTTTGATCCTGGGCACATGATCAAGCGCCTTTTTTGCGCCCTCCAAAGAAGCAAAATGCACCCCTTTGTCAAATTCGCCACTGAGATTATAGGGCCCCCAGTCACCAAAACCAAGTGTGGCAATTGCATGTGGACAGATGACCGAACGTTTTGTCATTTTGTACATTTTTTTTTCAGGATACCGGCGTGCAATCGTCGTTAACTCGCAGAATGTAAGGTTTGGTATAATCTCTTCATCCGGAATTTCTTGTTCGTTTTTATAAAATTTAACGCCGACCGGGTGAGTTTCAATTCTCACATATTTTTCAATTTCTTCTGCTATCTCTGTGTTTCTGGCCTTGATCGCTTTAGATTGATCATCCATTGTCCATCCTCCTAATTTATTTTACAGTCGACATAGATAAGCCAAAATAAAAATAGCGGAACTTCTTCCCTTTAGTTGAAAAAGTTTTAGGGTAACTGCAGCGATTCCAAATAGAATGAATATCCGGCATCTCCAAGGATATGAGGTTGTTTTCTACGACAACCGGCAGGCCGCCGCACTTAATTCTTGTCGATACCGTGGCAATGGAATAATTCCGGATTATTGAAGCCTCTGGCGGCTTGTGGCTTGCTTGATCACTGTCGTTTGATGGCTGATATAAATAACTCATTTCACTTTGCCTGCTTAGGCAATGGACAATTCACGCCAAAATAACTATTTATAATGACGTCATCCTCATCAAGCCCGATTCCTTTTTCAATTTCGACTGGGCTTTGCCCTGGCAAAAGGCGCGGGGTTTCATCGCCATTCTGTATGTCTTCCATTAGTTCACGAGCCGCCTGTCGCATTGAATGGTCTGCAGCCATGAACAATGTTTGAACATGGAAAATGATTTTGTAGCCCATTTTGGCCACCTCGTTGGGGGGGCCAAAGGGCATTTTCGTCCGAGCCGCCTGGAGGGTAGCCAAGGGCACCCCAGCCTCGGTGGCTACCTTTTTCATGTCCTTCAAATTGAGCAGACCAATGGTAAGGACCATGTCAGCCCCGGCCTCAACGTACTTTCTGGCTCTGACAATCATCTCATCTGCGCCTTCATAGGCATCGGTTCTAGCGATGATGACAAAATCCGGATCGGTTCTTGCGTCAACAGCTGCCCGGATCTTCTGGGCCATAACGTCACTTGGGATCATTCCACCTTCACCCATAGCGGAACAGCGTAAAGGGCGGCTGAGGTCCTCAATATATAATCCTGCAGCCCCGATCTGCTCTATCAGCTTAATTGTCCTAATTACGTTGATCGGATCCCCGAAACCATCGTCGCAGTCGACAATTACCGGTGTTGAAACAGATTGAACCACACGCCGGGCGGTATCAACCATCTCTGTTTGAGTAATATATCCTAAGTCGGGCTTGCCGATCATGGCCCAAGATGTGATTGACCCGAATACGGTCAAAACCTCGAATCCAGCTTGTTCGGCTATGATGGCGCTATAGGGATCCCATACTCCCAAGCTGAAGATCGGTCCTGGTCTATCAATCAGTTCCCTTAGTTTTTTGGCTTTTGTTTCCATGTGTCATCCTCCCACACCATATGAAAATTCATATATCTCACATCATTTATGAATCTATGATATAATCAATTCACCATCCTAATCGTTTGGTCGCCTGCAAATTAATACCAGTTGGCGATTTGTTCATAATATCCATCTTCCCTTACCGGCCGGCCTCCTTCACAGCGTCGACAAAAAGGGCAAACCTTGACGTAGGCGCCGACCACCGCCTCAGCAAAAGCATCGCTGGTAATGCTCACGCCAGACCTATTTTTACTGAATTGTTGTGAGTCTATCGACGATGCAGTCTCCCAAGGTTTTTGTATTTACCGCCGTACTTTCGTCTAAAGCCAAGTCCGCAGTAAATATCCCCTCATTTATTGTTTTTTCGACCGCGTTTTCGATTGCTTTGGCCGCTTCCGTAAAATTCATGCTATGCCGGAGAAGAAGAGCCAAAGAAAGAATCTGTGCGATTGGATTGGCGATGCCTTTCCCGGCTATGTCTGGAGCGGACCCGCCGGCCGGTTCATAAATTCCGAAGCTACTTTCGTTAATACTGGCCGAAGGAAGGAGGCCTACCGAGCCAGTTATCATTGCACACTCATCGGAAATAATGTCACCAAACATATTCCCGCACAAAAGTACATCGAATTGGCCAGGATTGGCTATCAGCTGCATGGTTGCATTGTCGACGTAAACATGTTCAAGTTTTACATCATGAAAAGATTTTGCCACCTCTTCTACCACCTCTCTCCAGAAAACCATTGTGGTAAGCACATTTGCTTTATCAACGGAGGTGACTTTTTTCGACCGTTGACGGGCAAGGGAAAACGCCATTTTTGCAATTCTCTCGATTTCCCACCGATGGTAAATCATTGTGTCATAAGCTTTTTCTTTCTGGCCTTTTCCCTCTCTGCCCTTGGGAGTGCCAAAATAGATTCCGCCCGTTAATTCCCTAACACAAAGTAGATCCATACCATTTTTGCTGATTCTTGATTTTAAGGGACTTTTTGCAGAGAGTGCGCCAAAAATACGCGCCGGTCTTAGATTGCAAAATAATTTGAAGTGTTTTCTTAGCTGAAGAAGGGACGCCCTTTCCGGTTGTTTCATTGGAGGAAGATTTTCCCATTTTGGACCGCCCACCGAACCCAATAAGACTGCGTTGCTTGACTCACAAAGTTCGATTGTTTCAAGAGGAAGGGCCAAGCCGTGACGATCTATGGCACAACCACCCACATCTGCGAATTGGTATTGAATCGAAAGAAAAAACTTCTTATTGACAGCATCCAGAACTTTGATCGCCTCCTCCATCACTTCAGGGCCGATACCATCACCCGGCAATACAGCAATTGTTTTCATAAATTTCATCCATCGGGATTGCTAAATATCTTCTTGGGTATAGGCTCCGTCGATAAGCCGCCACATGGAACCAGTCAAGTTTTTGTCCTGCAACTCCGGGGGCAGCCGGTGGTGTCGAATGTTGTCGTAGCAGCACAACTGGGCAAATCGGAGAATGCTCCCCGGGATTCCCACAGCGGTAAACCCAGGATGTCCGGCTGCCGGAAAAGGCCCTCCGTGATTCATAGATGGAACAACTTCTACACCGGTTGGCATCTTGTCGTTCAACAGGCGGCCAACTTTTTTCCGCAAAATGGTTTGAATGACCTTATAAAGGCGTTCGTCTCGATCTTCCGTATGCGAATAAATGCTCCCAGTGAGATTGCCTTCGAAAGAGGCCGCAATTTCAGGCAATTGCGATTCGTTTTTGGCTATGACAAGCAGCGTGGCATTACCAAATGCTTCCTTCTGAAGTCCGACCGGATCGGCAATGAAACCATCTCCCGACACTGAAAAAAGCGTGTTCTTGATACAGTACCCTGAACTGCAGGCACTTTTTCCCCCAGTTACAAGAGATGCTCCATGGGCTTTTAAATGCACAAAGGCCCCCAATAGGCCTTCATACACTTTTGGACCCAGTAAAGTGCCAACCGGAGCGGCTTCGAATAGTTCGACAACTTTTTGGACAAAATTGTCCGCGTCAGTTCCTTTAACAATTACGCCGATTCCGGGGTTGGTGCAAAATTGGCCGACACCGAGAAGGCACGAGGAGACGAATTCTTCCGCCAATGCCGGGCCTTTTTCGGCAACCGCTCCGGGCAAGAAGAAGACGGGATTCACACTGCTGAGTTCAAGATAAATTGGCTTGCCGGCCTTTTCTGCTGCCTCTTTGAGTTCCAGACCGGCAGATCTGGAGCCCGTGTAAGCAACCGCAGATACCAGCCGGTGGCTTACCATTTTTTTCCCGTCCGCATGGTCGGTTCTGTAAATCATCTGGATGCTGGCCGCTGGCATTCCTGATTCCAGAGAAGCTTTAAGCGCTTCTTCGGCCAGAATGCGAGTAGTAGCAGGATGACCTGTGTTGGCCTTGGCAATAACTGTGTTTCCGGCAGCAACAGCAGCGGCCATGTCTCCGCCAGAAACGCTGTTGAACGCAAAAGGAAAATTATTGGGTCCAAACACGATGACAGGTCCGCCCAACGGTTCATACATGGAACGGATATTAGTGGCTGTATCGATTGTCGGACGACTCCATGAACGATCCCGCACGGCTTTGGCTGCGATCTGAAGTTGATTGATGGTTCGCGGCAGCTCTATCTCTTTCAACCTTGGCAAGGAGGGAAGTGCGGTTTCGATATGAGCGGCTGCAACAATCTCGTCTTCGCGTTTTTCTATTCGCAAAGCATAATTTTCCAGAAATTCGGCGATCGTTTCCTTTTGCAAGGCTGCGATTTTTTCGGCGGCATTGAATCCGGCGGTTATTGCTTTTTTTATTTCGTACCATGAACTGACAGGATATGACACCGGTAGAGATTCCTGCGTCGCTGGATTTATCGCACGGAAAGTACCCATCGATTCTGACTTTTGCCATTTTCCGTTGACAAGAACGGGGGCAACATCCATTTTTTCCCTCTTTCTGTTGGTGCAGAAATTAATCCATGGAAAGCATCAGTCGATTGTCTCAGACGATTCTTTTAGTACAAGTCTCCAGATCAGTTGCATTTTTTAAGATAAGAATTTGCAGCGGATATCGTGAATCAATCGCTCCCCGTCTTCTTCGCTTCTTACAATCCATACGGGAAGACCTTTAAAGGGCTCCAGATTCACGCAGGCGGTATCGCACCCGACAAATACAACAACAGCTTCGGACTCTGGATCATCCGGAGACACCAATTCGATCTTACCGTTTAGAGCACGAAAAAATCGTTGTGCAATTTCCATGCGGTCATATTGCGGGTTGCACCCACCGCAATATTTGACGGCGATTTTCATAATAACGTTTTCATTCTCCCACTGTAGAAGCCCTTCTGGATGAGGGCTCCGGAGTAGTCACCGGTGTTACTCTTCAATCCAGGAATCTTGAGGATCCACGATTGTTTTTTTGTACAAAATAGGCCCTGGGTCCAAAACGTTTACAACACTGGGAGTAAGCCCCCATCTACTCGGAATTTCTTTCACCCAAAGGTCGGATCTGAGATAGTCTTGCACCGCCTCTTCGGATCGGAAAACATACAAGGCGCCCCATTCGTTTTTGTCCTCGTTAACCAGCCAGCACTTGCTTTCGATTCCCGGGTGGTCCAGGTAAATATGGTATAAATCTTTGAACCGCTGGCGCATTTCCTTTTTTGTCGGCATATCTTCCATTTTGAAAACAACCCATAACGCTTTTTTCTCGCTGCTCATTTTTCTCCTCCGGACATCTCGAGATGATTGCCCAATTGTTTTTCAAGCGGCCTGTAAAATAAGAGCTTTGTCGTTTTTTGCTCCAACAAACACCGGTTTCCATTGGGGCTTTCAGAGGTTTTGAGAGTCTTTTTTGACTTCATACAGATCCATTTCCACCGGAGAAACCATCAGGGACATGAATTCTGGGACAAGGGCTTGATGCGCTGAATTATCGGTCCAGTCTTGCGCATTGTTTTCCTCCTTCCACAGGATGATAATGACAAAATCGCCGCTGGGTTTGGCCGCAAAATAATATCCGCGGAATCCAGCTTGGTCGGAAATAAGAGGCTCCCACTTTTTTTTGATCCATTTCTCCAACGTTTCTAAATTCTTCGAGTCAACTTTGGATTTGGTTGTTTTACAGAACATAATAAGCTCCTTTCTCTGGTGTTCTATTTCATTCATGGCAAAAAGTTTTCGGCGTATTGGGTGAGAATATTTGTCGAATCGATTTTCATCGATTGAGCAGTAGGATGCTATGCATTTGGATTACAATTGACTCCATAAGGAAGCGGTTGATTTCTGAGGCCCGCCAATAGATTTTCGGCTGCCATCACAGCCATTTTCGTTCTGGTCTGAATGGTGGCGCTGCCCAGATGAGGGCAAAGCACCACATTTTTCATCTCCAGAAGAGGATCATCTTGTGAAGGAGGCTCCGGATCGTAGACATCCAAGGCTGCTCCGGCGATGGCACCGTCTTGAAGTGCTCGGCGAAGCGCTTGCGAATCCACAATAGGGCCTCTCGCCGTATTGATCAAAAAGGCGGACTTTTTCATGAGGGAAAATTCATCTTCTCCTATCAAGTGATGCGTCTCGTCGGTCAATGGGGCTTGAATGACGATAAAATCGGATTCCGCCAACAACGAAGGAAGAGGGGCGTAGACAGCACCAAACAGCCGCTCGTATTCCGGCCGCCGCGTTCGGTTATGATATATTATCCGCATATCAAATGCCCGAGCGCGCCGGGCGATGGCACTGCCGATATTTCCCATACCGAGGATTCCTAAAGTGGCATGGTCAACATCGCTCCCCCACATGAAATTGGGATTGAAGGATTTCCACATTCCCGTGCGCACAAATGCATCTCCGGCGACCACGTTTCGTGCGACGGCGATGATCAGCCCCATCGTAAAGTCGGCCACAGTGTCATCAAGCGTCCCCGGTGTGTGCCCGACTGCAATCCCCCTGCGGGTGGCGGCTTTCACATCCACATGATCGTATCCGACACCGATGACAGAAACGACCTTAAGCGTCTTGGCATGTTTCATCAAATCATCATCTATAGGCTCATGGCCGTAGGTTAGAATACCTTCTGCTTCCACGGCTCGGTCCCTGAGCGGAGGAGGTGTACCGGCATCCGGCCACATATCGATGTCGCATTCGGATCTGAGCAAAGATAGCGCTTTTTCAGGAATTGGACGGCTTATAAATACTGGATTGCCCATTGGCCTTCTCCATTTTTCGAATCTGTCTGTTGAATTGAAAAAAATGGTTTAGAACTGAAAACCGTCAAAAATCTGTGAAGCAATCTCCAGTGCTTACGTCATAATTCGTGGCAAACGAAAAAGATGACCCTTTATTCCCGCCGTCGTCTTTGATTTTTTGAATTCCCAATATGCCGTTTTTTGTTTGGACGTAGATGGCTTTTAGGGATATCTCTACGATTGTACCGCTTTGTATTCCGGAAAAGGCAGATTCGTCGCTCCGTTCGATCCCATAGCATCTGATTTTTCGCCCCTTGTAACCGGTCCAGGCCCCTGGCAATGGGTCGCATCCTCGAATTTTGTTTGCGATGTCCGTTATCGACCGGCGCCAGTCGATTCGGGAAGCGGTCTCGTCGATTGTCGGTTCGTATGTGGCAAGCTCCTCGTCCTGAACGATTTTGGGAGGGTCTTCGTTTTTGACCAAACGAACCGCTTCCGCGATCGCTTCCACTCCCATTGGAAAAAGCTTGCCCATCAACAGAGAACCGGTTGTATCGTTATCTCCGATGTCCACCCTTTGTTGCAGCAAAATAGGACCGGTGTCGATCCCGCCATCAATCCAGAAAATGGTAAGACCTGTATAAGATTCGCCCTGTAAAATCGCCCACCCCACAGCATTCGGCCCCCGGTGATGGGGTAAAAGGGATGGATGGAAACAAATCGTTCCGTATTCGGGTATGGTCAGCAATTTTTCGGGCAGTATTTTTGTTACAAAGGCAAGTACAACCAACGATGGAGCCATGTCCTGATAGGCTCGGACCACCGCTTCCGATTTTAGATCACTTTCCGTGCATACTGCGATTCCATGGCTGGCTGAGGCAACGGCAAGCGGATCCGCCTTGCCGTTTTCAGTCGACGGTGGTGCAATAACCCCTACGACTTCTTCTCCCTGAGAGATAAACCGCTCTAGCACATTTTTGCCGAATTCGGAACGCCCGACAATGATGATTCTCATCTTCTCTACTTTTCCCTATAACAAACTCAGCCTCAGTGATGAATCTTAAAACTGTTTTGCTGATCAGTTTTGAAAGTTCTCAGAAAGTGCCGCCATTGACGTCCAGACATGCGCCAGTGATATAATCTGCCGCATCCGAGCATAAAAAAAGCACCGGCCCCACCTGATCCTCTATCGAGGCAATTTTTTTCAGGGGAATGGACTCTTCCAGTTTTGCGATCGCCTCTTCATTCATTGTCTCTTTCAGCATTTCAGTTCGTGTTTGGCTGGGGCAGGTCGCGTTGACATGGATATTATATGGAGCACAGTCGAAAGCAAACTGGCGGACGAGGCCGATTAACCCGGCCTTGCTTGCGACGTAATGGATGCCACTTGCAATGCTGCGATGCCGCCCGGCAATGGAGGATACATGAACGATTTTACCGTGCTTATGGCGCTTCATTCGCGCCACGGCTTCCCGGGTGGCCAGAAAAGCGGCGCGTAAATTTACGGCCAAGACCTCATCCCACTGATCGGCGCTGATACCTTGGCTTCGCCCGGCATAGTTGATTGCAGCAGAGTTGACGAGAACATCCAGTGGACCATGTCTATCAATGGCCTCGAACAGTTTCACAATCTGCGATTCATCATGCAGATCGGTGGCGATGTGCCGCGCGCCAATAGATTCGGCCATCGGATTTCGCGAAGCATAGAATGTGTCCGCCCCGGCAGAAAGAAACCCTTCTACGATGCCTTTTCCAATGCCCCTGCTACCACCCAGCACCAAAACGTTTAGCCCTGAAAAATCGAACTTCACCCGGGAATAGGTCAAGGCGACCCCCTCATAAAAGTGCTGTCGATACGGCCGGGACGACCCAATTGTGAGCATCTTCCACTCGGCCGTATTGCATTTTCAGCAGCTCATCGTATAGTTTTGTCGTCAAAAAACCGACATCGCCATCTCCGATGACGACTTCCTTATCTTTGTATTGTAGTTGCCCTACAGGAGAAATAATGGCTGCCGTACCGGTGCCGAAAGCCTCCTGCAGTTGGCCGGATTTTGCTTTTTCAACGACTTCCTCGATGCTGATTGCTCGTTCTACCGCATTCATGCCATTGCTTTTCGCATGCTTCAGCAAAGAATCCCGCGTAATTCCAGGCAAAATGCTGCCGTCCAATGCGGGGGTGACCAACTCGCCGTCAATGACGAAAAAAATATTCATCGAACCGACTTCTTGAACATATTTATGTTCGATGCCGTCAAGCCATAGAACCTGATCGCAGCCCTGTTCGGCCGCGAAGGTTGATTCGAAAAGGCTTGCTGCATAATTTCCGGCGGTTTTCGCTTCTCCGATCCCACCCCGAACTGCCCGCACCCGGTCTTTTGACACCCATATTTTCAGCGGTTTAAAACCGTTTTTGTAATATGCGCCAACAGGAGAAAGAATAATGAAAAATCGGTAAGTTTCAGATGCTTTTACTCCCAGATAAGGATCTGTCGCAATAACGGCGGGGCGGATGTACAAAGATGTTCCCGGTGCCTTGGGAACCCAGGCTTTTTCAATTTCGATCAGTTGCCTTAATGCGCTCAAGGCAAACCCTTCATCGATTTCAGGTATGCAAAGCCTGCGGGCGGAACGATTCAGCCTGCGAAAATTCTCCTGCGGTCTGAACAGCAGGATGTCGCTCTCATCGGATTGGTAGGCCTTCAAACCCTCGAAAATCGATTGGCCGTAATGCAGAACCATTGTAGAAGGATCGATATGAAATGCACTGTAAGGCTCGATTCGCGCATTATGCCATCCAACCTTCGGATCGTAATCCATGAGGAACATGTGGTCCGTGAATAGATTCCCGAAGGAAAGATCGGAATCTGCGGGAGGGTTTTTCGGCGACTTTGTTTTGGTTATCGTAATTTCCATTTTCCGCGGCAACTCCTTCTGTTTCGTGAAAAACCGAAATCGGCACCCCCCCTTTAGAAACCCAAATGTTCTTTGATCAATATGACGGATACATCGGTCAGCATCGGTTTTCGATGTAATATCGCCGTGATGCGGCATATCCGCTGCGGGGCGTTGCAGTCCGAGCAAAAACCTGTTTTCGCACACGGTGCTTCCATGTTCAGACTCTTGGCGCGCATAGGGCCGGCGACCTCCCGTACCCTATCCAATGCTTCTTGCAGCGTGTGTGTGACCTTGTTCATGCCGGCAACGATGACCACCTTTTTGGGTCCGAACATCATTGCGCTGGTACGGTTTCCGATGCCGTCGACGTTAACGACTTCACCGGTAGCTGAAATGGCATTAGCGCTGCAAAAAAAGCAGTCGCATCTTCCCTGCTGAAGTCGCAGCGTCTGATACGTTTCCGGGCTTAACCCCGGCTCCCAGTGGTCGTAGACGGTTTTTCCTTTTTTCTTGAGTCTGGGGATAATTCCCAGGGATCGGGAAGTATCGGATCCGCCGAAACCGAATGTCTCGTATTCACCAGTTATGTCTTCTATGATCTGTCTGGCGTCGTCGATAGACGGCGATAGCCGCGCATCGAATTCATTTTTTTTTAGGTTCTCTACACATTTTTCTCCCAGTTTCTGCCAGCGCCAGTCTTGATAATCATTGGTCATTTGCCGTAGTCTCCGTAAAAGATGTTGGATCTGCTCTGTTTGCACGCGTTCACCCAACCGGGAGTCCCAACTTTCATCATTGCGGATCAAAGGAGCCCGTGGGGGAAAGTTTTCTGCTTGTCTAAATTCTATTCTTCCTCTTTTTCATTGGTCGGAATCAGACACTATATTTCCATAGGCTCATCGGACGTCTTGAAAAAATGTTCTTCACCGGGAGGTATAAAAAATACGTCTCCTGCACGGATCGTATACTCTTTTCCGCCCACCATGGCGATGCCGTGTCCGCTGATAACGAAGGCCGTGTGCTCCCATGGGTGACTGTGGTGCGGACTCTGGGCATCGGTTTAAAAATCGATCCCTCGCATAGTGCTTGAGGATCATTTCGACCTCCTTGACATACTTTGGATGTGTTTTGTTCCGGTAAAACGTAAAATGTTCGATTGAAGCTCTTTTCTGCCTCCCGAGTTGTCGCCGGGGTTTACCGGTACATTATGCTGGGTAGCCAAGTTGCCAGCTGCGGGAAAAAAATGACCAGCAAAACTCCCAGGATTTGAATGGCAAGAAAAGGCAAAACACCAGCGATGATGTGTTTACCGAAGTTGATTTCAGGCGGAGCTACTCCTTTAAGATAGAACAAGGTAGGGGCCATCGGCGGGGTTAGAAACGATGTCTGCATGATCATGCAAAAAACGATGGCCGCCCAGAGTGGGTCGATGCCTATTTGTTTGAGTACAGGGGTAAAGATAGGAACCAGAATCGGAATTATTCCCACCCATTCCATGACAAAGCCAAGTATCAGAAAGGCCACGCCCATGATTAACACCAGCGACATTGGACCGACAGGAATGGAGAGCAGAAAATCTTTTACCACGACACCGCCGCCCACTGACATGAAAGCACCCGTAAAGACAAAGGCCCCCACCACTGTCCACATGATCATGGCGGTAACCCTCAAGCTTGCGAGCATCGATTGGTGCATCACTTTGAAGGTGAGTTTTCGATAGCCCAGAGCCAGCAGCATGGCGGCCAGCGCACCGGTTGCAGCAGCAGCAGTCGGTGTCGCCAGACCGAAAAAGATAGATCCCATCACAGCAAGGATGACAAACAACGTAGGGAGAAGGGAGGTGACGATCAGCCAGATTTTCTTCTTGGTCCCGATCGATCTTTCTGCTTTGTCCATTGCCGGGCCCAGCTTCGGATTCAGGTAGCAACGTAAAAGGATGTAGATCATATAAAGCCCGGAAAGAATCAGTCCTGGAAAAACCGCACCCATGAATAGGCGGCCCACCGAAATCGCGGCCATCGGTCCGTAAACCACGAGCATGACACTCGGCGGTATGAGAATTCCCAGAGTCCCTCCGGCACAAACCGCCCCGGAACTCAACCCCTTATCGTAATTTCTTTTCAGCATGGCCGGCAATGCGAACAGACCCATGGAAACAACCGATGCCCCCACGATGCCGGTGGCCGCGGCCATGATGGTACAGATCGCAACGGTCGTCAGGGCCAGTCCTCCCCGCAACCCCCCCAATGTGTAGTGAAAAGCCGAAAACAGGCGCTCGGCCACACCGGATCTCTCCAACATGACACCCATAAAAACGAAAAGAGGAATCGCCACCAGTTCATAGTGTTCCATCACACCATAGGTCCGAAACATCAGGGTGTGGAAAAAGCAACTCCCCTGCCCGAGGAAACCTACAATGAGTCCCGAGCCCAGCATCACGAATGCAACCGGAAACCCTAAAAATACCCCGACCAGAAGAGTCCCGAAGAGGATCAGCAGAAGCAGTTCAGAACCCAATTTAAAGCTCCTTGTCTTTTTCTGTTAAGTCGATTATCGACCGAATAAACTCTGCAATTCCCTGAAGAAGAAGGAGAAAGGCCGCGATAGGAATCACCGTCTTGAAATGATATACTGGTGGGCTCCAGTAGCTTTTTGTGCAGTGTTCGCCAATAGCCCAGGACTCATGGGTAAAGAGGATCCCGAAAACAAACATTCCTCCGATGGCTGGAAAGAAAAACAGAAGGTACCCAATAATGTCTACAAGCGCCTTTTTCTTCTTCGAAAACTTCTCATAGAACATGTCGACCCGGATGTGTTCTTGAACCAGAAGGGTGTAAGCACCTCCGATCATGAACAATATAGAGTAGAGCATGTATGAAATATCAAAGGACCAGATGGTAGGCGCGTTGAAGACATAACGGGCGACTGTATCGTAGACGAGTTCCAAGACGAGAACCAGCATCAGCCAAGACACCGCCGTGCCAGTCCATTTGCTGATGGAATCCACGAGATTTAAAAATTTTTGAATCTTCAAAGAAGCACCTCTTTTTATAAAATAACGAACGTTGGGATCTATTCTTTGTCCTTGGGATGATTATCAGCTGATATCCCTTGCAACGTCAATAAATAAGGGTGGAAGGAAGAACAAACTACCCTGGACACAGTTCTGAAATATGGGCAATGGAGTTTCTCTTCTCCATGTCCAGGGCAGTTTGCTACAGGGATTTTCTACCAGCTTTGCAGATCCTCATATTTCTTCCATTTTTCATGAAAATCCCTTTTGGATTTGAGCACAACACCATAGAAGGGATATTTTTCCGCCCGTTCATCTAGAACCTTGTTGACTTCATTTTTCAGAACGTCTAGCATTTCAGGCGAAAGACGAATGATTTCAACTCCCTTGGACCTGAAAAACTCCACCGCCTCAGCATCTTCAATGATGGTTTTGGTCATGCTGCGAAAGGTCGTTTCTCTGAGGGCAGCGATGACGATTTGTTTAAGATCATCTGGAAGGGCATTCCACTTGTCCTTATTAACCAACGTCTCCATCGGACCGCTGGTCTGGTGGACGCCAGGATAGACATTGTAATTACATATTTCGTAAAGACCGAGTCCTTTATCGAACGAAGGATGACTCATATCGGTCCCATCCAGCACCCCTTTTTCCAGTGCGCTGTAGAGCTCGCCTCCGGGGATCGAAATAACGGAGCCGCCAAGGCTCTGGACCACTTCGCCCCATTCGCCGACCGTCCGGTATTTCATCCCCTTGAAGTCTTCAGGCTTTCTAATCGGCTTGCGATACCAGCCCAGACTTTCCGTGCCGTAAATGCAAAAAGCTGGGAGCACTTTTACATTCCAGTCTTTATTATCGTACATTGCCTGCCAGAGTTCATAGCCACCCCCGTACTCGAGCCAAGCCATGAACTCCTGCTGGGTGAAGGCATACATCGACGTGCCAAGCTGCACAGCCGCCGGAAATTTGCCGCGGATATACATGGAACTGCTGCAGCTCAGATCGATCGATCCTCGATGCACCGCCTCCTGCTCGCTGAATACCGGCACGATGGAACCCCCCGTATTCATTTGGATGATCAGCCGGCCGCCACTCATCTCCTTTACCCGTTGTGCAAAATACTCTGCGTGTTGATGGTAGGAAAGCCCGGCTCCATAGGCAGATGTGGCCTTCCAGACGATCTTGTCCTTGGCATACGCCGGACTTGTTTGAGACATGATAACGACCATCAAAAACATCGCTGCAACTATGCACAGAATTCCCCTAAAGGTAGTGCCGAGTGTCCGTTTCATTACTGTCTCCTTTCGCTGTTTTTTGGAAGGCGTGGACAAAAAAACGAATCAAGTTTGAGGGTGAAGAATCTTTCGGGATTGATCGGAGCGCCCTAAGCGGGATCAGGAAAGGGCAGTTCTCCGACTGCCATCCGAACCAGCTCGGTAATAAAGATTGGCGACCGATCTCTTTGCTTGACCAAGGAGGCTAATCCGGCCATGCACACAGGGCAGAGGAAAACCATCGCCTCGGAACCTGCATTCACCATGTCGTCCATGTTTTTTTGTTGAACCGACTGAATTTTTTCTGGATAGATTTTTGAAAAAATGGTACCGCAGCACAAGGCGGTATCCCGATCATAGGCTCTGTCCGTGCGTTCCACTCCCATCAATTCAAAGACGTCATCAAGAACAGGATCTAGTTCCGGTGAAAATCGGGAAGCACAGGGCCTTTGATAGGCAATTTTCCGATCCAACGGCTTGATCTTATCTCGATTCGATTTCAAATACTCTCTTAGGTATTCGACCAAATGAACGGCCTCGAAGGGAACTTCGATATCCAATTCCGGCATTTTCTTTATCATGGCATAGCAGTCGTCATGGAAAAGAACGATCCGCTTTGCACCGGTGGCCGCGAGATTTCCTATGAACCTCTGTGCGTTTTCTTTAACCGGACTTGCTTTCCCGATGTGGATATTGCCTAGAAAACAAAAATAATCACCCCCTTTCAAAACGGTCATATTCGCGAACAGGTCGCCGTCAAGCGCTTGTGAAGGAACCATCGGTTCCATCACGCAAAGCGAAAGCGCCGGTTTTTCATCGCCCCCTTCGAGTTTTTCAGAAGGCACCATGGCTCCTGCAGCCATCCATCTGGCCGTCTTCTCCGGCACTGGCAAAACACCATATTTTTCCTGCAATTCATTGATGAGCTCAAATGGGTCGGCCCCCTGGGGGCAATATTCGTTGCAGGCACAACACGTAATGCATTCAGAAAGAATTTCAGCGTTTTCGCCAAAGATGAGTTTTTCGATCTGTGAAATCGCCTTTTCACGCGGGTAGTCCACATATTGACATTTCACAAGACAGTCACCACATCTGTCGCATTTTTGTTCATTCCACATAAACGGCTCCTCCAAATACCGTTTCGATTATTCTTCAATTCCGCAGAGAAACTGGGCCAATCGCTTTTTCTGATCCAGGTTGATTTGGCGGGAGATCATTATCCGCTGTGCCTGCGGCGATCCTGCGCCATGCATTGATTCAGTCAGATACCCCACTGCGGCTGTACCGAGGGTGAGGTTTTCGATCAGCCTGAGAATCCGCATACGGTTTTCCGTCGGCACACCCTCGCGAGCTTTAAAGTACTTCTCGATCCATTTTCCCACCTCGGCAGATTTCAAGTCTTTTTCCGAAGGAAGCGTGACCATCAATCCGCCGGCGACATCTTGAGCCAATCTTGCCATTTCGTACGGAAACCGGGTTACATTCTGTTTGTGAACGTTGGCAAGAAGGGTGTTCACATAATACGTGCCGCTCGGTTCCTTATGCCCTTCCGAAGCGCATGCGATGCAGCCGCAATACAGCGTCTCGTTTAAATGGTTCATTTCGATGATTTTATCTCGGATATGGGAAGCTCGTTCCACACCGTTGTACTCGGCCGCAGCCACAGCCGCTCCGATCAGCACGTCACCGACACCGACTTTACAAGCATAGCTTTGACGATGATAGGAAGCGAACTGCTCCACCAACTGACCGGAAAAATCATACTCTTTGAACATAAAGACCCGGTCCCAGGGAACAAATACATCGTCGAGCACCACCAATGCTTCATGGCCCCCAAAATACAAATTCCCCCGGTCAATATTCTTTTCTCCTTCCAGCTTCCGGGTATCGCAAGACTGGCGGCCCATGATGTAGGTGATCCCTTCGGCATCGCTGGGCAAGGCGAAAGAGACGGCATAATCCTTGTCCGGTTCCCGCAGGGAAATGGTGGGCATCACAATGATTTCATGGGAGTTTACAGCTCCGGTTTGGTGAGCTTTGGCTCCCCGGACAACGATACCGTCCGGTAGTTCTTCTACCACGTGCACAAACATATCCGGATCTTTTTGCTTGTGAGGCGGTAAAGATCGATCTCCCTTGGGATCGGTCATCGCACCGTCGCAGGTCAAATCGTTTGCCTGTACGTATTCCAGATACTTCTCGAAACGTTGATAGTAGTCGGTTCCGTATTTTTGATCGATGTCATAGGTCGTCATTGAGAGGGCGTTTAAAGTATCCATCCCCACGCAGCGTTGAAAACAGCAGCCGGTATGGGCGCCCAAAAGCCTCCCCATTTTGCTTTTCTTCACCAGGTCGTCTATGTTTTGATGAATATGGGTGAACCGGTTGACTTTCGCTCCATTGAGGTGTGATTTCGCCGTCATCAGGTCTTCATGTTCGGGCTTATGCGCCAATTCATAAGTCTTGGCTACGGCATTCATCGACGGCCGTATAATCGGATCGTCGACGACGTTTTTTATCTGTTCCCCGAACATGTAGACTTTTAAATTGAGCTTTCGAAGGCTTTTTTCGTATTGTTCGGCTGTCATCATAGGCATGGTACATTCTCCAGTGCATTGATCGGCAGTCGGGATTCCTCGGGAAATTCAAAAACCCAGTCTCTTTCCAGAAGAATCGCGCCGACTGGCGGGGTGCGGCTTACCGTCCGGAAAACATTTTCCGGAACAAATGCTCCAACGCATCATCTTTGCACTCACAGGGCGAGGAATACATGTTGACATCCTTTGCCGCACCCAGAACCAGATTTTCCAGCTGTGATGCAAACTTCTCTTCTGAGATTCCAGCGTCTGATAACGTAATCGGCTCCTGAATTTCTTTTTTCAAGCTGTCAATCTTATCCAGCAGAGCATCGATAGCCGCCTGTGCGTCTGTCTCGTTTATGCCGACAAAACGTGCAACGGTCGCTAAGCGCTCGACCGGGTTCGGCGCACCGGAGATTGGAGCTGTCGAAGCGATATAATCCAGAGAGTATGTTAGAGCCAAGCCGACAGCTCGGCCATGGGGCATTTTGAAGGCCACCCCCAAAGAGTGAGCAAGAGCATGACACAAGGACGTATTGCTATTGCCGAACCCAATACCAGCGATAGCGGCTGCATTCT
The DNA here is from genome assembly GCA_021737185.1 of Desulfobacterales bacterium. Lineage (GTDB taxonomy): Bacteria > Desulfobacterota > Desulfobacteria > Desulfobacterales > CAFBRK01 > JAIPEL01. Next base: position 92,590 of record JAIPEL010000001.1, on the reverse strand, counting down.
GCATCTTGGCCCTTGCCTCCAGGTCGTCTCCGTTTTGAAACGCTTTGGGGAGCCATTCGAGACACATCCCAATCGCTTGCAGACACAAACCGTCACTGAAATCCGTCTGTTGCCGGGCTGTATATCCATCCAATGCATGCCCTAACACGTCCATGCCGGTGCCGGCTGTGACCGACTTTGGCATCCCCGCAGTGAATTCCGGGACGAGGAGTGCAATATCCGGAACGATTTCATTGTTTGCAAAGGCGACCTTGCGATTTTTCTTCTTGTCGGTCAATACAACGGCCCAAGTGGCCTCAGAGCCGGTGCCGCTGGTAGTCGGCACGGCCATGAAAGATGCTTTTTTGCGCAGGCCCAGCTTTGCTTTTGGATTAGCCGCCTTGTAGAGTTCTCCAACTTCGATATCCGGCCTTTCATATAAAATCCAAGAAGCCTTTGCCGTATCTATGGCCGATCCCCCGCCGAAGGCGGCAACCCACTGAGGAGAGAACTCGGATAAGAACCGACCTCCCTCAGCGGCGAGATCCAAAGAGGGTTCCGGTTCAGCGCCATCCCATATTTTTACCTGATATCCGAATTCCTGGAGCGCCTCCTTCAATGTGCCGACATGCTGGGCCATGGTCTTGTCGGTGATAATCGCTACTTTTGCGCCATCGTTTCCCAGCTCCGATCCCAGCCTTTTTAGCACTCCTTTTCCAAAAACAATTTTGGGACTGATAAAAAAGGCCATGTGAAAACCTCCTGTCTGCTACCTAAAGTATTATAGTTACCTGTTTACGCATATACTCCATGCGGTGCTGACAAATGGGTCGGGACGGGCGAAGCCGCGCATTAAAACGGCCCCGCCCCAAGCCGATTCCGTGATCTACATGTATCGCCAGGCATGGGCTCGGATCATCTCGTTGGATCCGATATAGATTTGAATAATCTTTACATCCCTCATAATCTTTTCGGTGGGGTACTCTTTCGAATATCCGTAGGACCCCATCAGTTCCACTGCGTTGGTGGCGATCTCCATGGCCGAATCTGTGGCGAACACCTTGGCCATATGTGCATAGTGAATATTGCCTTTGGTCGTCATGTTCACCCATGCCGCACGCTGCCAGAGAAGGCGGGAGATGTGAATTTTGGTTTGCATGTCGAACAGCATGGCAGAAGCCAACTCGTGCTTATACAGGGGATATCCGCCCACAATGCGGCTCTTGGCGAATTCCAACGCCAAATCGTATGCCCGTCGTGCGGCTCCGATCGCCATGGAGGCGGGACCGACGCGGTTGTAAATCAAGGTTCGATCCAGAATTTTGACGCCTTCTCCGACCTTGCCGATCATGTTTTGTTTGGGCACCCGCACATTGTCAAAAATAATCTCTCCATTCCTGTCGGCATGGTGTCCCATTTTTCGTTCGTTTTTGCCTGTGGAAAGGCCCTTGGTTCCGGCCGGAACCGCCAAAAGAAGCGAACCTTCCTCACCCTTTTCCGGATCAACCGTACAGCCCACCACATACAAAGAAGCAACATCGAAGTTACTGGGCCACATCTTGCGGCCGTTCAGCACAACCTCGTCTCCTTCGATGGTGGCGATTGTTTGAAGAGTCTTAAAGCCCATCGCCGGATCTTCGACGTCAGTTCCGCCCGATGGCTCGGTCAATGCCATACAGATCAGATGCGCCTCGTCTTTGGATGCCAGTTTTGGGAACCATTCGTCTTTTAGTTCCTGAGCGCCTTTCATCAGAAGAGCGGTCTGTCCCCACCAGCTTGCCCCGATGGCACAGGAGATTCCGACATCGCCATATGCGAGAGTTTCCAGTGCGATGTTGGCCTCAATTCCCCGGCCGCCGCCGCCGCCGTATTGTTCAGGAACCACCAATCCTAAAATTTCGGCTTGGGCTGCCTTTGTGATCACACTGTGGGCCAATTTCCCATCAGGGTCGTCCTCGAAATCAAGGCAGACCGGAATGATTTCTTTTTTGGCGAACTCCTTTACAGCGTCTTCGAACATCTTTTGCTCTTTCGTGTAGCTGAAATCCATCGTCTTCCTCCTCTTTCAGACAAATTTGTATATTGCCGGATATTACGCTTCCGCGATCATCGCCATTCCCTTTTCAAAAGCCTGGATGTTGGTTTCCAGGATTTTCCCCGGAAATCTCTCTTCAAGAATCGGCATCATATCATCTTTATTGATTGGCAGAAGATTGGCGCCGACCAACGCTCCAAGCAGAATAATGTTGGCCAATATGGGATTGCCCATGCTCAGCGCGACTTCAGTGGCGTTGACATAGGAAGTTTTGGCAGACAGTTGCTCAATTGCCTCTTTGACTTTTTCAAGATCGGGATAGCTAACACCTCCGGTAGGATAGACGGGTCTGGGATTTACGATGGTTATTACTTCCGGGTTGCCGAATTCGCCAAGCACCCGAAGGGTTTCTACCGGCTCCATTCCAAGAAGGACATCTGCCTGTCCATTCAGTGTCACGGAGCTGTAAAGGGTGTCCTTTGAAATTTTGATATGGCTGGCAACGGAGCCGCCGCGCTGACTGACACCGAAGGTGTCCGCCACACTTATCATATATCCCTTATTGAGGAGGGCGTTGCCGACAAACGCGGACAGGAGCACGTTTCCTTGGCCGCCGACGCCGGCAATCACCATATTAAAAGGTTCTTTTGTCAACGCTTGGATTGCCATCACTTCACCTCCTCTCGGATAATGGCGCCGGCCGGGCATACATCGGTACAAAGTCCGCACCCAACGCAAAGGGCCTCGTCGATTCTGGCCTTGTTGGTTTCTTTATCCAGCATCAATCCCGGACATCCGAAAAGGCGGGTACACAAATTGTTGCATCCGCATTCATCGGACAGACATTTGTCTGGATCGACGCGCATTTTATATTGGTTCGGAATTTTTTCCCGAGTCATAACCAGTTGGCACATATGTTTCATGATGACGACGTTGGTGCCGATTTCGGTTTTCATCATCCTGAGAAGGATCTGAGTGGCGTTTCTCAGATCGAAAGGATCACAGACTTCCACAGTAGCGCCAGCGGCTTTGCAGACTGCCTCGATGTCCACGGTAGGAGCTGTATCACCGTTTGCCAGTTTACCCGTGCCCGGATGCGGCTGGAAGCCTGTCATTGCAGTGGCGCTGTTGTCTACGACAAGGAGCGTGAAGTTGGATTTGTTGTAAACCCCGTTTACAAGCGCCGGCATTACGGCGTGAAAAAAGGTAGAGTCCCCGCACATAGCCAGCACGGGCTGATCGAATCCGAACTGCACAAGATTTCCTAGACCGCTGGCAACCCCAGCACCCGATCCCATCGCATGCATCGTTCGGGATTGAAAAAATCCAGGGCCGGCAAAGCCCATGGAATAGCAACCGATGTCGCCGCACAGAAAACCATTGCGCCCGTCCAATTTAAGCGCTGTTTTGACCGCCCAGAAAGTCGCCCGGTGGGGGCATCCCGGACACATGTTGATCGGACGAGCCGGAACCACCTGGACGAGTTCTTGTGCGGTTTTGCTGTATTCTGGATCTCGTTCCTGATATTCAAGATTCAAAATGTCAGTCAGCGCATCGATGACAAGATTGGTGCTCATTTCGTTAAACGGCGTCAGATGCCCGGATCTGGCACCGAAAAAGGTCAGCTCGCAGGTCTCGGGCAAATTGGCCGCTGCCAACTCCATTACGCTGCGTTCGACAAACGGATCCATCTCTTCTACGAAAAAGACCTGCTTCGTCGTTTTCAGATGTTTGGCGACCAGCTTTTCCGGCAAAGGCCATGTGGTGCCCAGCTTGAGGATGCCCACCTTTTTATCTGCGGCAAGCTGCTGAACGGCTTCCACGCAATAGGAAGTGCAGGCACCGCAGGTGATCAGGAGCAGCTCCGGCTTTTCCGGGCCCCAATACTTGTTGAACTCCGAGGTTTCGAAAATTTCCCGCGCTTTATCCAGCTTCTCATGAAGCGGCTTGTGAAAAATCGGAAATGGACCGGAAGTAAATTTACTCTTTTTGGGGCTATACATATCCCAAACTTCCGGAAAGTAAGCCTTCTTTTCTTTGGCCTTGGGCAATTCCCCCAGTGTTACGTTGCTCTTTGTGTAGGAAATCCGGGTCACGCCTCGCACGTATACCATCAAATTCACTGCCTCTGAAACTTCGTAAGCCCATTTGATCATCTCTTTGGCTTCGTGCGCACTGCTGGCTTCCATCAACGGGTTATCGAGCCATTTGGCGGCCGTTCGTGAGTCTTCTTCGTTGTTGCTGGTCATTCCGCCCGGATCGTCAGAGATAAAGATAACCATCCCGCCTTCACCGATGCCCGTCATGTTGAGGTTGACGATAAAGTCTGCCGCTACGTTTGCGCCGTTTTGCTTCATGACGGCAAAAGACCGCAAACCGGCGAAAGAGGCTCCCCCAGCCACTTCGGTGGCAACTTTTTCGTTCGTCGACCATTCTGCGTGGATGTTCATCTTCTTGGCGACGCTTGCAATTGCCGGAAGCACTTCCGAAGATGGGCTTCCGGGATAGCCGGCCGCGACACTGACGCCGGCTTCTAGCACCCCTCGAGCGACCGCCTCATTCCCCATCAAAAGCACACTGGCTCCAGGTTTATCCATTGCAATATCCGACATACGATTACCCCCTATTTGTGTATAAAGTGATAAAGGATTACGATTCGATAAGCTTTTCCGTGTATTCAGGCTTTAGACCGTCGATATACAACAGATCCGTCTTACTGCCGGTTTTTTCGACGATGTTTTTCAGGGCCTTTTTCTTTCGATTCAAGGCCGCCGTCTTGAGGTGGTTCAGCCTTTCTTCCGGAAGATCGTGGATTGCGAGAAGTTTTTTCTGCTCGGCCAGTTTTAGAAGCTCTACGCCGGCAGGTGTGCGCGCCACAATCGTGTTCCATCCCGGATAGGAAGAACCGGCGGATCCGATGGAAATGTCGGACAATTCAGCGGTCATATCCCAGCAGTAACCGCAGGCCGGGTTGATATACGGCTTGATTTCATCCAGGGGAACCGAGTGAATCTTTCCGTTGCGGTCCATTAGAGCATCGAATGAATAATGAGGGGTGTGGGGGATGTCGAACTTGCAGACATTGCTGACATCGCAGATATCTTTCAAAAACGGATGAAATGTTTTGGGAAGCAATGCCCAGCCGCAGAACAGGCCGATCGTCAGTTTTATATTTTGCGGATCCGGATTGTTCTTCGGCGGCTGGTTTTTGATTTTACTCAGTGCTTCGGTCTGACAGCCCAATCCGACGACTGCAATTTTTTCTTGGCTGTCTTTTTCCAGACTCCGGTAGGCCTCAAGGGAATAGCTGGCCTCGTAACTCGAACCCGCACAGCTCAGAAGTTCTTCCCGTGTTCTGGCCAAATAGCCGTGAGGGGATCGGTCTTCGTCCATTTTGCTGCATGAGACCACGTCTACCAACCCCTCTTCCAGGGCTAGCGACAGCAGTGTCGTCACGCAACCGCCGTCCTGAGATCGCTCCGCAACGCCCGGAACTGTTGAGCGAACCATCCAAACATTTTCATAGTGGCCGATCTCCGTTTCGGCGAAAGACATCCCTAGAATTTTTCGGCTCAAAGCTTCAAAATCGGTAAGCGTTCTGGGACAGTGGCGGTAGCAATCGCCGTTACCTTCGACGCCGGTGCATTTGTCCAGAACGACGATACGCCCTTCATGCGAGACTACATAAGGACAGCCAGTAATGCAGGCTCCGCATCCGGTGCATAAACCTTCGTTCATGACCTCTTCGACCAAATCCTTGATTCCTTTACCGTCCGATGACATGAATTGCTCCTTTCTTATATCTAAGGCCGTTTAGCCAACCATGTAGAAACCAACCACATACAGCATTCAACCTCGTTGAACTTCGAAAAATCTTTAAACTCTGGATGTTATTTATCCTCCTTGGCGAGTTCCAAAACTGCCCCTTTGTCGGCCGAGGAAACCTGCCTGGCATACCGCGCCAAATAGCCTCCGGAAATCCGGTCGGCCGGAGGTGTCCATCGGGCCATGCGGTCTTTTAATTCTTCTTTGGGAATTTTTAATTCAACAGTCTTTCCTGGGAGATCGATGGCTATCGTGTCCCCTTCCTGCACGGCGGCTAAAGGGCCCCTTTGAGCGGCCTCGGGAGAGATGTGCCCAATGGATGCACCGCGCGTCCCGCCTGAAAATCTGCCGTCGGTGATCAACGCAACGTCGGCGTCGAGGCCCATTCCGGCGATCGCCGCAGTCGGAGCCAGCATCTCCCTCATTCCCGGTCCGCCCCTTGGGCCTTCGTAGCGGATGACAACCACATCTCCTTTTTGAATTTCTCCCATCATGATTGCTTCGGTGGCAGACTCTTCGTTGTCGAAAACGCGGGCAGGGCCTTCATGATGAAGCATGCTTTGGACCACCGCCGACTGCTTTACGACGCAACCGTTCGGAGCCAGATTGCCGTAAAGTACGGAAAGCCCGCCCTGGGGCTTGCAAGGATCGTCGAAAGACCGAATGACATCCGGAGAAAGAACCGAAGCCTCCGCTATCAATTCGCCGATCGTTTTACCCGATGTCGTGGGACATTCCGTATGGATTTTGCTGTCTGCAGCCAATTGCTTCATCACGGCACAGACGCCTCCAGCCCGGTGCAGGTCCTGGAGGTGGTCTGGACCTGCCGGACTAAGAGAACAAAGTTGCGGCGTGCGTCTGCTGATGGCATCGACCCGATCCAGGTCCAAGGATATACCGCTTTCGGCGGCGATGGCAGTCAGATGAAGAACCGTGTTGGTTGAACATCCCAGAGCCATATCCACGGACAGTGCGTTTTCGAACGCCTCCGATGTCATGATCGTTCGCGCAGTAACGCCTTCCTTTAGCAGCTGCATGACCTGAATGCCGGATCGCTTGGCCAAATGGAGGCGAGCGGCCATCACCGCCGGAATCGTACCATTTCCGGGAAGGGCCATGCCCAGAGCTTCCGTAAGACAGTTCATCGAGTTGGCCGTAAACATTCCCGCGCATGAACCGCAGGTAGGACAAGCGGCATCTTCCATCTCCAAAAGTTTCTCTTCCGATAGCTTCCCGGAACGGACCGCTGCGATTGCTTCAAATACCGACACGATGTCGATCTTTTCTCCAGAACCTGTTCCTGGGTGTTCTCCAGCAAGCATCGGACCGCCACTGACGAGGATGGTGGGGAGATCGAGCCGCGCCGCCGCCATGAGCATGGCAGGGACAATCTTGTCACAGCTGGAGATCAGGACAAGAGCATCGAAGGCGTGTGCATGGGTCATGACTTCAACTGAGTCAGCGATCAATTCCCGACTTGCGAGGGAGTATTTCATACCGATGTGGTTCATGGCGATGCCGTCGCACACGCCGATGGTGCCGAACTCCACCGGAGTGCCTCCCGCCATGTACACGCCAGCTTTGACTGCTTCGGTGATTTTGTCGAGGTGGACATGACCGGGAATGGCGGTGTTGTGTGTGTTGGCAATCCCAATTAATGGACGCTGGATTTCAGTTTCCGTGTAGCCGATGGCCTTCAGCAGGCTCCGGTGGGGAGATCGCGAAATTCCCTTTTTGATTCTGTCGCTGCGCAATGGAAAGCCTTTCCTGAATAATTACGAAAATATATTTGCCAGGAGAACGATTAATATCGTAATAGGCCGGAGATTCCGGCTCCGAATTTTTCTGCTTCGCGGAAGAAATGGGGAAAACTGCAATCGTCGCATAGTCACCTTGTCTTCAATAAAATCCACAACAACTGGTCTTGATTTACAGAATAAATCGCAAGGGGGCGGGTTGTCGGTTGAGCTTTACAGGACCACGTAGCAAGAGTTGTGCCGATTCACATTTTTTGAATTTTTATGATAATGTTTCTATTATATCATTAGGTTAGAAACTTACTTGCAATGTGGGTGTTGTTTGTACGCCTTCGGATGATGGTCCAAAATGTGTAGTTGATCAAATACGCTTATTCTGATAATTGAAGTCAATTGTTTGATTTAAAATAGATAATATGAGCCGTATTCATTAAAATACATGTAGAGGATAAAATACATATGGATTTTAAAGATCTTCAGTCTTGGCTGCTGGATGCCCACATCCCAAGTGTCCAGGATTTTCTGGACCTTTTCCAGGAGGGCATTGTCATCATCAACAAAAAGGGAAAGGTGACCTATATAAACGACTCGTATTGCAAGTTTTTAAGGGTTTCCAAAAGGGCGGCGATTGGAAACGACATTCAGAAAATCATCCCCACCACCGGGTTCTGGGAGGTGATGAAAAGCGGCCGCCCACAATACAAGCGATACCATGTCTATGCAGACAATCGCGAAGTTATTGCCAATCGAATTCCAATCTTCATCGACGGCAAGCTTGAAGGAATGGTTGGCGAGGTTCTTCTCAAAAGCCGGTCAGAGCTCGATGAAGTCATCAAGAATTTTGCGATTTTAAACGAAAAGATCAAGCACACTGAAAGGCAGATCGATAAACATATCTACACCTCCGTCTACAACTTCGACGACATTGTCTCAGAAGACGAATCGATACTTCGCATGAAAAACGTGGCCGCAAAGGCGGCACGCTCCGTCAGCCCCGTTTTGCTGGAGGGGGAAAGCGGCACAGGAAAGGAATTGTTTGCCCATAGCATACACAGCGCCGGCAATCGCAGCCACGGCCCTTTCATTCGATTGAACTGCGCAGCCATACCGGCCGAACTGCTTGAGGCGGAACTGTTTGGCTACGAGAAAGGCGCTTTCACCGGCGCATCAAATTCGGGAAAGCCCGGCAAATTCGAACTGGCGGACAAGGGAGTCATTTTTCTGGATGAAATCGGAGATATGCCGCTGAGCATGCAATCAAAGCTGCTTCGCGTATTGGAAGAAGGGCAAATTACCCGATTGGGAGATACTAAACCTATAAAAATCGATTTCATATGCATTGCGGCAACGAACAAGAACCTGGAAAGCATGATTTCACAGAATCTGTTTCGTCTCGACCTATTCTTTCGTCTGAGCGTGGTGCGGATGCATTTGCCGCCTCTGCGGGAATTACCGAAAACATTGACAGCACTCTGCGACAAAATGCTGAAGGAAAAAGCCTTATCTGCGGGGCTTCTACCGAAGCAATTGTCGAGTGATGCCATTAAACTGTTGAAGAAATATAACTGGCCCGGGAATGTTCGCGAGCTTAGCAATGTCATCGAAAGCGCCGTCAACATGAGCGAAAACCGGGTAATTTCAGTTTCGGAGCTGCCGCGGAGATTGCTGGCAAAAGCCGGTGCTGCGGAGTTGAAGAACAGATCAACGACCAACGATCTTTCCGGTTATCTGCAAACAGCCGAAGCCGAATATATCAAAGATATCCTGAAGGAGATGAATTACAATGTCAGCGCCACGGCAAAAATACTGGGAATTCACCGCACTTGGCTGTATCAAAAAATAAAAAAATATAACATACCAATTAGATAGTACTTTAGGATCTTTTTTCGCTGTAGGCGAGGTATGATGGCCAGCAAATATTGCAATTTCCATAAAATAAGTTTCGTAATATGCCGAAATATAAATTTTTTATAACCAATTCTTCGGTTGGGGGAAAATGACCATCATCGATTTTTAACAGCACTTTAGTGGATAATGCTAATTTTCGATCCGACCTTCAATCTTTTGAACTGATAAACGCTTATATCATTATCCAATGATGGGGATCCATTACCGCCTCTCGAACATTCTTTTCCGCATCCACAATATAATAGCGATAGCAATTGGGGCATTTGAAATAGCAATCCCCGTTTTTGTCACAAGACTCAAGCTGGGTTTCGCTCCCACATTTACAGATAATTTTATTTTCCATATTTTAAGTCTTTTTTTGGTAGTATCCGGTTTTATTTATAGGTCGATTTTGCATCCCAGATCGTCCAGATCCCTTGACCGAGGGCTTCCTGCAAACCCATTGCCGGGTTTTTCCGGCTGTGGACGCCCATAGCTGAAACCGGTATCTCCAGCTCCAACGCGGTGGGGATCGGCTTTTTTTCCATCTGTAAGCTACCCCGGAGACCGACCTCCACCAAGGGTACCTTGCCAACCGCCGCTCTTTTCGGGTTGCCATTCCTCATCGCCAGCGAGTATAGTACCGTGATTTAAAATTATCAATGGCTCCGGAACTGCCACCCGTGCGAGGGATGCATCAAAGCTGGCTTGACACACCTTTGTTCCCGGATTTATGCAGGCATCAACTTTCATGCACCGCAGAAATTGCAGAGGGAACACTCAAAAAAACGGACGTTTTGTTTCCACTGCCATCCAGGCGGCAAAATTTTGGTTCGCCCCTTTTGCTTATGCCTTCGAAAAGCACATCGATGGGAGCTGCCCTTTCCGAAATTCTGGTGGTCGATCTGTCCCGGCTGCTGCCGGGGCCTTACTGTTCCATGATCCTGGCAGATCACGGGGCACGGGTCATCGCGGTTGAAGACCGCCGGTTTGCGGCCGACGCCCTGCCGGAGCTTGCCCATATCAACCGGAACAAAGAGCACATGACCCTGAACCTGAAAAGTGAGCGAGGACAGGAAATCTTCCGGGCTCTGGTTAAAAAGGCGGACATACTCCTCGAAGGGTTTCGCCCCGGCGTGACAAATCGCCTGAAAATCGACTATGACCGGGTCCGCTCCATCAATCCGGCCATCGTCTATTGCTCGGTCACCGGCTACGGCCAGAGTGGAGACCTCCGGAACCAGGCCGGACATGATGTAAACTATATGGCAGCCAGCGGCCTTTTGTCACTCATCGGACCTGCAGATGGCCCCCCGTGTATTCCCGGAATTCAGGTCGGTGACCTGACAGGAGGGCTTTACGCAGCAGTCGGAATTCTCTTGGCGTTGGTAGCCCGTGAAAAAACTGGCCATGGCCAATACATCGATGTTTCCATGACTGACGCACTGATGAGCCTGGCTGTAACCCCCGCCGGGGAAATGTGGGTCAAAAACTGCCCCCCAACCAGAAGCCGTGGACTCCTCTCTCACCGCTATGCCTGCTACAACGTCTATGAGACGGCCGACGGCCGGCACATCACCGTGGGCGCCCTGGAGCGCCGCTTCTGGGAGCGCTTGTGCCGCTACTTCGGCGTACCGGAATATGCTCCGCTCCAATTCGACGACACCTGCCAGGAAACGCTGATCGACTTTCTTAAAAACGCGTTCCGCCAAAAAACGCGCGACCAGTGGATGGAAATCTTCCAGGATCAGGACGTCTGCGTGGGCGGGGTCATGGGGTTGGATGAGGCCCTGAACAGCCCGGCGGCAAGACAACGGGGCCTGCTCCCGGATCCTGCCAAACTGCCGGACGGCTGCGGTCCCCAGCTCGGGCCGGCTCTGAAGCTTTCCCAAACGCCGCCGCAGATTCGAAGCGCCCCGCCGCAGTTCGGCCAGCAAACCCATGCGATTTTGGCCGAACTCGGCTACGACGAGCGCCAGATCGCGCAGATGGAAGCCGAGGGGGCCGTCTGATGGCGGCAGGCGCCGGTCCCGGGCTGCGCATCTGCCTGCTCAGCTACCGGAGCAATCCCCACAGCGGCGGACAGGGCGTCTACCTGGACAACCTGAGCCGCGCGCTGCAGGCCCTGGGCCACCGGGTGGAAGTGGTTTCCGGCCCCCCTGATCCGCAGCTCTCCGAAGGAATCACGGTCCACCGCCTCAAAACCCTCGATCTGTATGACCCGGCAGACCCGTTTCGCATGCCTACCCTTGGCGAACTGAGCCGCCCCATCAACCTCATCGAATGGCTGGGGGTCTCCACCGCCGGGTTTCCGGAGCCGTTCACCTTCGGCCTGCACGCCTACCGGTTTCTCCGCAGCCGGCTGAACCGCTACGACATCGTCCACGACAACCAGAGCCTGTCCTACGGGCTCTGGGCCGTGGCCCGGCGCGTGCCGACGGTGGCCACCATCCACCACCCGATTTCCGTGGACCGCAAACTGGCCATCCGGGCGGTTCGCACCCCGTGGAAAAAATTCAAGCAGCTGCGGTGGCACTCTTTTATCGGCATGCAAAAAAGAGTGGCCGCCTGCCTGCCCAGGATCATCACCGTCTCGGAGCGCGCCGCAGCGGACATCAGCCAAAACTTCGGCATCGGCCGGGAGCGCTTTGCCGTAGTGCCCAACGGAATCCGCACCGACCTGTTTCACCCGATGCCCGGCGTCCCCCGGGAAAGGGGCCGGATCATCGTCACCAACAGCTCCGACACCCCCCTAAAGGGACTCTATCATCTGCTCAAAGCCATGGCCGCCGTGAACGGCGCCCGCCGCCTGCATCTGGTGGTGATCGGCCGCCCGAAAAAAGGCGGCGGCATCGAAAAACTCATCGCCCGGCTCGGCATCGGAGAACGGGTGACCTTCACCGGCCGCATCGACCACAAAGAATATGTGCGCCAGTATGCCCGTGCTGAAATGGCAGTGGTTCCCTCGGTGTACGAAGGGTTCGGTCTTCCGGCCGGAGAGGCCATGGCCTGCGCCGTGCCGGTGATCAGCACCACCGGCGGCGCCCTGCCCGAAGTGGTGGGAGACGCCGGTCTGCTGGTGCCGCCGGCCGATCCGCCGGCCCTGGCTCGGGCAATCGAAACCCTTTACGATCACCCGCAGTTGGCGGCCGAGCTGGGAGCGGCCGGACGGCGCCGTGTGCTGACCCAGTTCACCTGGGAGCGGGCCGCCCAGGGAACCGAAGCCGTGTACAGAGAGGTCGTCGATGATCACCGTCGATTTTAGGCGCCTGAACATCGCCCCCGGGGATCGGATCCTGGACATCGGCTGCGGAAACGGGCGGCACGTGGCCGCTTTGGCCCGTCGCAGGAACGTCTTTGTCTGCGGCGCCGACCGATGCGGCGAGGATCTGATCGGCTGCCGGGACCGCATGGCCGTCGAAAACCGGACGGCGCCGGTCGAAGGCCGATGGGGGCTTATCCGCGCCGACCTTCTGAACCTGCCCTTTGACGATCATACCTTCGACCTGGTGGTCTGCGCTGAGGTGCTCGAACATATCAAGGACCACCGGAAGGCTGCCGCCGAACTCTCCCGGGTGCTCAAGCCCGGAAAGAGCCTGGTCGTGAGTGTGCCCCGCTTTTTCCCGGAGCGGTTCTGCTGGGCACTTTCCGAATCCTATCGCAGCGCCAGCGGCGGTCATGTCCGGATCTACCGGGAAGTCGAGCTTTGCCGGCTGCTGGTCGGACGCGGGTTTCGGCTGTGGGGACGGGGATATGCCCACGCTTTGCACACCCCCTACTGGTGGCTCAAGTGCCTGGCGGGCCCGGATAGCGACAAGGCCTCGCCGGTGGCGCTCTATCACCGGCTGCTGGTCTGGGACATGATGAAAAAACCGTGGATCACCCAAACCCTGGAGCGGCTCTTGAATCCGGTGCTCGGCAAAAGCGTGGTTTTCTATCTGCGAAAGGAACAGACATGACCCCTGGGGCGATATCGGCCCGGCCAAAGCCGGCGTCTCTGCTGTCAGATATCCCGGCCGCTGCGGCCTTCATTGCCGCCGTCCAGAAGGAGGACGGCGAGATCCCTTGGTCGACAGGCGGGAAAACCGATCCGTGGGACCACGTGGAAAGCGCCATGGGCCTGGACGTGGCCGGATACCGGCGTGCCGCCGAAGCCGCCTATGCCTGGTCCGCCAGGACCCAGCCTGCCGATGGATGCTGGTGGTCGGAGTACAGGGACGGAAAACCTGCCAAAGGCGCCTACAAGGATCCGAACATGACCGCCTACATCGCCGTAGGGGCCTACCACCACTATCTCGTTACCGGCGACGACGGCTTTTTATACCAGATGTGGGACTGCGTCAGACGGGCCGCCGACTACGTGGTCGGCCTTCAGCGCCCCGAAGGGCACATCCCCTGGGCGCAGCGCGCCGACGGGAGCATCTCCGAACGCACCCTGCTCACCGGCTGCGCTTCCATGTACCTGAGCCTCGGCGCCGCGTTGAAGATTTCCGAGCGGCTGGGAGAAAGAATGCCGCGGTGGACCGCAGCCCGGGTCCGCCTCGGCGAGGCGATCCGCACAAAACCGCACCTCTTTGACCCGAGCAAAGCGCGATTTTCCATGGATTGGTACTACCCGGTGCTCTCCGGCGCCGTCACCGGAGAGGATGCTGAAAAGTGGATCGACCGTGGCTGGGAAACGTTTGCCGTCCCGGGATGGGGGATTCTATGCGTCTCAGACCGGGCCTGGACGACCATGGCCGAAACCGCTGAGCTTTCCCTGACCCTTGCGGCCATGGGAAGGGTTTCCGATGCGGAAAAAGTGCTTTCCTGGGCGGCGGACAAGAAATACGCCGACGGGGCTTTCTGGACCGGCGTCACCTTTCCCGACGGCGTGATCTATACGACGGAAAAAACCGCCTGGACCGGCGCCGCGGTTCTGCTTGCCGCAGATCTTCTCTACGGCCTGACCCCGGCATGCCGCCTGTTCAGCCACGATTTCTGGAAGCCGGCACCGATTTTGCAAACGGCATGAACCGGTCATCCGGCAGGGAAAGGATTTGGTTCGAATATCCGTTTCCGGGTGGCCGGGTCCATCCCGATGCCGGTGTCGGTGACCGAAATGCGGACAACCGCTGCGGCCGCATTCTTCCCGTCCAGGGCCATGCCTGCTGTTTTGCCGTTTTTCATGTCCCCCCTGGTAAAGGCCGCCCCCGGAAGCGGGGCCGGTTTTTTTCAGGCTTTCGATCCCCGGTTCATCTCACCGGGTCAAACGAAATCAAACGCTCCGACCCAAACATGAGCAAGACGGTCTCTACCCCAGATCGCGGCAGCGATTTTATCTGTCGAACCGGATGAACGGCTCCGAGACCATGTATCCCTTTCCCTTGCCGGCTTCGTGCTTGTCCACGTTGGTGGGCAGCCCAAAGGCCTCGATGCCGTCTTTGATCACGGCAGGCAGTGAATGGCTGATCGACTTTGGAAACTCGCCTTGCGAAGACTGCAGCCAGGTGACGATCGGTTCTTCCGGAACCGCCGCCACCTTGATGATGTCTTCCAGGTAAACGGCCGCCATGTTCGCAAAGACGTCTTCCTTTTTCTTCATCTGCAAAATGTGCTCTCCGAACTTGGCGGTCGCTTCTTCAGGATCAGCGGCGTCGATCAAGCAGGTAAAGTACCCGTGGCGGGGATTTCCCCGGGCATCGCGGGCATCGAATGAAAAATGGCCGATGTGCAGCATGGGTTCTCCTTTCGTGGGCATGTCCTCCGGCAAAGGCGGAAGGTCATGACTTGTGAACCGCTCAACGCGGATCGTTCAAGCACAGCCTGAAGGCGGCCGGGTGTGAACACCCATGGTACCGGATCTGAGGTGATTATGCACAGACCGCCGGGGCAGGCAAATACCGCAAACCCTGTATTTTTACATGACCGTTGTTCGCTCCGGGAAAAAACTTAGAGCGCTTCTCATTGAGAGCGGCGAGCTTCATCCGGGATTTGTCCGGGAGATACCCGGCGAAGCATCCCAAGGGTGTCGACCATCTTCCCGGCGGCAAAAAGCCCGGAGGCAAGGGCCAGCCGATAGATCCGGTGCGGTGCCTGCCCCCCCTCGGCCGGATCGAGGAAAATATCGTGGATCGCCAGCCGTCCGCCGGCAACGATGTAGCCGGCCCATCCGTTGTAGTCCGTACAGGCATCGGAAAAGGAGTGCCCTCCATCGATGAATACCATGGAAAGGGGGGTGGCCCATTGCCTGGCGGCCACCGAAGATCCGCAGACGATGGGAACCACGCTCTGCTCCAGCCCGGCCCGCTCCAGGGTCTGCCGAAAGATCCGAAACGTGTCGATCCGGCCCGCGGTTCCGTCGAACAGCTCCGGGTCGAAATATTCCTCCCCGGGCTGTTGCTCCTCTGAGCCCTGGTGGTGGTCCACGGAAAACAAAACGGCGCCACGCTCTTTGCAGGCGGCGCCGATGCAGAGGGTCGATTTGCCGCAGTAGCCGCCGATCTCAAGGCAGGGACCGAGCCGTGCCGCCTCCAGGGCGGTTTCGTACAGGCATCGCCCCTCGCTCTCCTTCAAAAATCCCTTGGTTCGGGCAAACAGGTCTGCGGGGAAGGACATGGGGTGGTATTATCCGGGAATGTATTGGATTATGATGGAAATGCCTAAAATGCCTAAAATGATCTAAAATGCCTAAAATTGTGGTGTCGCTTCGCTCCGACGTTTTTGCAGTTCAGGGGTTCCGATCCGTATTAGATGGGCGAACTTTTTCTGGTAAAGCTCGACTTCGACCGACATTTCATGCAACTGCTGCAACTGCGCTTTGGTTGACCGCAGGTATCGCACGCCTCATGCCGGTCTTCGTCCTTCCATTTTAGTCATTTTAGGCATTTTAGCTCACTTTAGGCACTTTCTTTATCAGGGCACGTCATCATATCCCCTCACCAGCACCTCCCGGGCTTTGGCTCCGTCGGCCGGGCCCACGATGCCCTCCTTTTCCATGACCTCGATGATCCGGGCGGCCCGGTTGTAGCCGATGCGCAGGTGGCGCTGAATCATGGAAATGGAAGCCTGGCGCGTTTGGGACACCAGAGAGACGGCCTCGTCGTATTTTTCGTCTTTTTCCGCGTCGTCGGCCTCGTCGAGCGATTTTGCCGGCGCCTCGGTGACGCTTTCGTCGTATTCGGGGCCTTTCTGGGCCTTTAAGAAATCGATGATCCGGGCCAGCTCGGCTTCGTCGATATAGGCCCCGTGAATCCGCTGCAGCTTTGCCGTACCCGGCGGCAAAAAGAGCATATCCCCGCTGCCAAGGAGGTTTTCTGCGCCGTTGGCATCGATGATCGTCCGCGAATCGGTCTTGGAAGAGACCTGAAAGGTGAGGCGGGTCGGAAAATTGGCCTTGATGATGCCGGTGAGCACGTCCACCGACGGGCGCTGGGTGGCCAGAATCAAATGAATCCCGGCGGCCCGGGCCATCTGCGCCAGGCGGGTCAGGGCCACTTCCACGTCCCGGGATGCCACCATCATCAGATCGGCCAGCTCGTCGATGACAATGACAATAAAGGGAAGCGGCAGATCGGGGTCCTGGCCTTCGACCGGCTTTTCCCTGGCGATCTTCTGGTTGTACTGCCGGATGTTGCGGACCCGCTTTTCCGACAGCAGCTCGTAGCGCCGCTCCATCTCGTTCACGGCCCAGAACAGCGCATTGGTCGCCTTTTTGACGTCCGTGACCACCGGCGTGATCAAGTGGGGGATGCCGTCGTAGTGATTGAGCTCGATCCGCTTCGGGTCGATGAGAATCATCCGCACCTTGTCCGGCGACGCCTTGTAGAGGAAACTGCAGATCATGGCGTTCAAGGCGACGCTTTTTCCGGTTCCGGTGGCGCCGGCGATGAGCAGATGGGGCATCCGGTCGAGCTCGGCCACCACAGGGTTGCCCACGATGTCTTTGCCCAGGCAGAGGGTCAAGGGCGATTTGGACTTCTCGAACACCGAAGAGACGACGATCTCCTTGAAACGAACCAGCTGACGGTCGGTATTGGGAATTTCGATGCCGATGGCCGCCTTGCCCGGGATGGGAGCCACGATCCGGATGCTGGTGGCCCTCAGCGCCAGAGACAGGTCGTCGGATAGGTTCACGATCCGGTTGATCTTGACTCCCGGCGCGGGCTCGTACTCGAAGGTGGTCACCACGGGTCCCGGGGAAACCGAGACCACCTGCCCGGCGACGCCGAAGTCCTCCAGCTTCTTTTCCACAAGCTTGCTTTGCATTTTCAGGTTGTCGTCGTCGGCCGACACCGGCCGGTGTTCGGGCCCGTCGAGAAAGCTGACCGAAGGCAGCTGGAAACTGGCCTCCGACCGCATGAATTCGAAGACTTCCTGCTTGGGGGCCGGTACGTCCTTGACCGGCTTGGGCTCCGGAACCTGAATCCTGACCTCCTGCCGGGGCGCCTTGACGCGCTTTTTTTCCGCCAGGGTCCTCTTTTTGACCTTCTGACGCCGCTCCTTCCATTTGATCCAGAGGGTCCGGATCCGGTCGACGCCGAAGGAACCGGCATGAACCGCACGCCGGCCGAATCGAACCAGGGAAAAGCCGGTGGCCAGGATAAAGCCGACGAGCCACAGCACCGCGAGCACGAGGGCCGACCCGGTCGAATTGGCGTACCGGACCAGAAAGGACGCCAGCGGGATCCCGACGATGCCGCCCGCGGAAAAGCGGCTGCCAAAGAGGATGTAGTGATGCTGCTGAAGCGAGAGCAGACTGCCGGTGGTGATCACCAGCAGAATCCCGCCCCCTGCGGTCAGGGCCAGGACGCGCTTCGGACTTGGATGGCCGGAAAAAATGTGAACAGAAGAAAGCAGCAGCAGGGCGGGAATCCAGAAGGCGCCGACACCGAACAGTCCCACCAGGACGCCGGCCACCTGGGCCCCGACCCAACCGAACAGATTATGGATCTGGCCTGCCGCCCCGACGTTGTGGATCGAAGGGTCCCGGGGGCTGTAGGAGATCAGGCTGATCAGCGTGAAAATGACCAGAAAAAAAAGAAATATGCCGACGATTTCTCTGCGCATTGCCCCCCGAGGCTCGAGCGATAGCGGTTTCGTACTCCCGGTGCTTTAAAAAAAATGAACGAAATTGAATGTAACTATCGTTAACCTTAGGCGGCGCAGCCGCCTCCAATGACAGCGCGCAGCGATGTCATCTAGACTTCCAGCAGGAAGGGAAGAATGACCGGGCGCCTGCCGATGGTGAAAAAAAAGTACTGCCTGAGCGCCGTCTGCAGCCGGGAGCGGATTTCCTGGACCCGGTCGGGGGTCGCAGGATCGACTTCTTCGACAATCTCCAGAACCACACATTGGGCATCCTGCAGGAGGTGCCCCGTATCCTGCTCGAAAACGAAGCCCCGGGAGACAATTTCCGGTCCGTATACCACAATCCCGGTTTCTTCGTCAAAAGCCATGGTCACCACCACCAGGCCGTCTTCGGACAGCAGCCGCCGCTCCTTGAGGACGCTTCTGCCCACGTCGCCGATGCCCTTTCCGTCGATCAGGATGCGGCCGGTTCTGACCTTTTCCTCCACCCGCCCGACGCCCCCTTCAAAGACGATGGTCTGCCCGTTTTCGGCGATCAGTACCCGCTCGGCGGCGATGCCTACCTCTCTGGCAAGCCGCCCATGAAGCACCAAGTGCCGGTATTCACCGTGAATCGGGATAAAGTACCGGGGACGCGTCAGGAGGATCATCGACCTGAGCTCCTCTTTGAACGCGTGTCCGGAGACGTGGATTTCCGATATTTTCTCGTAGATCACGTCCGCGCCGCGCCGGTACAGGTGATTGATGATGCTGGCAATGGCTTTCTCGTTTCCGGGGATGAACTTGGAAGAAAGAACCACCGTATCGCCCCGCCGGATTTTGATCTGCTTGTGGGCTCCGGCCGCCATCCGGGCAAGAGCCGACATCGGTTCTCCCTGGCTTCCGGTGGTGACGATCACCATCTCCTCATCGGGAAAGTTGCGGACCTCATCGATGTCGACCTCCACCCCCGGGGGAATGCGGATGTGGCCCAGCTCCTTGGCCAGCCTGACGCTGACCTCGATGCTCTTGCCGTTGATGCACAGCCGCCTGCCGCAGGCCAGCGCCGCGTCCACAATCTGCTGAATCCTCAGGATATTGGAGGCAAACAGCGCCACGATCACCCGGCCGCCGCTGTCGGCGACGATGCTGGCCAGACGATCTCCGATATCCCTGTCTGAAATCGTAAAGCCCTCTTTTTCCACATTGGTCGAATCCGACAGTAGGGCCAATACCCCCTGCTGCCCGTAGCGGGCGAAAGCGTCGATGTCGGTGCCCATGCCCAACATCCGGGGATGGCTGATCTTGAAATCGCCGGTGTGTATGATCCGGCCTTCCGGAGTTTCGACGGCCAGTCCGATTCCCTCGACCACGCTGTGCCCCACCCGGATGAACTCCATTTCGAAGGGCCCGAGACGAAGGCGCTCACCGGGGTGAATTTCGTGAAGGTGCGCCTGGCTCAACAGATCCTGTTCTTCGAGCCGGTGCCGAACCATGCCGAGGGTAAAGGGCGTTCCGAACACCGCACAGTTGATGGACCGAAGAAGGTAGGGAAGCGCACCGATGTGATCCTCGTGGGCATGGGTGAGAACCACGCCGGCGATCTTGCCGGCGTTCTGCCGCAGAAAGGTCATGTCCGGGATCACATAGTCGACCCCGAGCATGTAATCTTCCGGGAACATCAATCCGGCATCGACCACGAACATGGTGTCCCCATATTCGAACACCATCATGTTGAGGCCGATCTCGCCGAGCCCGCCCAGGGCAACGATCTTCAGCATGGCGCGCCCTCCAGCACCTGCTGCTGGGCCTCCATCATTCGGCTGCGGACCGCTTCTAAAAGCTCGTTTTTCTGCTTTCGGCCGTAGCCTGCGGTCTCGATCGGCTCAAGGATCTGCACACAGACCCGGCCGCTTCGAATCCGCAGGCTGCTTCGGGGCATGATCTGAAACGTCCCGTGGATGAGCACCGGAACGATCGGCACACCGGCGTCTACCGCCAGGATGAATCCGCCTTTTTTGAAGGATCGAAGCACGCCGTCCCGGCTTCGGGTCCCCTCCGGGAAGATCATCACCGAGGTGCCGCTTCGAATCGTTTCCGCCGCCTGCTGAAGGCTTTCCATGGCCGCTCTTCTGTCCGAACGGTCGATGGAAATGTAGCCCGCCCCCCGCATGCCACGGCCGAAGATCGGGATCCTGAACAGCTCGGCCTTGGCCAGCCAGCGAAACTGGCAGCGCAAGTGGGCCAGCAGCACCGGAATATCGAAATTGCTCTGGTGGTTGGACATGAAGATGTAAGAACGGGAGGGATCGAAATTTTCCTGCCCGGAAACGCTCACCCGGATCCGGCTGGCCAGCAGAATCGAGTAGCCCCAGGTCCGGGCGATGAGGTGAACGAAATTTCCGGTTCTGGAAAAGGGCGCCGCCAAAACGGCGGCCGTACCGAAAACAATGGTGGAAAAGACCACCCAGAGTATGGTCAGTGCAGTCTGAATCATGGTCGGTTCGGCTTTCCGGCCTCAGGTGTGGATCTCGATCTTTTCAAAAATCGCATCCACCACCTGAATCACCCAGTTGCGCTGTTTCTCCGAGGCGTAAGCGATGCAATCGCACCGCACCCGCTGCCGGGTTCGCACCAGCAGCTCGCAGGCCAGCGCATCCTCGCCGAGCTCCACAGCAAAATAAAGAGGCTGGCAGTCCCGATGCTGCCGCTGAGTCTCGGAAAGCAGATCCTCTTCAAGCGGTATCCAATAAATCCCGTCCATGGCAGGATCGCAGAAGTGCTCGTCCAGGTAGTCCTTGAGCTTCTTGCGCTCGCCGGGCCGGATTTCATCAATGACATACTGTTTCATGGGGCCGTAAACTATCATCGTTTCGTTGTGCTGACAAGATAAAGTACCGCCAGCCGGATCGGTTCTACAGGGATAACGGTCTTTCCGTAGCCGGAGAATCGTAGGTAGAAAATTTCCAAATCCCAAGCACCAAATCACAAACAACCTCCAAGCACCAAATTCCAAATACCAAACGCTGCAAGGATGAGGCCAGCCGTAGATTCAGACTCTGCACGGGGTGACGGCCTGAGAAGCTTCAAGACACGATCAAATCCCGTTCGAGAACGGGACGGCGGGTGCGACAGCTAACTGTCTGCGCCTTCCTCCTGACAAGGCGCAGCCTAAGCGAAGCCGAGTCCTCCGTTATCTGTGGTCTTATATGAAACTTCGTCCAATGCCGGGATTTTTGTAGGGCACGCCCTCTGTGGCGTGCCTTTCGGAACGGCACGGAGGCCGTTCCCTACAGAGGCAGAGGCTTCGAGGCAAAGTTTCATTTTTGATCAAACTGGGCGCCCCGGCGGCCAGCGGCGGGGCTGAAAACTACCTGATGTCCGAGGTCAGAAGTCCGACATCAGAAACTGCAAAAGGTCAAGTCCTTCCTGACATCTGACATCCGATATCCGACATCTGGTAATTCTGACTTCCGACATGGTGCCTTTTCCGACCTTCCGCCTACCGGTCAACGACCTCCTCCGGGGATTTCTCCCCTTCTTCGGCCACCATCGCCTCCAGGGCGAAAAACGCCTCGATCCGGGCGCCGATCTCGCTTTCCGTCAGGGGCCGAAGCTCCGCTGACGACCCCAGCGCCCGCTTCAGGGTTCTTTTAAGGATGCGCCGCTGGCCGGCGATCAGCCGAATCAGCGTCTGAAGAAGAAAAAAGGTCAGTACCAGGGCGATGCCCACCATCAGCAGTGTATGCAGAAAAAACGCCACCGGCAGGACGTTTCCGGAGAAGTAGTCGGCCACGGTCCGCCAGCCGGCGTGAAGCAGGACGGCCACGATGGGCAGATTGAACAAAAGCTGCAGCAGGGGATGGCTGAGCGCTGCCGCGGCCCTGTCGATCTCGGTGGAAAGCGCCTCTTCCCATCGGTCTGAAAGGGACCGGAGACGGTCTCCGAGCCCGGGCAGCACATCTTCGATCCGCCTCACGGAAGGTTCGAACCCCCCCTTGACCAGCGCCTCGGCGATGGCGGGCCAATCCCGGGCAAGGACCGACCGAACGCTCTTGAGCGCCCCCGGAAAAGGACTTTCCCCGCCGGACCTGGACGATCTGCGTCCCCCTGCGGCCAGGGAAAGCAGCGATGTACCGCCGCCACGCAAAAACGCCGAAACCCCGGAGCCGAAGCTCAGCAGCCGGGCCCACGTCGCCGTCATCCATCCCACCGGTCCTACCCACCGCTGGGCCAGCCGGCGGTAAAGGGCGGTATGGATTTCTGTTTGGGCGTCGGCGACTTCCTGCTCCAGGGCCTCGAACCCGGCCTCGGCCGCGCGCTTTTCCGCATCGAGAATCAGCCGCCCGGCATCGACGATCGCCGGCCGGTGCCGGCCGACGGCGGTGCGAACCTGCGCCTCGATATACCAGCACAGACGTCCGGCGTTTTCCAGCCTGCGATCGACTACGAAGCCGGGCCGGTTGAAGGCCCCGAAAATCAGTTCGTGCAGCTGCTCGAACTGGTCGAAACCGTGCCGAGGGGTCGCCGACGGATCCCAGCCCGGCGCCGCCAGGTGACTTCTGGCCGAAATGCAAAGGAGGGTGTCGACCGGCCGCGCCCAGGCGCTGTGAAGATAGGCTGAAAATTCCGGGACGATGCGGTCCTTGATTTCTTCTTCATCAAGCCGATCGCAGCGGTTGAGAACCGCTGCCAGTGAGTCGCCGTCGAAACGCTGCACGTAGGGGGCCAGAAAGTCGACATGGTCCCTGCGCTTGGGGTTTTCCGCATCGAACACGCAAAGCAGAACATCGCTGGCCGAAACCACCGCATCGACCACCGACCGATACGACTCGGCTTCGCTGCTGTCAGTGTCGGGGGTGTCGACCAGCAGCAGGTGATCCAGGCTCCGGGCCGATTCGGCGGTTTTCATCCGCACCGGCAGCTCCGGGTAAAGCGCGGCAAAGGCATCGATGTCGGCGGAGTCTTTGCCGAAGATGACGACCTGCCGGGTAGTGGGTCGATCGATCCCGGTCGGGGAAAGGTCGTCCACTCCGGCAAGGGCGTTGAGCAGCGTCGATTTTCCCGAGCCGCAGGGGCCGATCAGGGTCACCACAAGCTTTTTTTCCAGCCGCTGCTGGATTCCTTCCACCAGCCTGGCCGCCTCTTGCGCCTGGCGCGCCAGTCCCACGGCCGGCCGCCACAGGGCAAGCCCCTCAAGACGCTGCCGGAGGCCTTCGATCCGGTGCCGGAACCCGGCAAGCCGGCCATGGGCCTGGAGCATCTGTTCGGTTGGGCCGGCTATTTTTGCTCTTCGCATCGGTTCAGATCCCTTTCGATCTCTTCGATCAGGGTTTTGGCCTCGCGGAGGCGGTCGCGGCCGGCTTGCTCTATCGGACCGGTGATCTGGGCTTCGAACAGGCCGCGGACCACGTCGAGTTTCCGCGTCAGCCACGCCCGGGCCATGGGTATCAGCAGGGACTCGAGCTGCCTTCGGTCGGCCTTCTTCATTCCCGATGTGGCCGGAATCGCCACCAGGGCATACAGGTCGTGGAGTCCGAACAGGCCGGTGAGCTTGACTTTGATCCCGGCGGCGCCGGCCGGATCTCCCGTGTGGAGCACGTAGGTCACCGCAGCGGTTGCCGGCAAAATGTTGAGCAGCGCCGAAAAGGTCTGGCGGACCTGGCCCCAGAAACCCATCTGCTTCCGCAGGGACGCCGCCAATTCTCCCAGCTCACGGTCCAATTCGGCGGAAAATCGAACGATCCGGTCTTTGTGCCGAAGCACCGATTCTGCAATCTCCAGCCAGGGGCGCTGTTCCAGTTTTTTGCGGACCTCGTCCAGCTCCCCGGGCGCCGGCACGCGGAATCTAAGCTCCCTGCCGCCGTCTGCGGCCTCCATTGCCGGACCGCCGCCGGGCCCGCCCTCCGGGGCGGAAAGAACCGCAGCCGCCGTCTGTTCCATCCGGCGGACAGCAGGATCTGAAAGCGGTCCGGCGGCCGAAACTTCCGGCCCCACCGCCTGGGCATAAAGCCGGTGCAGGGCGCTGATCAAATCCTCTTCTACGGCCTTTTCAAATTCGCTCCCCGTCCATGCCGGCTCTTTCTCCGCCTTTGACCCGGTCTTCCGGGCGAGCGCCGTCAACAGGCGCAGGGGCGCCTCGACGATGCCGCCGGCCTTTCTCATCAATCGGATATGAGCCGGATCGGTGGCCAGCCAGATGTCGGCAAACCGGCGCATAACCGCGTCCATCGGCATCTGGCGCAGCGCGGCGGCCACGCACCGGCTCTGGGCAAGGCGAAGCGCGTCCAGGTAAAGGCCGAGCGCGGCGCGGCGGAGCCGGGCACGGTCCGTGATGGCCCGGATCGACTCCAGGACGTCTGAAACGATGGCATCCTGAAGCGAGCCCCGCTCCTTTCTCGGATCGATGGCCGCCAGGGCCTCCAATAAGCCGGCGCCCCCCGGCGGGACCGGTCTCAGCGACATCGGTTTTCTTCCGGCGGCCACGTCATTGTCCTCGTCGGCCCGGTAAATTCCGACCAGGGCCTCGTTGACCTCTTCTCCGTATAGATTGCGGGCAACGACCATGGCGTGTTCTCGAACCTGCTCGTCGGAGAAGCTCGGATAGGCCCGGTAGATCAAAAAGCTGCGGCGCCGGCCGATGCCGGTCAGCATCTTGGAGATGAAATCGGTGTTGTCCCGGTTGTTGTAGTTGGAGTTGGTAAAAATGTATATGAGGACATCGGCGGCCTCCAGTGCCTGGCGTGTCACCTCCCGGTTCGTGTAGCGGCCCCGGGCGCCGGTATCGAAATCCGGGGTGTCGAGCAGCAGCAGTCCGGACGGCAGGGCTTCGGCGGCGGCATAGACCGGACAGCCCGGCTCGGCGAGCTGGGCAGTGGAGGAAATCGGCTCGGGAGGACAGCCAAACGGTGCGAAAAGGACCGAAACGATGTCATCCCGCTGCAGCGTGCGTTTGCATCCCCCCACCAGCACCCGGCGGTTGATTCCAGCGCTGCCGCCGACCGGCGAAAGGGGCGCTGCGGCCAGGGCATTGAACAGGGTCGACTTCCCCGACGACCCGCCTCCGCAGACAGCGGCCATCAGGGGAAAGTCGGGCGAAATCCGCGGCAGCAGCTTGCTGTCGAAGGCGTGCTCCCATCCTTCCGTCCGGGGCGGCGGAGAAACATCGAGGCTCCGGCACAGCCGGGGGACCGACTCCCGAAGGCGAAGAAGGGCTCGCTCTTTCTTTTTTGAGGCTTCGGTCTGGGTCAAGCAACCGCTCCTTTTGAAACTTTTCAGTTTTCTTTCCGCCCAAAACAATGCTATAGGGGCAGCCGGTCGGCCGTCAGCAGGCGTGCTGTCCCCGGAGGCCGTCGGCTGGGCGGTTCACAAGGCATGGGCTTTTCGCCCATGTCCATTTTATCGACACGACTTGAGAATATTCGATCCATGATTCGAAAAGCGGCCATCGGCGACATCAAGGAGATCCATCGGCTTCTCCAGTTTTACGGCAACCGCGGCGAGCTCCTGCCAAGACCGTTGAGCAAGCTCTATGATCATGTGCGGGATTTCTTTGTATACGAAAGGGAATCCGGAGAACCGATGATGGGCTGCTGCGCACTGCAGATCTGCTGGGAGGATCTTGCCGAAATCCGTTCACTGGCCGTGGCGCCGCAGTACGTCAGCCAGGGAATCGGCCGGGCGCTGACCGAAACCGCCATAGAAGACGCCCGGTCTTTCGGAGTCAGCCAGGTGTTTACCCTCACCTACCGCCCGGACTTTTTCCTCAGGTTCGGATTTCAGAAAATCGACCGCTCCGATCTTCCTCTCAAGATCTGGTCGGACTGCATGCTCTGCGTCAAGTTTCCGGACTGCGACGAAACCGCGATGATCCTCAACCTTTAGACACCCGCCGCCGCTCCATGCCGGCAAAGTCGATCTCCCTTCCCTTTCCTCGTTCAGGTGCCGTAGACCAAGTTGACCGGGATCGGCATGTGCCTGCGCACGCCCGGCTTGGGCATCAACAGCTGGGATTCGACCGTAAGCCAGTTCAGGTCGGGCTTGAGTTCCCGCAACTTGCCGTCTTCCGGCGGCCTCGCGTAGTCGGTCAGGTAGTAGATGGTCTGGAGAATAAAGACCCCGTCCTTTCCCTCCCGGGCAATGCTGAAATTCTTGAGAAAGGTCCGCGGGTTCATGCTGTTGGCCTCGGCGAGCTGCTGGATCATGTCCGCCTTGAGCTTGGCCAGGACGGTCTTGGACACCCCCCGCTCGGAGATGCGGATCAGGGCCCTGGATTCGCTGCTGCCGACGTATACCGTGGAGATGCAGGAAATCCTTCTCAGGTATTGTGCGGCCACGCTCGCCGCCGTACGCCGCCCGCCGGCCATGGTGGGAACCCCGTAGTACTCGAAAAATTTCTTCTGAATGTCTTCTGCGTACTTCTCTCCCTTTTCGTAAAGATCCTTTGAAATATAGCGCAGAAAGCGCGCCTGATCTTCGGCCGCCTCGGCAATGGGCCAATCGATCCGCACGTGGAAGTGGGAAAGCACGTAGCGGTCCCGGGAGGCGGTTTCATCCCGCTGGATGAGAAGGGCGTAATCGATCGGCATCAGGATGTTGATAAAGTCGAAGAACTGCACCGACTCCAGGTATTTCTGGTTTCGGTCGAATCCGTCGTCCAGGGAAAGCGATTTGGAGCTAAGCAGGTTTTTTTTGGTGGACTTGTTGGAGTCGAAAAAGCGGATGTATTTTTTGTGCTCCTTGGGGATGGTGTCCTCGACGAATATCACCAGCGCCGAGTTCTGACAGTCGTATTCGAAGTCGGGAATCCGCGCGCGGGGCTTGAGCTCCCGCATTTCCACAAAGGGGTAGTCTTTCTTGTCGGAACAAAAACGCTCATAGGATTGAATCAGCGTGTAATCGACCATAAACTCGTCGAGCTGGTCCCTGAGCAGTTCATAGTAAGAGCGCCGCAGCTTGTTTTTTTGGCTGAGCGCCTCTCTGACAGTCCAGTGTGGTGCCAACTTGACCTCCGGAGATCCGGGTTGGGCAAAATCTGCGCCTGCAGGGAGCAAAAACCGCTGCCGGACGGTCCCTGCGCGGGGAGTATTTTATTAATACAATTATTTTAGACACTTGTCAACGACCAATCTGTTACAAAATCGCGGGAACGATTTTATCCGGGGATCACCGTTGTTTTTTTCTCCGATGGAGCATCTTCTTTTTCGACCAGCGCTCGAAAAAACCCATCATCCCGCTTCGATACGCCCGGTCAACCTGTTCCTCGCGCACGGCTGCGCCGTCTTCTCCTTTCATGGCCTCCCGCAGGCATTCGGTCTTGAAAACGCAGGCCATGCAGGCGATGGGGGAGGTGCGCAGCCCCTCCTTTGCCTTGGGAAACACGATATCGAGCCGGCCGTAGCAGTCGGGCAGCATCGGCTCTTTTGGATCGGTTTTCGTCATGAAAAATGGGCTCCTGTTGCGACAAACCGGTCCAGCTCCTCTTTGATCCGGCGGATGTACCCATGGTCTGCAAATGAAAAGTAGCGGTTGTTGCCCACGATCAAATGCTCGTGAACGGTGATGCCCGCCAGACCGCAGGCAAAGACGAGCTGCCGGGTCAAGGCCATGTCCTCGGCCGAAGGCTCCGGTTCCCCGGAAGGATGGTTGTGGGCAAAAATAACGGCGGCGGCATGCCTTTCCAGGGCCGCGGCGACCACCTCCCGGGGATAGACGCTGCTGCCGGTCAGGGTGCCGATGAAAAGGGTCTCGATGTCGGTGATTCGGTTCTTGGCATCGAGAAACAGCGCAAGAAAACGCTCGCGGTGGGTGTCTCGAATCCGGTGATAAAGAAAGTCGAACAGCTCTTGCGAGTTTCTGACCGGATCGGTGCCGATCAACTTTTTTTCCAGGTAGCGGTCCGCCACGGCCTTGATCAGCCGCAGCCCGAACACGTTTTTGGGTCCGATGCCGTCCACCTGCTGAAGGGAGCGATCCGGCGCTTCCAACACCCCCTGCAGGGTCTTGAAGCGCTGCAAGGCCGCCTTGGCGGCGTCCTTGCAGTCCTTTCGGGGGGTTGCCAGGGTCAGCAGTAGTTCGACCACTTCGTAGTCGTGAAATCCGCGCAGCCCGTCGGCGAGAAACCGCTCCCGCAGCCGACGGCGGTGGCCTTCGCCTTTGTGGGGCGGTTTTGAGGGCATGGAAGCACCTCGTGCGGGCAAAAGGTGGATGACTCCTTATGGAATGCCTAAAATGCCTAAAATGAGCTCATTTTAGGCATTTTCTATCCCTTCCCTATCCTCGTCCATCTCGGCCTTCAGATCGCGGGTCATCAGCCGCTTCAGGGCTACCTTCGGCGCCTCCTCCTCGTAAAGGATGCGGTATATCTCATGGGAAATCGGCATCTCCACGTCCAGCTTTCGTGACAGGTTGTACACCGATTTGGCCGTTCGCACGCCTTCGGCCACCATCGTCATTTCGGAGAGAATCTGGCTCAGTTTCTTTCCCTGGCCGAGCTTTTTGCCGACGGTATGGTTGCGGCTCAGATCCCCGGTGCAGGTCAATATCAGGTCTCCGACGCCGGCAAGCCCCGAGAAGGTGCGGGGATTGGCGCCCATTTTCGCGCCCAGACGGCGGATTTCGGCCAGCCCCCGGGTAATCAGGGCGGCCCGGGTGTTGAGCCCCAACCCGAGCCCGTCAACGATTCCGGCGGCAATCGCGATGACGTTTTTGACCGCTCCGCCAAGCTCCACACCGATGACATCTTCGTGGGCGTATACCCGGAAGAAGGGGGATGCAAACACGCGCTGGACAAAATCGGCTGTGGCACGCTCCTGGCAAGCGGCGGTCACCGCGGTCGGCACCTGGCGGGCCACCTCTTTGGCGAAGCTGGGTCCGGAAAGAACGGCGATCCGGTCGCTGCCGAGGCTTGGAACCACCTGCCGCAGCACGCCGGACATGGTCAGGTGCGTTTCGTTTTCGATCCCCTTGGATGCGGACACGACGATGCTTTGCGCGTCGAGGTATTCAGTCAGGCGTCCGGCGGTTTGCCGCAGCACGTGGGAGGGAACCACCACCAGAACCAACGGCTTGCCGGCCACCACCTGTTCGATGTCGTTGGAGGGGACCAGATTCCCCGGCAGCCGAACCCCGGGCAGAAAGACCCGGTTTTCGCGGGTTTCCCGGATCTGTTCGGCGATCTCGGCTTCAAACACCCACAAATCGACCGCAAATCCCTTGGTGCTCAGCAAATGGGCCAGGGCCGTACCCCAGCTTCCGGCTCCCACCACGCCGATCTTCATGTCTGAAGGTTCGATATCGGTATGATTTTCCATGCTCGCTTCATCTCATGGCGGCAAAGCCGCCCATGTAAATTCGCGCAGCGAATTTACTCTTCTTTTTCTGCCAGCCAGGCGGCGCTGACCACCCGTTCTCCAGGCTCGGTGTCCATCAACTTGACCCCCTGGGTGTTTCTGCTGATGACCGAAATTCCCTTGACGGGCATTCGGATCAGCTTGCCGCTGTTGGTCATCAGCATCAGTTCGTCGTCGTCTCCGACGAGCAAAATGCCCACCACACGGCCGTTGCGCTCGTTGGTCTTGATGGTGATCACGCCTTTGCCCCCGCGGCGGTGGACCGGATACTCGTCGATGGAGGTCCGCTTGCCGAAGCCGTTCTCGGTTACCGTAAACAGGGTCTGGCCGTGGCTGAGCACCTCCATGCCGACGATGCGGTCTCCTTTTTCCAGCCGAATTCCCCGCACCCCCTTGGCTGTGCGTCCCATGGGGCGAACATCGGACTCATGGAAGCGAATCGATTTTCCGAAAGACGATCCCAGAAAGACGTTCCAGGTTCCGTCCGTGATCCGCGCGGCGATCAGTTCGTCGTTGTCCTGCATGCCCATGGCGATGATGCCGCCGGCCCGGGGGCGGCTGAAGGCCATCAACTCGGTCTTCTTGATCGATCCGTTTCGCGTGGCCATCAGCACGTATTTGCCCGGCTCGAAGTTGGGTACCGCCAGCACCGTGGTCAACTTCTCGTCGGGCGTGAAGTTGAGCAGGTTGACAATGGCCTTTCCCCGGCTCTGGCGGCCCGCCTGAGGAATGTCGTAGACTTTCAGCCAGTAGACCCTTCCCTGGTTGGTGAAGAACATGAAGGTGTGATGGGTGGAAGCCACGAACAGCAGCCGGACGAAGTCTTCCTCCTTGATGCCCATGGCGGTCTTTCCCTTGCCGCCCCGGCGCTGGCTCTGGTAGAGCGTGATCGGATTGCGCTTGATGTAGCCGTTGTTGGAGATGGTCACCACCATGTCTTCTTCGACGATCATGTCCTCGATGGTAAGCTCCCGGGTCTCGGAGATGATCTCGGTGCGGCGCTCATCGTCGAATTCGTTTCGGATCTCGTCGAGCTCCTCTTTGACGATCTTGAGCACGAGCCGCTCGCTGGACAGGATCTCCTTGAAGCGGGCGATGTCCTTGAGCACCTTGTCGTACTCTTCGAGGATCTTTTCCCGCTCCAGACCGGTGAGCCGCTGAAGGCGCATGTCGAGAATCGCCTGGGCCTGGATCTCGCTCATGAAAAACCGTTCGACCAGCCGCTCCTTGGCCTCCTTGGGGGTATTCGACCCCCGGATCAGGGCGACCACTTCGTCGAGGTGGTCCAGGGCGATCTTGAGCCCCTCCAGGATGTGGGCCCGTTCTTCGGCCTTTCGCAGGTCGAAGCGGGTCCGGCGGATGATGATCTCCTTGCGGTGCAGGACAAAACAGTTGAGCAGCTCCTTTAGGTTGAGCAGCTCGGGACGGTTGTCCACGATCGCCAGGAAGATGATGCCGAAGCTGGTCGCCAGCTGGGTGTGCTTGTAGAGCTGGTTGACCACCACGCCGGACACCTCGTCCTTTTTCAGTCCGATGGCGATCCGCATCCCTTCACGGTCGCTTTCGTCACGGACGTAGCGGATCCCCTCCAACTGCTTGTTTTTGAGCAGATCGGCGATTTTTTCGATGAGCCGGGCCTTGTTGACCTGATAGGGAATCTCGTTGATGACGATGGTCTCGGCGCCGGTCCGCTTGTCCTTTTCCACCACCAACCGGCCCCGGATCCGGATGATTCCTCTTCCGGTGGTGTACGCGTCCCGGATCCCCTCCAC
Organism: Desulfobacterales bacterium; assembly: GCA_021737185.1. Taxonomy (GTDB): domain Bacteria; phylum Desulfobacterota; class Desulfobacteria; order Desulfobacterales; family CAFBRK01; genus JAIPEL01. The sequence goes on along the minus strand of JAIPEL010000001.1, from coordinate 60,936 downwards.
ACCGTAAATCAATCCGCCGGTGGGAAAATCAGGCCCCGGGACATGGGCCATGAGCGCTTCGATGGAAATCTCCGGATCGTCGATCAGCGCCTTCAAGGCGTCGGTCACCTCCCCCAGGTTGTGGGGGGGGATGTTGGTGGCCATGCCAACGGCGATGCCGGCGGCGCCGTTGATCAGCAGCGACGGGACCTTCGACGGCATTACCGTCGGCTCTTCAAGCGACTCGTCGTAGTTGGGGGCAAGGTCTACGGTTTCCTTGTCCAAATCGGCCAGCATTTCGTGGGCCAGCTTGGCCATCCGAACCTCGGTGTACCGCATGGCCGCCGGAGGATCGCCGTCCACGGAACCGAAGTTTCCCTGGCCGTCGACCAGGGGATAGCGCATGGAAAAATCCTGGGCGAGCCGGACGATGGTATCGTATACGGCGGCGTCTCCGTGGGGGTGGTATTTCCCGATGACATCGCCGACGACACGGGCCGATTTCTTGTAGGGCTTGTTCCAGTCGTTTTTGAGCTCTCCCATGGCAAAGAGCACCCGCCGATGGACGGGTTTGAGCCCGTCTCTGACATCGGGCAGGGCCCTGCCGATGATGACGCTCATGGCGTAATCGAGGTAAGATTTTTTCATCTCACGCTCGATGCTGACGCCGGTGGGGATTTCTGTTGCGGTCATGAACGATTTCCTATTGATGCTGAGCTGTCGCTCGTTTCATTTCATGCCGGCTCAGGGGCGGTCGGCCCCGGGCCGGGCTGCTGAACATCATCGATGTCCGGAAAAGTTGGGAATCGGGAAGTTGTCTCGCGCGCACGATCCGCATGCCGGAACCGTACGGCTGCCTCGGTCGACGAATCGGGGCGGGGCGTTTGGAAAAGACGGTCCGGGAGGGGTCTGCGCTCAAACCCGCCCGGACCGCTCACTTTTCCGAAAGAAAAGGCACGGCCGTCGGACCGAAAGTCCTACCGGCTGATCCAGGCTCCGGCGGCCAGCAATAGCATGACTTCATATACGGCAACAGCTGGATAGCTGTGATATACGGAGTAGACGATTCCTCCGCCGACGATGGCCGGTACCGCGCAAAATACCAGAATTCCAAGCTTTCTGCTGATACTCATCGCTGTCAGGCTCCTTCGCTCTCGATTCGAACCGGCAGGAAAACCCCTGCATTTTCAAATCGCTTTTTTACCATTTTCCGGGCGCCAAGTAAAGCCCCAACATGGCTCATCGCGGCTGCCGGGCGATTTGTCCCGCCCTGGGTTCGCAACGCATCGCCCATGGCGCGTGCTGCATGGCTTGCCGTGTTTGCTTTGCGCGTTGAGTCGCAGCTGCAGGGCTCCCGCCTCTGCCGCCTACCGCTCCACGATCATGGCCATGCCCATGCCGCCGCCGATGCACATGGTCACCATGCCCGTGCTGTAGTTCTTCCGCTTCATCAGGTGCATGGCGGTCACCATCTGGCGGGCGCCGGTGGCCCCGATGGGGTGACCGAGGGAGATCCCGCTTCCGACTTCGTTGGGACGCTCGGGGTCGATCCCCAGCTCGCGCGCGCACCCGATGGCCTGGGCAGCGAACGCCTCGTTGAGCTCGATGGTGTCGATGTCGTTCAAGGTCATGCCCGCCATCTTGAGCACTTTGCGCACCGCCGGCACCGGCCCGAGCCCCATGTAGGCGGGGTCGACCGCGCCGGAGGCAAAGGCACGGACCCTTGCCATCGGCTCCAGGCCCAGCTCCTTTGCCTTTTCCGCGCTCATCAGCACCACCGCGGCGGCCCCGTCGTTGATGCCCGAGGCGTTTCCGGCGGTCACGGTGCCGTCTTTGTTGAAGGCCGGCTTGAGTTTGGCCATCGTTTCCAGTGAGGTTTCCATGGGCCGCTCGTCGGTGTCGACCACCGCATCCCCCTTCCGGGATTTGATGGTAACCGGCTCGATCTCTTCTTTGAACTCCCCGCTTCGAATCGCCGAAAGCGCCCGGCTGTGGCTGAGCACGCCGAGTTCGTCCTGTTCTTTTCGGCTGATGTCGTAAAGCAGGGCGATGTTCTCGGCAGTGAGCCCCATATGATAGCCGTAGAAGATTTCATAGAGCCCGTCATACACCATCAAGTCGTGGACGTCGCCCACACCGGTCAGCTCCATTCGGTGGCCCCAGCGGGCCTTGAGCAGGGCCATGGGCGCAAGACTCATGTTCTCCTGGCCGCCGGCCACCACTACTTCGGCCTGGCCGGTCATGATCGCCGAAGCGCCCAGGGCGATGGACTTCAATCCCGACGCACAGACTTTGTTGATCGTAAATGCGGGGGTCTCCTTGGGAATTCCGGCCCGGATCATGGCCTGGCGGGCGGGGTTCTGGCCCTGGCCGGCCTGAAGAACGTTTCCCATGATCACCTCGTCGACCGTCACCGGAGCAGCGCCGGCATCCCAGTCATCAGCGCTTTTTTCCAGCTCCACCTGGCCCTGGTCCTTGAGCTTGTCCGGGGAGATTTCCTTCATCAGGTCGCTGACCACCGGCCTCAGCCCCATCCGCTTCAGGGCGGCTTTAATCACGATGCTGCCCAGCTGTATCGCCGGTGCGGTTTTGAAGGCGCTTCCGAAAGTCCCTACCGCCGTCCGCGCTCCACTGACGATTACCGCTTCTTTCATTTTTCACTCCTCCTTAATGGTTTCGCCCGCCGTCAATGCCTCCGAACCTCCCGGGGACTCCTCGATCGGCGCCCCGGCCCGGCTCCGATGGACTTCGAGCCGGGGCGGGTCCATTGGCCATTGCATTTGCGGGTCGATGGCTTTAAGTTTTACATATGACATTTTGCTTTATCCGATCCGGCTGCCTTGGATCCGATGTGCGGACTTTGCTGAAAATGAAAAAACCTGTAGAGCGCTTGGCACGCTCAAGATGGCATGGGATTGACACGCTCCAAAGGCGTCGAAAAACTGCTGTTATTGGCCCGTAGTTTTGCCAAGCGCTCTACCACGAATCTTGCCGAAAGGTCAACGACGGCTCATGTGCCTGCTTCTGTTTTCATACCGGCGACATCCCCGGTACCGCCTGCTGGCGGCCGCCAACCGGGACGAATTTTACGAGCGGCCGACCGCACCGGCAGCGTTCTGGCCGGAACAACCTGATGTACTGGCCGGCCGCGACCTTCGCTCCGGCGGCACATGGATGGGAATCACCCGCACCGGACGTTTTGCCGCCCTGACCAACTACCGAGATCCGGCGCTTCACCTCTCCGACGCCCCGTCCAGAGGCGGCCTGGTCAGCGGGTTTCTGACCGGCGATTGTCCGGCCCGGCGCTACATGGAAACGGTGGCGGCCGGGGCGGACCGCTACAACGGCTTCAACCTGCTGGCCGCAGATGCCGAGGGCCTCTATTACTTCGGCAACCGCGGCAACGGAACCGCCCGTCTTTCCCCGGGCATTTACGGCTTGAGCAACCATCTTCTGGACACGCCCTGGCCCAAGGTGGCCGAGGCAAAAGAGGCCCTTTTTGCCCAGTTCACGGGCGAAGAGCCCTTCGATCCCGAATCGGTCTTTGCCGTTCTGGCCGACCGAAGCCGGCCACCCGACCATCGCCTTCCGGACACCGGCATGGGCATAGAATGGGAGCGGATTCTCTCTTCTCGGTTTATCACCAGCGAAACATACGGAACCCGAAGCTCCACGGTGCTATCGGTCGAAAAAAACGGCACGATCCGCTTGCTGGAAAGGACGTTCACCAACGGCCGAAAAGGACAAACCCGGTCGTTTTCCTTCCCGATATAGGGATTGTCCCGGTTTCAACTCCGGTTCAATCTACCCCATGTTATCTGGTGCGGCGGGATTCGCTGTTCTTCAAAAGGTGGACAATCCCTATAAAAGGTCGTCGTAGCGGCGGCCGACCAGACCGGGAAGCCTGTGAGCCGGTCGGTCCGCGTGGGCGGCGCGGACGATGATCCCGCCTTCGACGGACAACCGCACCCGGGTTTCTGCCCCCTTCCGGGAAAGAACCACATCCTGAACGAACGTCGGGGAGCGGCCCCAGGTCCACTGCCAGGAGCGGTACCGCCGGGCCATGCACGCCACCTGCCGCCATTGGTCGTCTGCGAGCGCCAGGGGCCGACATCCGCCGAGGACCGCGGCCAGGGCCGAGGAGAACCGGTCCCGGAAATGGTTCGTTTCCGGCGCATCGGAGAGGTTTTCGCCCGCATTGGCCACCGGGCTCCTGGCCGACGGCACCCCCCGGGATTCGATCATTCCGGCAGCGGGCCGCAGGGCGTTTTGAAGGGCGGCAAGGTCGGTGCGGTACAGCAAGGTGCCGTGGGTGATCATCCGGCGCATGTCGGAAAACTGGGCGTTTCCGGATATCTTCCCGCCGCCGATGAAAACGGCGTTGGGCGGTGTAAACCGGGCTTCGATGCCCAGGCAGCGCAGGGCTTCGATCACCGGGGAAAGAAAATGCCGGTAGTTGTGAAACGTACGCCGGTCGTATCCGGTGACGAAGGCAAAGTTGATGTTGCCCCGGTCATGAAACACGGCACCGCCGCCGGAGAGGCGGCGAAGCAGATCGATTCCCTTCGATTGCAGGAAGCCGGGGTCGGTTTCGGCAGGCGGCACCTGATGGCGGCCGACGATCACCGCCGGAGGATTGACGTAGACGAGCAGCAGGTCTGAATCGGGGGCAAGGATTTTGACGCAGAACTCCTCCAGCGCGAGGTGGACAGCCGGATCCGCCCCTGGTGGAACGTCAACAAGCCGCATGATCCGGCGCCGATATCTGAGGTTCGAAGATCATCTGCGGCGGTCCTGGTCCTTTTCCGGGCCGGGCTGTCGTTGGTTTTCCCGTTTTCGCTTCCGCCAGTACCGGATTCGTTCCCCGATGATTTTTTCAAAACCCCGGTCCGAGGGCGAATAAAAGACCCTCTCCTTGAGCGGCTCGGGAAGATGGTCCTGGGGGGCGTAGCCTTCCGGGTAGTCGTGGGCGTAGCGGTACCCTTTTCCGTATCCAAGATCCTTCATCAGCCGCGTGGGGGCGTTTCGGATGTGCAGGGGGACCGGCAGGGCCCCGGAGCGCTCGATTTCCGCGCGAACGGCACCGGCCGCGGCATAGAGCCGGTTGCTCTTGGGGGCAGTCGCCAGGTATACCGCGGCCTGGGCCAGCGCGAGCTCCCCTTCCGGGGCGCCGAGCTGCCGGAAGGCCTCGGCGGCCGAAAGCGCCACGGACAGGGCCCGGGGGTCTGCGTTTCCCACGTCTTCGGAGGCGAACCGCACCATGCGGCGAGCCACATAAAGCGGATCTTCGCCCGCATCGAGCATCCGGAACATCCAGTACAGCGCCGCATCCGGGTCGCTTCCCCGCAGGCTCTTGTGCAGCGCGGAAATCAGGTTGAAGTGCTCTTCTCCGGACTTGTCGTAGCGAAGGGACCGCTTCTGAAGCGCCCGGGCAAGCGCCTCGAGACCGATTCGTCGGACGCCTCCTCTTTCCGGGGCCTCGGAGGCGAGAAGCGAGGCGGCCAGCTCCAGTCCGTTCAAGGCGGTCCGCGCGTCTCCGTCGGCGAGGCCCGCCAGGTATGAGACGGCGTCCGAATCCAGCTCCAGGTTCTGTCCCCCCAGCCCCCGTTCGGGATCTGTCAGGGCGCGGGAGATGATTCGGGCCAGGTCCTCCTCCTCCAGCGGCTTTAGGGGAATCACCCGGCAGCGGGACAGCAGCGGGGCGATCACCTCAAAGGAGGGGTTCTCCGTGGTGGCGCCGATCAGGGTGATCAATCCGCTTTCCACATGGTGGAGAAACGCATCCTGCTGGCTTTTGTTGAAACGGTGGATTTCATCGACGAACAAAACGGTCCGCCGCCGGTAAAGCCGCTGCTGGTTTCGCGCCTCTTCGATGACCGCGCGGATCTCCTTGACCCCGGACAGGACCGCCGAGAAGTGAACGAAATGGCTCTTGGTCTGACCGGCGATCAGCCGGGCCAGCGTCGTCTTGCCGCAGCCGGGCGGCCCCCACAGGATCATGGAAAAGATCCGGTCGGTTTCGACGGCCCGGCGAATCACCCCGTCTTTGCCCAGCACGTGCTGCTGGCCTTCGACCTCCTCCAGGTGCCGCGGCCGCATCCGTTCGGCCAGGGGCCGGCTGGCGGCCGCCTCCTCTCTGGCGCCGTATTCGAATAGATCGTCTGTCATTTGCCCCGCTTCGCGGATCAGTTGATTCGTTGATTGGTTGATTCGTTGATTCGGTCGAACGGATCATTGACTAAAGCCATACGGGCAGCAGGCTTGGGCCCTCACCAAATTGACCATTCAACCATTTAACCCGTCAACCCCTTCCCTTCCCCGTTCTCTTCCGCAAATAGACCCGCACCGGGGTCTTGTCCAGGCCTGCCGCCTCCCGAATCTGGTTGACCAGAAACCGGCGGTAGGAAAAATGCACCGCCTCCGGGTAGTTGACGAAAAACACGAAGGTGGGCGGGCGGGTCGATACCTGGGTGGCATAATAGAACCGGATCCGCCGGCCCCGGTGAAGGGAGGGTTCGTTCCGTGCCAGGGCCTGCTCCAGAATCCGGTTGAGCTGGCCGGTGGACACCCGGGTGTCGTATTGCGTGAAGACCTCGTCCACCAGTTGGAAAATCTTGGAGACCCGGAGCCCGGTGCGGGCGGAAATGGTCATGGCCGGGGCATATCCGAGATACCGGGCGCTCATCCTCAGGTCGCCGATCACCCGCCGCTCCTCGCCGCTCCGATCGGAGCCGACCAGGTCCCACTTGTTGACGAGCAGCACGCAGCCGCATCCCCGCTCCACGGCATAGCCTGCGATCCGGATGTCCTGCTCGGTAACCCCCTCGGCGGCGTCGAGCATGATCAACGCCACGTCGCAGCGGTCCATGCTTTTCAAGGCGCGAACCACCGAAAACTTCTCCAGCTTCCGGGACACTTTCGACTTTTTCCGGATGCCGGCCGTGTCCACCAGGCAGTAGGTCTTCCCTCCCCGGGCGAGGAAGGTGTCCACAGAGTCTCTGGTGGTCCCCGGAATCCCGCTCACCAGGAGGCGTTCTTCTCCGAGCAGCCGGTTGATCAGGGACGATTTTCCGACGTTGGGCCGGCCGACCACGGCGATGCGGATCGTCTCCAACTCCGCTTCCGCCTCGGCCCGGGGCAGCGCCGCGACAAGGTCATCGAGAAATTCGCCGATGCCATAGCCATGTTCGGCTGACACCGGATAAAGATGTTCGATGCCGAGATCGTGAAATTCATAGAGCAGTCCTTCCTGCTCCTCTCCGTCGATTTTGTTGACGACGAAAAAAACCGGCTTCGTTTCAGCCCTGAGAATGTCGAGCATCTCCGCATCGAAGGGGGTGACGCCGGCGCGCCCGTCGAGCATCAGCACGATGGCGTCCGCATCGGCCATGGCGCGCCGAAGCTGAAGGTGAACCTGGCGGGAGAATTCGTCTTCGACGCCTCCGGCAAACCCGCCGGTGTCGACCAGGGTGAAGACGGAATCGTCCCACCTCGCATCGGCGTATAGGCGGTCCCGGGTAACGCCCGGAAGGTCGTCTACCAGGGCCCGGCGGGAGCGGGTGACCCTGTTGAAAAAAGTGGACTTGCCGACATTGGGCCGGCCGACCAGCACGATGATCGGTTTCATAAAAATCGCTCCGGGAAAATCGCTCCGCGATTTTCCCGGAGCGATTTTATGGGAGGCGGCTGCGCCGCCTGATATCAGGATAAAAAAACACTTGCGAGCGTATAGCCGGCGCCATCGAATTATGTCAAACGGTTGGAACGTTTGTCACGATAATATTCCAATTTATATAATTCGTGGAACTCGAAAACAAAAGAAAACCGCGGCAGCGGTTTTCTCCGTTTGACAAGGAAATATTTCCGGCCAATAATGTGTCCGGTGGCCGTTTTTTGTCATTCCCGCCCCGGATCGAGTCGGGGGCAGGCGTATCCAGTCCGGCATGACGTTTCAGAGACGTTTTATGATTTCATCACCCCTGAACCCTGAACCTCTGAACCCCGAACCCCGAACCTCTGAACCCTGCCTGTGCGGCGACCTGTCCGGCGTAGCCAAAGGCGAAGCGGGAAGCGCGCAGCGCAAAGACGTAAACCCCGAACCTCTGAACCCCAGAACCTTGAACCTCTGAACCCTTGAACCCTTAACAGCGGAGAACGGCGATGGGAGAAGCATTGCAGCCCGGCATGACCTTCGAATTCAGCTACACGGTTACAGAGGACAAAACAGTGCCCCACCTCTACGGCGATATCCCTGAACTGCAGGAAATGCCGCGGGTGTTTGCCACCGGATTTATGGTCGGGCTTTTCGAACTGGCCTGCATTCGGGCCGTCAACCCTTACCTCGACTGGCCCCGGCAGCAGACCGTGGGGATCGGCATCAATGTGACCCACACCGCCCCCACCCCGCCGGGGATGACCGTCACGGTAAAGGGAACGCTCGAGAAGGTCGAGGGGCGAAAGCTGTCGTTTACCCTCGAAGCCGACGATGGGGCCGACATCATCTCCAAGGGCTCCCATGACCGGTTCATCATCGACGCCGAAAAATTCAACGCCCAGGTGGCCGAAAAGGCCCGGCGCATCGGTGCCTGAGACGGAGCACATGCTGGCGCAATGATTGCGATGTTGTTTCAATATACGAGACGCGTAGATTGGAAATGCCTAAAATGCCTAAAATGATCTATAATGCCTAAAATTTCGGCGGTGAGCATTCGTCGATCTACAATTCGTCAACGAAATTATCCCATCGCGCACTGGGCAAGGAGAGAGCCATGAAACCCCCCCGCTTTGCCGACATCATCGAAACGGCGATCCGCCGCGAGGAAGAGGCCTATGCATTTTACAGGGACATCGCCGAAAAAGTCGACGATCCCGCCGCCAGAGAGACCTGCGACTGGATCGCCGCAGAAGAGCAGAAGCACCGGCAGTTTCTGGTGGACTACCGGGATGGAAAGTACGGCGCTGCTCCCATGCGCATGGCCGACGTCGTTCTTTACAAGATCGCCGAGCACCAGAAGGAACCGGAGGTCGAAAAAGAAATGAAGCGAGAAGAGGTGTTTCTGGTGGCGAGCCACCGGGAACTTCGCTCCTATCGGTTCTATACCGAGCTTGCAGAACAGCACGACGACGGCGACCTGAAGGAGATGTTGATTCGAATCGCCAACGAGGAACTCAAGCACAAGGAAAAGATGGAGTACCTTTACGCCAACACCGCATTTCCCCAGACGGCCGGGGGGTAATTCCGGCAGCGTTGCCGGCGATCACCGCGTGCTTTCGAAGCCCTCATCCATGCAAAACGGGATGAACGCCTCTTTCAATTCCCCTTCGATGGGCACGGCGCGGCCGGTCTTCAGGTCGGCCAGCGTGAAGGTGATGTCGGCGTCGGCGACCAGTTCCTCGTCGGCCTTTCGAAAAATCCGCTGGGTGAAAACGGCGCTTTTTTTCCCGAAATGGGAGATGTGGGTGGCAATGGACAGGACGTCGCCCAGGGAAGCCGGCCTGCGATAGTTGATGGCGATTCGAACGACGAAAAAACCGAGCTGCTTTGCCTTCCAGCGCTCCGGGTCGAAGTGGTTTTCGAAAAGGTCCCATCGGGCCTCTTCGAGAAACTCCAGATACCGGGCATTGTTGACATGCCCGTAAAAATCCAGATGGTAGCCTCGGATCTTGACTTCGGTTGTCGGGATCATGGCAGTTGTCTCAGCTCCACGGCAAGGTGTTCGATAAAAAGCAGGCCGCGATGGATTTGAACTCCCGCCGATATCGACGCCAAAGATATCCGGAGATATCACCGGAGAAATCCCCCGGACAACGGAATCGAACAGGGCGGATGCGCCATCGCACCGGTGCAAAGGTCAACCGTAATCATCCAGTCCGCCAGGGGCAAGCACCACAGACCGTCGCGCCTTTCCCCTATAACAGACCTGAACCCTCTGCAGCCGCCGGGACAATGTCGAACGAACGGTATCCTACCCGCTCCGCCTTCGGAATTCATGACGCCGCGAAATGGAAATTTTTTTGTCGTTTTTCGCGGAACGCGACTTATGATAAAATCATTGCAGCGATTTTATCATGAAGGGATATCGAATATGAGAGGATGCCGAATCGTCGCCCTCGTTTTGATGGCCGCGCTCTTTTTTCTGGGGGAGGCGGCCTTTTCTCCGGACGAAGCGGCGGCGCAGCAAAGGATTCCGGAAAGTGTCGATCCGTCCATCGCCCATTTGCTGGCTGTCGTCGACAGCAAGGTTTCCGCCCCCTTTGACCCGGAACGGGCCGCCCCCCTCATCGATTTTGTCATGTCGTCCAAGGAGCCGGGCGCCCGCTATGTGCCAAAGAAGATCGAAGGCGCCCCGGCCGCCTATCTCGAGACGACCCTGAATGCCTCCCTGGAAAAGCTCCTGAAGCTGGCCTTCAATCCGAACCTTCCCTCCTATCTGACCGTTCCATCATCGGTGCGGCTTTCGTACTGGACCCAAATCAGGGGAAAAGGCGAGGACCTCCCGAAGCTGTGGACCCATCTGGACAGCCTGGATGAACCGGTCCGAATCGACGGGGTGGAGGCCATCGTCAACACGCCGGACCTGTTTTCCGGCGCGTATTACGCCTACCACCTGGACCGGACGATCCTCCTGATGCGCCGACAGGATCAAACCGTTCTGCTGTCGCTTTCCATGCAGCGAGGGCCTTCGGACATCAGCAAGAAGGGGGTGGTGCTGGGCCGAGACCGGGACTGGAACTACCTGTATACGGGCCAGGAGGGGATCAGCCGCACCGGTCTTGGCTGGGTCGACTCCTACATGTACGATTCGTTCTCTGTGACAGTCTATGTGGAAACCGGCAAAGACGACCCGAACATCCATTGCGGCATCTTCAAATGGCTTTCCGCCGGCTGGGCCGGCATCAACATGGTCCGCTCCCATCACATCGCCAGCGGATTGGCGCGTTTTTTCGACGATTTCAAGTTGATTGTCGAAGCGCCCCAGTTATCCGACACCGGCCGGCTGGACGAGATGTTTCAGCGCATCGGCGCCCTATCCCAACAAACCCTCCGGCAAAAGGCACGGGCTTATTTCCTTCCGCTGAAAAAGCGCCACGGCGACCAAAGCAGCCTTTCCCGCCGCTGGTTCGAAGAGGCCTTTGGCGACGGCGGCCACCTGGCCAGAATGAACCGCAGGGAGCTCGAGGCGGTTCTCTGCATCGAAGCCCTCAAATACCTTCTGGGCCGGGAGCACCAGATCGACGTAAGCCGCCTTGCGGCCCCATCGGCCCGCAAGGGGTAAAGGCGATTTTCGCCGCCGCAAGGGCGTTCAGAGAAATCGCGGCAGCGATTTTATCATTTGACCACCCGAATGCTGTGGGTCGCCCGAAGCGAACGCCACAGGCTGCGCAAAATAAAATAGGCCGCTTCTTCAGGGTTCATTTGGGGGGTTCGCCGGGCAAACCGGCACGATTCCATCAGCGCCTCGTTGCCGGTGGTCAATCCCAGTCGGGTGACCACCGAATCGATCAGCGGCGCCAGCCGCCGCTGCACATCGTCGGGGCCGGCATTGGCGATGGCCGCCTTGTCTCTCAGCGCCATTTCCCCGGCCAGGCGCTGGACCGCCTGCTCCAGGGTGCACGGCCGGCTTGCCGGGGCCAGGGGATAGACGCGCCGTGCCGGATGAGGGATCTGTCTTTGCATCGCTTCCACGACGAACACCAGCATGTGAACGGCAGCGGCATAGAGGTCTTCTGCATGTTTGGCGTCCGTGCCGGTGACGTGAAGGGCGCGGATCCGGTAGACTTCGATCCACGATCGAATCAGTTCGGCGGCATCGGCGACGTCGGTTCGGGCCGCGTCGATGTGAAGAAGCTGACGCCGGTGTTGGAGCGACAGACGGCGGGCAAGGTCCGAATCGCCGGAGGGCCGCCCGAAGGTGATGATCAGGGTGCCGTCGCTTTCTGCGACATTTTTTTCCAGGCAGTCTGAAAATGCGGCCCCGGTCATTTCGACGAGCCCGGCAAAGACGGTCAGCTCCGCCGACAGATCGGCGGGGACCCATCCACCGGGGGAAATTCCCGCCTCGAGGGCCACTTCGAGGGCCGCGCGTTCCGCGCCCCTGCGTCCGCATGAGAGAATTTTTTCGATCATCGTCTGCCGCACCCCGTTGGTCCAGGTTCATTGATTCCCGGTTGCTATGCCGAGGAAATTTTTTTCAAAATCGCTGCAGCGATTTTTTTCAGCATACGGCAGGGCCGGAAACGAGTCAACGCAACCACCCGGCCGCTTCCTGTCGAGTTGCACCGGGGCCCACCATTGCTTATGGTAAAAAAATAAGCGCGGATTTTGCAAAACGGCAACAGGGAAACCAGAGTCGCCAGGCCCACCGGCCGAGGCGGCGGGAGAATGGATCATGTACAGGGCAATGGATCTTCTGGAGGAAAAACGGCGGGAAATGATCCTCATTTCCGCCGACAAGACGGTGACCGAAGCGGTGAAAGTCATGGTGGACAATAATATCGGCGCCATCGTCGTCGAAGAAGCCGGCCGGATTGCAGGGATCTGGACAGAGCGGGACTTTCTTCGCAACAGCCTTCGTCCCGGATTCGATCCGACCCGCACACCGGTCGGCGAGCTCATGACACGAAAGCTTCACTCCGCCCCGCATGACATTTCCTTGGACAGGCTCCAGGAGATGTATCTGGGACTCTTCGTTCGGCACATCTTCATCAAAAAAAACGACCGCTTCATCGGTCTGCTCTCCATCGGAGACGTCCTTCGGGCGAGCCTCCTCGAAAAAGACCGGCGGATTCGTGAGCTTAACGAAATCGTCAGCTGGGATTATTACGAAGACTGGAAGTGGGAAAAAAGAAATCGGTAAAGCATGCAGCTTATTCATTTTATGCTGCAATTTTAGAGCCTTGGGAGAATTTTTGGACATATGCAATTGACTTTTCACCCTGCCGGATATAGGGTTTTTTGCTGAAACCGCAAGAGATCCCCGCTTTTGGCAGGGGCTGAATTGACTCAGCAACCGTGAGCGCTTCATGCAACCGATCGTAGATCCCTTCCCTCTCTCCCCATGGATTCCCGGGCCCTTCAGCTTGATTGCCTATGCTTTTGCCGTGGCCGTCATCACTGCGATCTTGCTGTTTGTCAGCTCCTGGCTCGGAGAAAAAAAACCGAATCCGGAGAAGCTGCGGCCCTATGAAAGCGGCGTCATCCCCACCGGCACCGCCAGGCTCCGGTTTCCCGTTCCTTTCTATCTGGTGGCCATCTTTTTTCTTATTTTCGATGTGGAAGGCGCCTTTATCTTTGCCTGGGCCGTGTCTGCCGAATCGCTGGGCTGGACCGGGTTTCTGGAAATCACCTTTTTCATCTTCGTCCTGATTGTCGGTCTGTTCTATGTCTGGAAAAAAGGAGGGCTCGATTGGCGGCCGCAGCGGACCCGAAAATAGACCGGACGTCGGCCGCCTGGATGAAACCGGTGGACCTTGTGCTCAATTGGGCGCGCTCCCGGAGCCTCTGGCCCATGTTTTTCGGCCTCTCCTGCTGTTTCGTGGAGGAAGCCACCGCCATCACCTCCCGCTACGACATCGCCCGATTCGGCGCCGAAGTCCACCGTCCTTCCCCCCGGCAAGCGGACCTGCTGATCGTCTCCGGTACCGTGTTCAAAAAAATTGCACCGGTGGTGCTCCGGCTCTATGAGCAGATGGCCGAGCCGAAATGGGTGATTTCCATGGGGTCGTGTTCCAACACCGGCGGGATGTACGACGTGTACAGCGTGGTTCAGGGCGTCAATCAGATCCTCCCGGTAGACGTTTACATTCCGGGCTGCCCCCCCCGGCCTGAAGCGGTGCTCAAGGGCCTGGTGATGCTCCAGGAGAAAATCTTCGAAGAGCGGCCTGCCCGGCGCATCCTCCATCTGGGGGGTGGAAGCCAGGGCAGCGAACAGCCGATTCTGGTCGACGGCCGGACCAAGTCCAGGGACGGCCGCGGCCCGGGCATGGAAGGCATCCCCCTTCGGGGCGATTCGGTGAGTCCGCCGGACTTTTTCGAGAGCCGTTCCGAGCTGATGTGGACCCCTTCTGCGGCGCGGATATCGCTTTCCGAGACCGACCAGGGAATCACCGATGCGCTCCGGCAGCGCTTCGGCGCCGATGTACGGGCCGCCGAGTCGGTGTCCGACATGCCCACCCTGACGGTGGATGAAAAACGCCTGCCCGAGGTGCTCCGGTTTTTGAAATTCGAGGCCACACCGCGCTATCGTCGCCTGGAGGACCTGACCGCGGTGGACGAATCGCGTCGCAAAAACCGCGAACGATATCCAGACTACACCCTGGTCTACAGCCTTCTTTCTTTCGATCCGGCCGCGCGGCTGCGGCTCAATGTCCCGATCACCGGCAAGGACCCGGAAGTCGATTCCATCACGGGAATCTGGCCGTCCGCCAACTGGTATGAGCGCGAAGTGTTCGACATGTTCGGCATCCGGTTTTCCGGGCATCCGAACCTTCGACGCATCCTCATGCCTGCCGACTGGGAGGGCCACCCGCTGCGAAAGACCCACCCGGGCCGGGCTACGGAAATGCCGCCCTACACGAAAAAAGAGGCGCAGAACCGCCAGCCCGTGGACGCCGGGATATGGATCCGGCGCGCATCCGATGAAAAAGAGCTGATTCTCAACATCGGCCCCCACCATGTGAGCACCCACGGCCTGATGCGCTTTGTCGCCAGTCTGGCCGGAGAAGAAATCACCGACCTGGACATGGACATCGGTTACCACCACCGGGGGGCGGAAAAGATCGGAGAGCGGCAGACGTGGCATCAATTCATTCCCTATACCGACCGGGTGGACTACCTGGCCGGCGCCGCCAACAACCTTCCCTATGTCATGGCCGTGGAGAAGCTGGCGGGCATCCAGGTGCCGGACCGGGCGAAGTTCATTCGGGTCATGATCAGCGAGCTTTACCGGATCAGCAACCACCTCGTCTTTTTCGGAACCTTTGCCCACGATGTCGGCGCCATGTCGCCCACCTTCTATACCTTCCGGGAACGCGAGATGATCCTCGACATCGTCGAGATGATCACCGGCGGACGCCTGCACGCCTCCTGGTTCCGGCTGGGCGGGGTGGCGGCCGATCTGCCGGCCGGATGGAGGGACCCGGTGGACCGGTTCGTGAAAATTTTTCCGAAAATGCTGGATGAATACGTGGCGCTGGTCCTGAAAAACCCCATATTTAAGGCCCGGACCGTCGGAATCGGCAGAATTTCACAAGACGACGCTTTAGACTGGGGGGTGAGCGGGCCCAACCTCCGGGCCTGCGGGTTTGCGTGGGATCTGAGAAAGACCATGCCCTATTCGGGCTACGAGGCCTTCGACTTCGAGATCCCCACCGCAGAAGGCGGCGACTGCTACGACCGATGCCGGGTCCGGGTCGAAGAGATGCGCCAGAGCCTCCGGATCATCCGCCAGGCTGCAGACGACCTGCCTCCGGGGCGTTATGTGACCGACGACTACCGCTACGTGGTGCCGAAGAGAAAAGACATGCTCCAGGACATCGAAACCCTGATCCATCACTTTATCAACGTCACCCGAGGGCCGAAGATCCCCCGGGGGGAGGCCTACGCAAGCTGTGAAATTCCCCGCGGCGAGCAGGGATACTACGTCGTCAGCGACGGCCTGGGCAGCGCGTACCGCCTGCGCATCCGGGCCCCGGGGTTTGCCAACGTGCAGGTCATGCCGCTGATGGCCAGGGGCTTGACGATCTCCGACCTGATCGCCATTGCCGGGTCTATCGACTACATATTGCCGGATATAGACCGGTGAAAATGCCTAAAATGCCTAAAATGAGATAGAATGCCTAAAATTGAAGGACCGGGCCAATATCCCCGGGTACAGAAAATGGATGGAGCGAAGCGACTACGCAATTTTAGGCATTTTAGGCATTCTAGCTCATTTTAGGCATTCACCTTGGAAGGCAAGCGCAAGGAATGATTCCGGAACCTACGCTATCGCATTTGAAAGACCGCATCGCCGCCGCGGACCACCCGCGGGAACTGGTGGTCGACGTGATGTTCGCCCTGCAGGAACACTACGGGTATCTCAGCGACGAGGCGGTGGAAACGACGGGTGCGCTGCTGGGCATGTCTCCGCTCCAGGTCGAGGAGCTGGCCACCTTTTACACCTTTCTCTACCGGGAGCCGGTGGGTCGATACGTCATCCATCTGTGCGACAGCGTAATCTGCTGGTTGGACGGGGCCGAATCCCTGCGGGATCATCTGTGCCGGAAGCTAAAAATCGAGATGGGCCGGACCACGCCCGACGGTCTGTTCACTCTGCTGCCGGTCTGCTGCATCGGCTACTGCGACCGGTCGCCGGCCATGCTGGTCAACCGGAAGGTCTACGGGCCGCTGACCCCGGAAAAGGTCGACGAGCTTCTGGAAAAACTGAAACAGGAGTCAGAATAAATCCGCTGACGCGGATTTGTAAAAAGCGGCTGCGCCGCTTGAACCTTGAATTTTGAATCGGGAATGTTGAATCCCGCCGGCGGGCGGCGGGAACGTCTTCGGGGAAATCAAGAATCGACGTGAGCAGCCAGGAAACGAAAAAATACCCCTCGGTCCTTTTGCAGAACCGCCACCCGGACCGGATCGCGACCCTCGACGAATACCGCCGAAGCGGCGGATATGAAGGGCTGACCGCGCTTCTGGGGGCGGGAAACCCGAAACAGGCCCAGCAGGTGCTCCTGGACGCCAACCTGCTGGGCCGGGGCGGGGCGGCTTTTCCGGCGGGAAAAAAAATGATGACCATCGCCGAAAACGCCCCCTTTCCGCGATACGTGGTCTGCAACGCCGACGAAATGGAGCCGGGGACCTTCAAGGACCGGGTGCTGATCTTCGCCGACCCCCACCAGCTGATCGAGGGAATCGTCATTGCCGGCTATGCAGCCCGGGCAAGCCACGGGATCATCTTCATCCGGCCGGAGTACGAACAGGCCGCCCGGATCATGGAAAGGGAGATCGAGGTCGCCCGCAGCGAGGGACTGGTGGGAAGAAACATCCTACAAAGCGGCTACGACATGGAAATCGTCGTTCATCGCAGCGGTGGGCGCTACATCTGCGGGGAGGCCACGGCTCAAATCAATGCGCTGATGGGTGTCCGCCCGAACCCAAAGCAGCCTCCGCCGTACCCCACCACAAAAGGGCTCTGGCAGCGTCCCACCGTGGTTCAAAACGTGGAAACCCTTTGCTGCATGCCGCATATCTTAAGAAACGGCGCGCAGTGGTTCGGGTCCTTGGCACTGACCGAAAACGGGGCCGGCACGAAGGTCTTTTGCGTGAGCGGCCGGGTCGAGCGGCCGGGGTGCTACGAGTTGCCCATGGGGGTGCCGCTCAAAGAGATCGTCGAAGTGCACGCCGGGGGGATCAAGAACGGCGGCCGCTTCAAGGCCTGCCTGCCGGGGGGGGCCTCCACCGCCTTTGTCCCGGCACGTCTGTACGACATTCCGATGGACTACGAATCCCTCAAGCAGGAGGGGTTTCGGCTGGGAACGGCAGCGGTCATGGTCTTTGACCACAGCGACTGTCTGGTGGACGCCACCGTCAACCTGCTGGATTTTTTCGCGCGGGAGTCGTGCGGCTGGTGCACGCCGTGCAGAGACGGTCTTCCCTATATCCGGGACCTGATGAAGCGCGTCGAGGCAGGCCGCGGCAGTACCGAGACCATCGAAAAGATCGAGACCATGTGCCGTCACATGTGGAGCGCCTATTGCGCCTTTGCCCCGGGGGCGGTTTCCCCGGTCCAGGGCCTGATGGCTGAATTCAAGGACGAGGTCATGGCCCATGTGGAGCAGGGAGGGTGTCCGTTCAAATAAGGGTCAATGGGTTGAATGGTTGAATGGTCAAATCGGGAAATCCGTCCTGGAGCGCGTTTTGCGGGAGCATGGCCCAAGGCTTTCGGTTTCCGGTATTTTCCCCAATCAACGATTCGACCAGTCGACCAATCAACTGAAAAAGCCCGGAGACATGCAGGTAGAGGCTGAAGATACCAGAACATGCCGAAACTAATCATCGACGACATATCCGTGGCGGTGCCCGAAGGGACCAAGGTGATCGAGGCCGCTGAACAGGTCGGGATCCATATCCCCCGGTTCTGCTACCACCCGGCCTTGGGAAGCGTGGGCGCCTGCCGGGTCTGTGCCGTGAAATTTCTTCAGGGACCCTTCAAGGGGGTCCAGATGAGCTGCATGATCGAGGCGGCAGACGGCATGGTCGTCTCCACCACGGACCCGGAGGCGGTCGACTTCCGACGGCACGTGATCGAATGGCTCATGATCAACCACCCCCACGACTGCCCGGTCTGCGATGAAGGCGGCCACTGTCTGCTGCAGGACATGACGGTTTCCGGCGGCCACGGAATGCGCCGCTACCAGGGCAAAAAACGAACCTATCTCGACCAGGACCTGGGCCCTCTGGTTCAACACGAGATGAACCGGTGCATCCAGTGCTACCGCTGCTCCCGTTTCTATCAGGAATATGCCGGCTACCGTGATCTGGGGGTCATGGGAATCGCCTCCCGGGTATACTACGGCCGGTTCGGTCCGGGTACGCTCAAAAGCCCCTTTTCCGGGAACCTGATCGACATCTGTCCCACCGGCGTCTACACCGACCGCCCTTCCAGGTACAAGGGAAGGCGGTGGGACTACGAAAGAACCCCGTCGGTCTGCATCCACTGCTGCCTGGGATGTCGAATCACCGTAAATGTCCGCTACCGGGAAGTGGTGCGCATCGAGGCCCGCTACAGCCCGACGGTAAACGGGCACTTCATCTGCGACCGAGGCCGCTACGGCTTTTTCTATGCCTCCTCGGATCGGCGGCCGCGAAAAGCGCGGAGCGGGGGAGCGGAGACCCGTCCGAAGAACGCCCGGGATGAGGCGGCACACCGTCTCGAGGAAATCACCGCTCGCCATGGGAGCGGGTCGGTCGCCGTCGTGGGCGGATCCCGATCGACCCTGGAAACCCTTGCCGCCGAACGCCGCATATGCCGGCAATTGGGCTGGCAGGGTCCGTCGCTGTTCACCGGCACCGAAGAATCGGCCGCAGCCCGGCGTGCTGCCGGGCATTTGACGACGGATCTGGCCGTGAGCCTCGAGGCCCTGAAAAACGCGGACCTGATCCTGGTCGCCGGAGCCGACCCGATCAACGAAGCCCCCATGGCAGCCCTGGCGATCCGTCAGGCCGCGCGAAACGGGGCACATATCGAGGTGATCGATCCTCGGCCTGTGACCCTCCCCCTTGAATACGTGCACCGGCCGGCGGGTACCGATAAGATTTCCGAAATCCTCCGAGGCCTTGGCAAACCATCCACAGAAGATGCGTCCGGCGACATTCAGGACCTGGCGGCGCGCCTCGATCAAAGCCGGCGGCCGGTGGTGGTCTGCGGTGCCGGAAAAATAGCCTCCGAACGGACAGTCGAGCAGGCGGCGCGTCTTGCCCGAAATCTTCGCCGCGCCGGGAAAAAGGCCGGCCTGTTTTTCGTCATGACCGGAGCCAACACGTTTGCCGCCTGCCGCATGGCGGGCGATCCGGCCGACCTCGAAACCCTTCTTTTGATGATCGAAGACGGAAAGGTTCGCGCCTTGGTGGTGGTGGAAGCCGATCCGATGTCGGAGTACCCGGATCTTGCCCGGCTGGTCGACGCCCTGGCCAAACTGGATCTGATGGTGGTCCTCGATTGCATCGACACCGAGACAGCCAGGGCTGCCCATGTGTTCTTCCCGACCCAAACGTTCTTCGAAACCGGTGGCACCCTGATCAACAATGAAGCCCGAATCCAGCAGGCGCGGCCGGCGTTCGCCGGGGGAACCCCAATCAGCCAGACCGGCGGCGGCAGCCATCCGCCGCGCGTCTTCCGGGACGACATCCCCGGCACCGAGGCGCTTTCCGCCGGTCAATTGCTGATGGATATCGTTTCTGCGCTGAGCGGCGGCATTTCGCGTTCCGTCGAGGAATTCGACGGCGTTGCACCCGAGTTTTCCGGATTCGATCCGGTCGAAGCGACCGGTGAGCGCGGGACATGGGCGAAGCTGCCTCTTCGGACTGCGGCTGGGCCGGATTCCCCGCAAATGGGGGGGGAGACACCGATAAAAAAGGGAGAATTGCTTCTCGTCGAATCCGTATATGGAACCGAGGCCCTCTCCCGCTCCTCCCCCTGGCTCCAGGAGCTGGAATCCGAGCCGGCGCTGACCCTTCATCCGGAGGACGCCTCCCGGTGGGGCCTGCAGCACGGGGACCGATGCGAGCTTTCCACCGAGGCCGGAGCCCTCACGGTGCCGGTACACACGTCGAGGAGCACGGCCCCCGGCACCCTCGTGCTGCCCAGGCACCGGCGCCTGCGCTGGCAAGTTTTCCAACATTTCAGAAGCGGTCTCGATACGGTCCGGATTCGAAAAACCGGCGGGGAGGGCGCATGATCGACGGAATCCTCGGCTTTGCCGTCCTCCTGGTCAAGATCGCCGTGGTGCTCGGGATCCTGCTGTTGCTCGCCGCCTATCTGGTCTGGATGGAACGGAAACTGTTGGGCCGCTTTCAGGTTCGCCTCGGGCCGAACCGGGCGGGAATATTCGGCCTGCTTCAGCCCATCGCCGATGCGTTGAAAATGGTCACCAAGGAGGACATCGTACCGGATCAGGCCGACAGGCTGCTGTTTCTGCTGGCCCCGGCCGTGGTCACGGCCACGGCGCTGCTGATGTTTGCGGTGGTCCCGTTCGGCCCGGACCTGACCCTGATGGGCAAGATCGTGCCCATGGTCGTCTCGGACATCAACGTGGGGCTGCTGTTCGTGTTTGCCATGTCGTCTCTGGGGGTCTACGGGGTCGCCTTGGGCGGCTGGGCCTCCAACAGCAAATACAGCCTGCTGGGCGGAATCCGCGGCGCGGCTCAGATGATCAGCTATGAATTGGCCCTGGGGCTTTCCCTGGTGCCGGTGGTGATGCTGTCCGGATCGTTCAGCCTGGTCGAAATCGTCCGAGCCCAGGCCAGGATTCCGTTCGTTCTGATACAGCCGGTTTCTTTCATCATCTTTATCATCGCCGCCATGGCCGAGAGCAAGCGGATCCCCTTCGATCTTCCGGAGGCGGAAAACGAATTGGGCGCCGGCTACAGCACCGAATACAGCGGCATGCGCTTCGGCATGTTCTTCATCGGCGAGTATGTCCACATACAGGTGCTGGGGGCCCTGGTGGCGGTTTTCTTTCTCAGCGGATGGCGCGGCCCGGTGCTGCCGGGGCCCGTCTGGCTGCTGATCAAGATGCTCGCCGTGGCGATGGTCATGATCTGGATCCGGGCCACGCTTCCGCGCTTCCGGTACGATCAGCTCATGGAAATCGGCTGGAAGGTGCTGATTCCCGTCTCCCTGATCAACATCGTGGCCACCGGCGCGCTGATGATGCTGTTTTAAAAAAGGGAACTCGAATGGCGGACGAAATAAAGCCCGAATCCTATGAAAAGCGGCTCGAACAGGAGCCCCAAGAAAATGCGTGGGACGCGGTCAGGGCCCTGGGACAAGGGTTCTGGACCACGTTCCGGCACCTGTTCCGGCGGCCCATTACCGAGCAGTACCCCGAAGAGCGAAGACAGCTTCCGGAAAGAAGCCGGGCCCGGATCGTGCTGACCCGGGACCCGGACGGAGACGAGCGCTGCGTGGCCTGCTATCTTTGCTCGGCGGTCTGCCCGGTGAGCTGCATTTCCATGCAGTCGGCTGAGCGAAGCGACGGGCGCCGCTACGCCGAATGGTTTCGCATCAATTTCGGCCGGTGCATCTACTGCGGCCTCTGTGAGGAGGCCTGCCCGACCTCGGCCATCCAGCTCACCCCGGAGTTCGACCACTGCCGCCGGGACATCTTGAGCCTCGTTTTCGAAAAAGAGGACCTGCTCGTGGACCACACCGGAAAGGACAAAGACTATAACTTTTACCGATATGCCGGAGTGGCGACCCGTCCCGAGGAAAAGGGAACCCATATCAAGGAATCGCCGCCGGTGGACGTGAAAAGCAACCTGCCTTGATGCTGGATCCTTGATGCTGGATGCTGGATGCTTGACGAAAACGGAAGAAAAGCGGCCAAGCATTTTACCAGCATCCAGCATCGAGCATCCAGGATCAAAAGGTCTTCGCTGGAAAGTAGGTCAGGGATAAAATAACCGTCTTCACCGCATCGATTTGACAAAATGACAATTTACAGCGCCATATTCTATCTTCTTGCCGCCTTGATCATCGCAACGACGGCCCTGGCCATTACCCGCCGCAACCTGGTCCATGCCGTGGTCTATCTGGTGATCTCCTTTTTCGGCAGCGCCCTGCTCTTTTTCCTGCTGGGGGCTCCGTTTCTGGCGGCATTGGAGGTCATCATCTATGCCGGGGCGATCATGGTGCTTTTCTTGTTCATCGTGATGATGCTCCGCATCGAGGAATCGAAACGCCGCATTTTTCCTCTCAGCCAATGGATCCCGGCGGCGGTGCTGTGCGTAATCTACCTTGGGATGCTGGCGGTGATCTTGTCGGGAATCGAAGGGGACATGCGCCTGGAAACAGCCGTTGCCGTTCCCGCAGCCTTTTCGATGTGGATTTTCCGGCACGGATGGCTGGCGGTGGAAATCGCTTCTCTGATCCTTCTGGTGGCCCTGATCGGAGCTCTTCACATCGGCCGCCGGCCCGCCGCAGCCGACAAGAAAGAAGCGCAATGATAGTGCCTTACAGCCATGTCCTGGCCCTGGCCGGAATCGTTTTTCTCATGGGAATGGTCTGCACGGTGACCCGGCGGAACCTGATCATGATCCTGCTCGGGCTGGAAATCATGCTCAACGCCGGGGCACTCGCCCTGGTGGGGGCGTCCCTTCGATGGATGTCCATGGACGGCCAAGCCATGGCCCTGTTCATCATCGTAGTGGCGGCGGCCGAGGTCTCGGTGGGGCTGGCACTGATCGTCTGCGTCTACCGGCGCACCGGGTCCGTCGACCCGAATTTTACAGAAACCGCGGCTCCGGAGAAGCCTTCGGTATGACCACAACCGCAACACTATCGGACCCGAATGTTGCAACGACGCTGGCGGCCTGCGCGGCCCCGCTTCTGGCGTTTGCCGCGATCTTCCTCGGCGCCCGCCGCTTTGCCCGCCTGTCGGCAGGTCTCAGCATCGGGGCGGTGACCGTCTCCCTTGCCGGGGCGGTGTTTCTGCTGGCCGCCAACTGGCATGCGGAGGCGCCGCAGGTGTTTTCCGCAAGCTGGCTGGTCTCCGATGCGGTGCGCATCCCGGTGGGAGTGCTCCTCGATCCGATCAGCCTCCTGATGATGACCGTCGTGGCCGTCATCTGTTTTCTGGTGCAGATATACTCCCTGGGGTACATGGCCGGTGACCCCGGCTTTTCCCGCTACTACGGGTTCATGTCCCTGTTCGCCTGGGCCATGCTCAGTTTGACCCTGTCTTCTTCGCTGTTTCAGCTCTACGTTTTCTGGGAGCTGGTGGGGCTGTCTTCCTACCTGCTGATCGGGTTTTGGTACGAAAAATTTTCCGCCAGCCAGGCCGGCAAAAAAGCCTTCGTCATGACCCGGGCCGGCGACGTGGCCTTCATGCTCGGCCTCTTCGTGCTGCTTGTCGGCGCAGGCACCCTCGACGTGACGGCTGTCAACGGGCCGGCGGCGGCACGGATGAATCCATCCCTGATCACCCTGTCGGCGCTGCTGATCTTCGGGGGGATCGTGGGCAAAAGCGCGCAGTTTCCCCTGCTCACCTGGCTTCCCGACGCCATGGAGGGACCCACCCCGGTCAGTGCGCTGCTGCACTCGGCTACCATGGTCGCCGCCGGGGTGTTTCTGTTTGCCCGACTGTTTCCATTCTTCCGCCAGTCGCCGGCGGCCATGGGCGTCTTTTTGGTCATCGGCACAGTGAGCATGCTCCTTTCCTCGACCATGGCGATGGTCAGCCGGGACATCAAGCAGGTATGGGCGTATTCGACCATCAGCCAGCTCGGATTCATGATCATGGGCCTGGCCGCTGGCAGCTTTTTTGCCGGGGTGTTTCACCTGACCACCCACGCCGGCTTCAAGGCCCTGCTCTTTCTCTGTTCCGGGGTGGTGATTCACGCCCTGGACACCAACGACATGTTCGAAATTGCCCGAAAAAAGGGCCGGCGCCTGAAACTGGCCATGATCTGCATGACCCTGGCCGCGGCGGCGCTGGCGGGAATCCCGCCCCTGTCTGGTTTTTTCAGCAAGGAATCGATCCTGGCGGCGCTGGCGGCCCTGGACAATCCGATCTGGCTGGCCGCGGCCCTGCTCGGGGTGCTTCTGACCGCCTACTATGCATTCCGGCTCATTTTCATCATTCTGTTCCCCCGGCCGGAACTCGTGCAACCGGAATCGGGTCGGGGCCACGGAAGCGGGCACGGCGCGGGCACAGCCATGGGAAGCGCCCTGGTGGTTCTTGCCGCAGCGACCCTGGCTCTCGGATTTGCCGCAGCCCCCCTTGCGCGGTTTCTGTCCGGGGATCCGGCCGCCGCTCACCCCGGCCCCCACCTGCCGTGGCTTCCCTACGCAGGTATCGGACTGGCGGCAGGCGGGCTGCTGCTGGCCTGGTTCGAATTCGGGCGGCCGGCGGCCGATCAGAAAGGGTTCGTCGAGCGGGTGCCGGCGCTGGCGGCCTTGTTCGCCAACCGCTGGTACATCGACGTCTTTTACGCCCGGTTGATCTCCCGCCTGGTCGACCGCGGTCTGGCATGGCTGTGCGCCAAGACCGATCAGCGGGTGATCGATGCCGGCCTCGATGCTGCGAGCAAACACATCATTCGATCGTCGGGCGTGCTGTCGGCCCTTCAATCCGGAATGATCCAGCACCGGCTGCTGGTACTGTTTGCCGTGGTCGTCATGCTGGGCTTGTATTTCATTGCATAGGAAGAATTGATGCCGACGGTTTATGCCGACATACCCATTCTTTCCGCCATCCTGCTGATCTGTCTGGGCGGGCTTTTCCTGATTCTGGCGACACCGCGAAAGGAGGCTGCGCGGATCAAGAAGATCAGTGCGGTCAGCTCCGGGCTGACCCTGGCAGCGGCGGTATACCTCTTTTTCGCCTACGACCGGGGCGTCGGAGGGTTGCAGTTCGCCGAGAAAATCTCCTGGATTCCGTCCCTGGGCATTTCCTATTTCAACGCGGTGGACGGCTTCAGCCTCCCGATGCTGCTGCTGACCGGGATCGTCTTTTTCACCGGCATTCTGACCATGTGGGAGCTCACCGAACGGGTCAAGGAATTCTTCGCGCTGGTGTTTCTCCTGGTGCTGGGCGTGTACGGGCTTTTCATGAGCCTGGATCTTTTCTTCATTTTCGTCTGGTACGACGTTTCGCTTTTTCCGATGTACCTGTTGATCGCCGTGTGGGGCTCGACCCGAAAAGAATACGGGGCCATGAAGCTGACCCTGTATCTTCTGGCCGGAAGCGCCCTGATCCTGCCGGCCCTGTTGTATCTGGTCGTCGCCTCGGGCCTGGACACCTTCGATCTGCTGCAGTTGATGGACCCCGGAACGTTCACCCCGGCCCAGCAGCGGTTTGCCTTTGTCCTGTTTTACATCGGCTTTGGCATCCTTGCCGGCGTCTGGCCCTTCCACACCTGGTCGCCGGTGGGCCATGTGGCCGCGCCCACGGCCGTAAGCATGATCCACGCCGGCGTGCTGATGAAAATCGGCGCCTTCGGCGTGTTGCGGGTGGGCATCTTTCTGTGTCCGGAAGGATGGAAGTACTGGGCCGAGCTCATGGGGCTGCTGGCCACGGTGGGCATCGTCTACGGGGTTCTGGCCGGTCTGCGCCAGACCGACCTGAAATACGTCATCGGATACTCCAGTGTCTCGCACATGGGGATCGTCGGGCTCGGTCTTGCCACGGTGACCGTGGACGGCCTCAACGGCGCGGTCTACCAGATGTTCGCCCACGGCATCATGACCGCCCTGTTCTTTTCTTCGGTCGGATATATCTATGACAAAACCCACACCAAAGCCATTGCCGAGCTGGGGGGGCTGAGCAAAACGATGCCCAAAGCATCCGCCTACTTCATCATAGCGGCGCTGACCGGGGTGGGAGTACCGTGTTTGGCCAGCTTTTGGGGTGAGCTGGTGGTCTTCATCTCTTCGTTCAGGGTGTACCCGCTTTACGGCACCCTGGCGGTGGGGGCCCTGGCCGTCGGCGCCCTGTTTATCCTGCGGGTGGTTCAGAAAACCTGCTACGGTCCTGAAAATGCGAAATGGGCCCACCTGCCCGACGTCTCCTTCGGTCTGGCAATTCCCCGGATGATTCTGGTTTCGGTCATCGTCCTCTTCGGCCTGTTTCCGTCGCTGCTGTTCGACATGATTCGGACCGCATCGATTCCCTTTATGGCTGGATTGCCGTGATGAACTGGATGGCATTCACACCGGAGCTTACCTATGTGGCCATGGCGGCCGTCTTTTTAGGCCTGTCCATGGCCCGCGAAGACCACCGGCGGGACTTTCACACGGCCCTGGTGTTTTCCGCCGTAGGCGTCGGGGTATCCCTGGCGTCTGCGGGGGTTACGGCCGACCTGTTCGCCGAATCGTACCGGGTGGACCTCTTCTCCCAGGTCTTCAAGGTGCTGCTGGCCTGTGGATTCTTCCTGGTGGTGGTGCTGTGCAATGAGCTCTCGGGGGTGAAGCGACGTCTGCACCCGGAGTTTTACCTGCTGCTGACGACCTCGACCCTGGCATTGATGCTCCTGGTCAGCAGTGTTCATCTGCTGACCATCTATGTTTCCCTGGAACTTTCCAGCTACAGCCTCTACGTGCTGGTCTACCTGCGAAAAAACCGGCCCCGCCGGGAGTCGACAGTCGTTCACTATTTCCTGATCGGTGCCTCGGCCTCGGCGGTCATGGTCTTCGGCATCGCGCTGCTCTACGGCAGCACCCGGACCATGTATGCGGTAGAAATGGCCAGGGTCCTGCCGTCGGTCATCTCCCAGCCGGCGGCGGCAATCGGATTTGTCATGACATTGGCCGGCTTTTTCTTCAAACTGGCCGTTTTCCCGTTCCATTTCTGGGCGCCCGAAGTATATGAGGGGGCCGTCAACCAGCTGACCACTTATATCGCCACGGCATCCAAGGCGGCAGCCATTGCGCTTCTGGTCAGATTGACGGCCCTTGGCGATAGCAGCGCGGCCCTGGCTCAGGTTCTGGTGGTTCTGTCGATTGTCACGATGACCGTCGGCAATGTCTCGGCCATTGTCCAAAAGGATCTCAAACGTCTGCTGGCCTATTCGAGCGTCGCCCACGCCGGGTATGTGCTGATCGGCATTCTGAGCATGAATCCGGCCGGGTACGCCGGAGCGGTTTTCTACAGCGCAGCCTTGGTGACGCTGAAATTCACCTGTTTCATGGTACTGGTCAAAGTGGCCGCAGACGGGGCCAACATCACCGTCGACGAGCTTGCCGGTCTTCACAAAAGAAGCCCGATCCTGGCCCTTGCGCTGATGCTCTCCCTTTTCGGACTGTGCGGCATCCCTCCGACCATCGGGTTCATCGGAAAGCTTCTGGTGTTTACCGCCGCCGTGGAAAAAGGGTATTTCACCCTGGTGCTCATCGCCATGATCAACGTGGTGATCTCGCTGTACTACTACCTTCTCGTCCTGAAGGCCGCCTACCTTACCGAACCGAAAGCCGGCCTGCCGCCGCTGCCGGTCTCTGCCGGAGACCGGCTGCTGGCAGGCACATTGATCGTCCTGATCGTCGGTATCGGATTCTATCCTGACCCGGTCATCCAAATCGCCCGATCCGCGGCCGCTGTACTTCTCTGATCTCCCGTCGCAAAGCGCATCTGCCACTTCAGGGCACAAAGACCCTTCCATCTGCCCGGAACCGAACGGGCCTGCGGCGCGCGGGGCGAGCCGCCAAGCTTAGCCGCTCAGCAGCTCAACGGCTGTCGTTAGATCACCACATGATCCAGAGGCTTTACGTAGCCGGCGATGGAACCCCCGCTGCAGTTGGTCAGGTGGCCCCAGCAGCAGTCATATGCGCGGGCCAGCTCCCGGGTGCCCAGGTAGAAGCGGATCACCTTTTCTCCTTTTCGCAGTCCCCGGAAGGTCTCGGTGGCTTTGGCGGAGAAGCGCAGCCCCCGCTGAGTGCTCAACTCGACCTGCCCGTTTAGCTGAAGCCAGTGGTGCACCGCGGAAAAGCCGTTAGTCAGCTCCATGTTTCCCTCGTGCGGTTCGCCCATTTTTCACTCCCGGAGCCGTTACTAACGAGTAACCTACACACCCGACACGAGTTGGTGCCGAGGAGGAGGCCAAAAGATTTTTTTTGCGAGCTGAACCCTCCGGTGCCTTACCGGAGTCTGTCCGCTTCAATCATTTCAGAATAGGCACGACTCGTTGCTACGCTGCACCCACTGCGGTTGTCGGCCTGCCTATGAACTGCTGGTGTGGATTTAGTGCCGTCGCGATGGCGATTCAGCCTCGGTCTGCAGCTCGCAAAAAAAATCTTTTGGCCTCCTCCTTACCGGTGCTGATGTCTGGTGCGTAAAGTACCCATTAGTAAATTTTTCATGCCTATGCGCAATAGAGCCGGGATTTGCTCGGGCTCTCTCCTGTCGCGTTCCGCGGCAGGCGAAACCTGAATACCGTCGAGAAGGCAGCGGTATTATCCTTTATTGTCGCCGGATTGTCAAAGCCACGGCCGTCGGAGCCATTTTTGTCTCCGTGTTTTTGACAATGCATCCGCCACGGGGTAGAATCGGTTTCCTCAAATACTGCGCCCGGTTGAAACGCCCTAATGACTCTCCCTGCTGCAAGCTGCAGGGTATCAAAGCGGGATCTGGTTTTACCCCCTCACCCTGACCCTCTCCCGCCAGGGGAGAGGGAATGATGTGGTATCCCTATTGCGAGCAACAGGGAATCATCAAGTTGAACTTCTCTCTTTTCAAAAGGAACCTGTCATGAAAGAGACGACCTACCTGCAGGAAAACAAGCGGCTCATGGAGTTTTTGAAGTCGGTGCCGGTCTTTGAACCGTTCGACCAGAATGAAATCAACAGCCTCGTCAAGATCAGCAAGCTGAAGATGTACCAAGACGGCGAATGCATCCTCAAGGAGGGCAGCGCCGACACCTGGCTCTATTTTCTCGTCCAGGGGACGGTCCGAATCACCAAGGGAGACCAGGAAATCACGGTCCTGAGGCGCCGGGGCGACATCTTCGGAGAAATGGGCGTCATCGCCGTGGCCCCGCGGTCGGCATCGGCCCATGCGGTCGGCAGCACCATCTGCCTGTCCACCGATTTTTCCAGAATCGAAAGCTTCCACAAGGAGGACAAGGTGTTGATGGGGTACGTCCTTTATCGGATTTTTTCCGAGATCCTCGTCCTCCGTTTGAAGGAAACCACCAATGAACTGATCAAAATCAAGGGAAAAGCCGGCCTGAAGTTCTGGTGATACAATCGCACCGCTTTGATTCGATTCCGGAAATGGACTCCCCCAGATCATGACGTCCCGGTCCTCGAACAATTGTGGCCCGTTTCCGTTGACAAGCAAGCAGCGTTGGTGCATAATGACTTTCAATTCGACATCCTACTGAATTCACTATTCATTTCCTATCCACGGGCTCTGTAGAAACCCTTTCTCTGTTCAGCCGGTTTTCATCGACAAACCGTTCTTGCCAGAACCGCGCCACCGGCATCGGAACCCCGTCCACAGCCGACAGTGATTTTTCGACCTGTGCTCCTCAAAAGCGATTTCGCACCTTCAACCGCGGCGACTGCCGTGGGTAGCGCACCGACGTTGGAGCAACCGATCGACGTCCTTGCCCTGCGGCAGGGCCGCCCTTTCCCGAAGGGAGGCGCCATGAGAGACATGAGGTTCAACTACGAAACGCTGGTGCGGATCTCTAAGGCCATGTCCGGCTCGAGGGATCCGGAGCAGATCATCCACATGACGGTGCAGAGCATCAAAGAGGCGTTGGGTGTAAAGGGATGTGCGCTCTTTCTCATCGACCCGAGCTCCAAGGAACTGGAGATCGCCGCCTCGGCCGGCCTCAGCGATGACTACCTGAACAAAGGGCCGGTCAGCGCCATGAGATCCATTGCCGCATCGCTCAAAGAGGGGCCGGTGGCCATTTCAGACGTAACGGACGACCCGAGGATTCAGTACCCGGAAGCCGCCCAGAACGAGGGCATCGCTTCTATCCTCTCGGTGCCGATCATGATCGGCGAAGAGGCCATCGGTGCCATCCGGGTCTACACCTCGGAACAATGGGAATTTACCCTGGACGAGGTCAACTTCGTCCAGGCCTTGGCCCAGATCGCCGGCACCCTTCTGGAGATGGGCCGTCTCTACCAGGGACAGCGAGAGTATATCGAGGTCTTGACCACAATGCAGGAAGCCCGGGAGATGTAGCGTCCTGCCGGATTCCGGAAAGAGCCTTGGGATTCAGGCCGGGGAGGTGGCAAATGGCGGCGGCACCCGGATGTGCAGACACCGGCCCTTCTGCCGCAGAACGGCTGCTGGAAGTCGACAGGCGTTGGATTTCGACGAACCGGACGCTCCTTGCCTGGCTGGAAACCCTGCGCCCTGCGCTCGGGGGCGCAACGGACATCGCCGGATCGATCCAGACGCGGCTCGAAGCGCTCTTCCCCCTCATGGACGAGCTTTGCCGGGCCACCTGCCCCTGGTGCCCGGAGCCGTGCTGCATCGTCACCCGGGTCTGGTTCGACTTTAGAGATCTTCTTTTTTTTCACCTCATCGCCGCGCCGATCCCCCCTGGCCCCGTATGGCGGGAAAGCAAAACCCCCTGCCGTTATCTCTCTGCGCACGGATGCCGCCTGCCCCGGCTGCTGCGCCCCTGGGCCTGCTCCCAGTATCTTTGCGCCACCCAGCGGCGCCTCCTCGCCAAAACAAAGGGGGAGGTAAGGGTGATGGCCCTGGATGCCGAAATCACGGAGATCGCCCTGATGCGATTCGCCATGGAAGAGGCGGTGCAGGAAACCCTGAAACACTGACGGAAATCAACCTCGGGGGAATCTTGAACCTTGAACTTGGAATCTTGAATTGGCCCTGCCAGCGGCAAGGCTGTCCTCAGTCTCCGGCGGCGATCACCTCGATTTCCACATCCAGGCCGTCGTCTATGCCGGCCACGGCCACGCAGTTTCGCGCCGGGGGGTTTTCGGGAAAAAATTCCAGGTAGGCGGCATTCATTTCCGATTTGATCGACATCGAGGAGATGTAGACGTCGGCCCGCACGACCCTGTCGAGGCCCGATCCGGCCGCCTCGAGAATGGCGTCGATATTGGAAAGAATGAGCCGGGTCTGTTCGGCCACGGTGCCGTGGACCGGCTTGTTGGTCCCGGGATCTTCGGCGGTCTGGCCGGAGACGAAGATCAGGTTGCCCAGGCGGATGGCCTGAGAATATGGCCCCGGCTCCGGCGCCTTGTCGGTGTAGATTACTTCCTTTTCCATTTCGGTTTCCTCCTACTTGGATATTTGAGCTCGAGGCTGTTTTCGTCGGTGTTTTTCACCGTAAGAAGCGGGAATTGCTTTTATTCTCTCTTTTTTGATATTTCGCGCAGCAAAACTGTAATCAAATCGCGCCAGCGGTTTGATTACTTCAGAAAGAGCTGCTGGGGAAATTCGATGAACTTTTCGCACCCGTCTTCGGTGACCAGCACCGGTTCGCTGCACTCGAACCCGTATGTATCCAGCCAGATCCCGGGCATGAAATGCAGGGTCATTCCCGGCGCAAGAACCGTCTGGTCGCCGGGCCGGAGGCTGATGGTATGCTCACCCCAGTCGGGCACGTAGTTCAGGCCGTAGGAGTAGCCGACCCGGGAGGGCTTGACGACCCCGCTCTTTGCGATCGCCTCGCGCCAGTGCCTCTCGACTTCTTCGGCGGTCACCCCCGGGCCGATACGCCGCAGGGTTTGCTTCAATCCCCGGACCACCCCTTCTGCGGTGCTTCGAAAATCCGCCGGCGGCTCTCCCAGGTAGACCGTTCTGGATAGCGGCGCGTGGTAGCGGTGACGCGCCCCGCAAAGCTCCAGCAGCACCACGTCGTTTTGTTGATACCGCCGTTCCGGATCGAAGGTCAGGTGAGCGGTCGATGTTCTTTCAGCTGAGGGCATGATCGGAAAAATGGCCGGCGACGAACCTCCGAACTCCGCGGTGCCGGCAATCTGGGCGGCGCAGACCCGGGCGGCCACCTCTTTTTCCGGTGTGCCCACCGATATGCCGTCTACGGCCGTGTTCATCACCTTTTCACAGATCCGCGCCGCTTCGCGCATGACGGCGATCTCCGCCGGGGACTTGACCGCCCGGACCCAGTTGACGAGGTTGGTGCCGTCCATCAACCGCGCATGGGAAAGCTCCTCGGCCAGGGTGAGGTACATCCGGGCGCTGAACCAGTATCCGTC
The DNA here is from genome assembly GCA_021737185.1 of Desulfobacterales bacterium. Lineage (GTDB taxonomy): Bacteria > Desulfobacterota > Desulfobacteria > Desulfobacterales > CAFBRK01 > JAIPEL01. Next base: position 28,543 of record JAIPEL010000001.1, on the reverse strand, counting down.
CATCTCCACGGCAAAGCGCTTTGCGTCCCACCCCTTTTGCCGGAGCAGGTCCGAAGCCCAGCGCATGGTGTGGGTGTAGCGCGATTGGACGTATTCGTCCGGATATCCGAAGATGTCTTCATCCGTGAGCCAGGTGGTCAGCCTCGCGCCGTTTGAATCCTGCTGCCGCCCGAACCAGAGGGGCCGATCCGCATCCAGGGAGACGACCACCCCCTGATGCACGTAAAAGGACCAGCCGTCGTACCCGGTCAGGTAGTTCATGTTGGCCGGATCGCTCACCAAAAGCAGCTCGATCCCCTGCCGGTCCATCTGCTCTTTTGTCTTGCGGATCCGGCTACGGTATTCTTCTTGTGAAAAAATGCCTCGATTTTTCATCTATTCATCCCAACCCGTGTTTGAGACGATACTTCCCGAAAATCCGAATTTCGTATTTCGAATTTTTCATCTGCAACAGCAGTTCAACATGCCCGGTCTCGCAATCCCGAATACGGCAACGGATGCTAATTGCTCTCCGCCCACTCCTTGTCCTTCAACACCGCCTCCAGCACCTCCCGGGCCCCTTCTCCGCCCATCTGAAGAAATTTCTGTCGCAGGGGTTTGGCTTTTTCTTGAAACGCCGCGATTTCTTCTTCGGTCAGCTCGATGTACTTCATGGACGGCTTGGCTTCCATGATCATGTCGAACCGCTTCTGGTTCAGCTCCGGCTCGAAATCGAAGATGAACTCGTTGGCCTCCTCCACGGCCTCGTGGATGACGGCCCGGATCTCCTGGGGCAGTTTTTCGATAAAGGCGTGATTGGCGACAAAGGTGGCGATGAACGGAAGCTGGTTGGCCTTGATCATGTAGTCCTGGACTTCGTAGAACTTCATCTCCTGGATCGCGAAAAAAGGCTGGCATTGTGCGTCGAGCTTCCCCATTTCCAGGTCCATGTAGATCTGGCTGTAGGGAACGGTGGTCACGTAGGCGCCGTACCTCCGGTAGGCGGTGATCAGAAACGGCGACGACATCACCCGGAAGTTCACCCCGGCAAAATCGGCGGGTTTCCGTAAAGGCTTGTTCGCCGTCCAGATCTGCCAGCCTTCCTGGATGATGGAAAGAAGCTCCAACCGGTGTTTCCTGTAGTATTTACCCAGCGTCTTATAGGTATTCGGCCCTTTGCTGAGAATCTTTTCCAGCAGCGCAGAGTCGGTCGGAAACAGGTAGTGGATGGAAAAGACCTGCACCTCGGCAATGGTGGACCCCAGGTGGCCCGGCGACTGGAAGGCGAACTGGACATCGCCTTCCTGCAGCAGCCGGGTGATTTCGTCTGAAGTGCCCAACTCACCGTAAAAATGGATATTGCAGCGGATCTGGCGCTTCGATTTTCGTTCGATCGTTTCGACGAATTTTTTGGCATATTCGTGCTGCATGCTGCCTTCGATTTCTTCGAGCGCGATCTGCCACAGGTATTTGACGGCCCCGGCTTCGATGGGAAATCCGATCAACAGCACCAGCACGATCGGCAATGCAAGCAACTTTCCGCTGCACTTCATGGGTTTTCTCCTTTAGCGTCGATCAGCCAGAAAGATTCGGCCGGGGCACAACAAGGACCTGCGAAGATTCAGTTGCGGCCCCGCCGGGCACCCAGCCGCCTTTCAAGGATTCGGACATATTGCCCCGGGTCGATGCTGCTGCCCGAAAGCAGGGCCACGACTTTTTTCCCGGAAACATCCATCATCCGTTTCTCCAGCGCGGCAACGCCGACGGCAGCGGCGCCTTCGACCACCAGACGGTGGCGCAAAAAGACGGTGAACATGGCGTCTTTGATCTCCTCTTCCCCGATTTTCAGATGCTCGTCCACAAATCGGTCCACCAGGGCAAGGGTGTAGCGGTTGTCGGCGCCGATGCCGCCCAAAAGCGAGTCGGCGATCGAGTCCTTTTCTTTTACCGGCACCGGCCTGCCGGCCTTCAGGCTTTCGATCATGGCTGGAGACTGGGTCAGCGAAAGACCCACGACATGGATCCCCGGGTTGATCGACTTGGCGGCCATGGCGATGCCGGCAAGCAGTCCGCCGCCGGAAAGCTGGATCATCAAAATATCGACGTCTGGAATTTCGGAAAGAATCTCCAGGGCGATGGTCCCCTGACCGGCAATAATCATCGGATCGTCGAAGGGGACCACCGGCACGAGATCCCTTTCCGCCATGAGGCGGCGGTAGTTTTCCTCGGCCTCGTCCTGGGATTTGCCCTTGATGGAGACTTCGGCCCCCAGCTTCCGGATCGCTTCGGCCCGGTAGTCGGCGACATGCTCCGAAAGACAGACCACGGCCCGGATCTCGGTTTTTCCAGCCACATAGGCCACGGCCCGGCCGTGGTTTCCGGTGGAAAAGGTGATCACCCCTTTTTTCTTTTCTTCTTCGGTCAGGTTCAGGATTTTGTTGGCGGCGCCGCGGACCTTGAATGCGCCGGTGTTCTGCAGGCACTCCAGCTTCAGGTGAACCGACCGCGCACCGGTCGATTCGGCCAGATCGGGCGAGGAAATCAGCGGGGTGTTGACGATCAGGGAACGGATCGTGCGCTGGGCGCGGTATACGTCGAAAAGCGTCGGCAAAGAGGTCATGCCGCCTCCGTGTCGGGACATGTTGACCGCAGATGGGTTGTCCTCTCCATTTTGCCTGCTTTCCCCGCTTTCGGCTTCTCTCATAAAATTGCGCAGCGATTTTATCCGCCCATGGCCAGGTTCGGCAAAAACAGCGCGATCTGCGGAAACACCACCAGAATCACCGTGGCCAGGATCAGGATCAGCAAAAACGGCAGCGAATGGCCGATGACCTCCAGGTAGGGTCTCCGGAATATGAGCTGAGCGGTGAAGATGTCGCAGCCGAACGGCGGAGTGGCCGAACCGATGGCGGCCTGCAGGGTCACCAGAGTTCCCAGCAAGATGGGGTCCACACCGGCGCTGACCACATACGGCTGAAAGATCGGGCTCAGGATGAAAATGGCCACGATCGGATCGACGAACATACAGGCGACGAAGTAGACCACCACGACGATCAAAATCACCCGCAGCATGGACGGATCGGTGCCGAACAGCGGCGGCAGGACCTCCTGCGGGATCTGCATGAAGCCAATCATCCAGGAAAAGGCCTGACCGGCGCCGACCAGGATGAAAACGACGCCGGTGATCACCCCGGTCTGCAAAAAGGAATCGACGATCCGCTCGAACGTCAGGCTTCGATATACGACGGTTTCCAGAAAGAGCGCGTAGAAAACGGAGGCGGACGCCGCCTCTGTGGGGCTGAAATACCCGGCGTAGATGCCGCCGACGATGATCACCGGAAACCCCATGACCGGCAGCCCGTCTTTGATCGCGGTCATCCGCTCGGCCCAGGTCTCCTTGGGCAGCACCCCGACCTTCTTGATCTTCGAGTAGACAAAGCAGTAGGCGGAAAACAACACAAGGATCAACAGCCCCGGAAAGATGCCGGATAGAAACAGCATCCCGATGGAGGTGCTGGTGGCCACACCGTAGACGATGAAGCCGATGCTGGGCGGAATCAGAAACGCGATGTCGCTGGAGTTGACGATCAGCCCCAGGGTAAAGGAGCTCTTGTAGCCCGCCTCCAGGAGCATCGGGCGCATGGTGCCGCCGATGGCCGCCACGGTGGCCTGGGTCGATCCGCTCACCGCCCCGAACAGCGTGCAGCTGGCGTTGGTGGTGATCGGAAGCCCTCCGGGCAGGTGCCCGACAAAGGACTTGATCATCCGGATCAGGCGGCCGGCCGACTCTCCGCCGGTGATGATGCTGGCCGACAGAATGAACATCGGTACGCACACCAGGGCCGGGGGCGTCACCCCGGTGATCACCTGCTGGACCATGGTGGTGACCAGCTTCGGGGCAAAATCGGGCATGTAGACATACACGTACAGGATCAGGGAGCCCAGGAGAGTCACCATGAATGGAAACCCGAACAGGAGCATGGAGCCAAGGCTGATTCCAAATAACGTCATAGCTGCACCCCCCCGACCTCTTCATCTTCGTATTCGCTCTGCTGGTCCGGCGACTGCCAGGGATCTTTTTCGATGAGGTTCTTGATGATGGTCCGGATGTACTGAATCGTCGCCAGGCCGAATCCGATCGGGATGATCACGTAGAAAGTCCATGAGGGCATCCGCAGGGCCGGCGTCACATGCCCTCTGTTCATGGCGTTGAGGAGATACTGGTAGGAGAACCAGGTCATGATTCCCATCACCACGGCGCTGACCGCACAGATAATGATTAAAAAGACCTTTTCCATTTTCGGAGGCATGGCGTCCAAAAACGCCCCCATCCGGATGTGCCGCGCCTTTCGAACCCCATAGCTGACGCCGGTGAAGGTGGTGAGCATCACGAGAAACTTGGACACCTCCTCGGCAAAGTAGATGCTCTGGAAAAAGGTTCGGGCGAACACGTTGACCATCAACAGTACCGCCAGGGCCGCCACGCAAGATACCAGGATCGACACTTCCATGGCATTGACGGCCTTTCCCAGATACCGGTTGAACAGTCTCAGCTTGCTCGGTTTTTTTTCGTTCCCGCTTTGCTCTCCCATCTTTTTCTCCTCGCCGGTCAGGAGGTTTTTCACCGCGCAGCGGCTGCCGAAGTATTCCTGCCCGAGGACGCGGTATTTGCAAATTTCGAAGCACGAAATCCGAAATTCGAATTTCGATTCTCCGGATTCTTCCGAAGAACCAACGGCACCGCAGGCCGTTTACCGACCCGGCCTGCGGTGAATTTCCTTTGCCTACATCTCGATGCCGAGGGCCTTTTTCGCGTCCTCGATGTCTTTGAGCAGGGCATCGAGAATCTGATCGGCCCCCTCACCGCCGATCTTGGTGAATTTCGGATAGACGGTTTCGGCTTCCTTCTTGAACTGGACAACGGCCGCATCGTCGATCACATGGAACACCGCTTCGGGCTTGGCCTTCATCATCTTGGCCTTGTCGCTGGCGTTTCGCTCGTCGATCCAATTGCCGGCCGGGATGATCGACTCCTGCCAGAAGCTGAGCATCTCGTTTTGGACCTCTTCAGGCAGGCTTTCGAAGAAATCCAGGTTGGCCGTGGGGATGCCTAAAAACGGCTCGCTCTTGAGCTGGGTGAAGTAGTCCTGCACTTCGTAGAACTTCATGCTGTAAATGGCAAACAGCGGGTTGACCTGGGCGTCGATCAGGCCCATCTGAAGCCCGCTGTATACTTCCCCGTAGTCCATGGGCGTCGGGCTGGCCCCGTAAGCCTGGTAGTCTTCCACCAGAAGCTTGGAAGACATCAGCCGCACCTTGAGCCCGTCCATGTCGCTCGGCTTTTTGATCGGTCTTTTCGAGGTCACCCACTGCCACCCTTCGTACATGATGCTCATCGGTACCAGGCCGTTTTTTCGGAAGGCCTGGTCGAGCAGGGGGAAGAAATCCCCGTTTTTGATCATCCAGTCGAGCACTTCCGGAACCCGTTCGGTGGGAAACAGGTAATTCAGCGCCAGCACCTGGGCCTGGGGAACAAAGGAGCTGATCCAGGCGTAGTCGGAAAAGACGAACTCCACCACGCCGAGCTGGGCCAACTCGTTGATGTCGCCGGTGGCGCCCAACGTGCCGTAGGGATAGACATTGACGTCGATTTTTCCGTCGGACCATTTCTTCATGTGATCCGAGAAATTGTTGGCCCACACGGTCATAAAATCGCCTTCGATCTCCTCGGATGCCAGGCGCGCCTTGATCGGACCGCCCTTGTACTCTGCGGCCATGGCGGCGCCGACGGAAACCACCAGCACGATTGCCAATGCGATACTCAGAATTTTTCTCATGACTTGACTCCTCTCTTTGAATGGATCCGATGTTGGTTTCAGGTTTTACCCGGCCGACCCGGTCGTCGGGATCGGCGTTGCACTTACCCTTTCTTCAGAAACGACAGCCGGTCGGCATGGTCGAAAAACGAAAGGGCGCTTTGCACGTGAAGCGCGACGCCGACCGGCAGCGCCCTTTCATCGATATCGAACCGGGGATGATGATGAGGAAAGTTTTCTTCCGGAGCGTTTTTGCCGGCGCCGAGAAAGCAAAACCCTCCGGGCACCCGGCAGGCGAACTCTGAAAAATCTTCGCCGGCCAGAGTGACCAAAGGCACCAGCTTCACGGCCGTCGGCAGTTTTTCCCCCGCCGCACAGCGGATCAGTTCCATGATCTCCGGATGGTTGACCAGAGTGGGGTGCCCGTAGAGAAAGGAAAGCGAGTAGCCGGCGCGATGAGCCTCGCAGATCCGGGCCACGATGCGCTCGAAGCGGTTCTTGGGGTTGTCCGGGCTGTCTTCGGGCCCCTCGTACATGTATCGCATGGTCCCGGACAGGGTCACCGAGTCCGGAATCACGTTGGAGGCGGTGCCCCCCTCGATTTTGCCGAACATGATGATGGTCGGCTCTTTGAGAACGTCCACCTCCCGGGTCTGGATCATCTGGACCGACTGGATCACCGAAGCGGCGGCAAGGATCGGATCCACCGCGCTCTGGGGGGTTGCGGTGTGGCCGCCCTTGCCCTTGATCACCAATTCGAAGTGTTCCATACCGGCCATCACGCAGCCGGCGCTGATCCCCAGCTGCCCCGTCGGAAGCGGCGCCCAGACGTGAATGCCCATGCAGGCATCGACCCTGGGATTTTCCAGCGCCCCTTCTTCGATCATGGCCAGGGCGCCGACATTTTCCTCGTTGGGCTGGAAGACGAATTTGATGTTCCCGTCGATCCGATCCTTCATGTCCGAAAGGATCTTTGCAGCCACCATCAGCATGGCCGTGTGGGCATCGTGTCCGCAGGCATGCATCACGCCATCGTTTTCGGACTGAAAGGAAAGCCCGGTCTCTTCTGTGATCGGAAGCGCGTCCATGTCGGCCCGGAGCATGAGGGTGGGGCCGGGCCGGCCCCCTTTGAGCAGCCCCACCACCCCGGTCCGGTTCATCCGGACGACCTTCATCCCCAGGTTTTCGAGATACTCGGCGACCTTGGCCCCGGTGCGCACTTCCTGCAGTCCAAGCTCCGGGTGGCGATGGAAATCCCGGCGAAGCTCGATGAGCTCCGGTCCGAGTTCTTCGATCCTCTTGGATATATCCACTTGCCGCCTCCTTCGGCGTTGTTCAGCGCCGGCCTCCCGGCCGGACCGGCGGGCAGTATTGCCTTCGGCTACATAAAGCCGGAAAATCGCCGGCGAACCACTGCGGAAAACACGTAGTCGATCATGGTCACATAGTCGAACACCGGCAGGCCGACAGCCTCCTGGACCGACGCCGCATAGGGCGGAAGCAGGCTGCATTCGAGCAGCATCGCCCTTACCGACGTTTCCCGGGCCACGAGCTCTTCGGCGGCGGCCACCACCTCCGCCTCCACGGCCTCGGCATCCAGGGTCCCGGTCTCTTCGATGGCGAAGGGGTAAAACGACGGGCAATCCTGCAGTCCGGCGACGGCGACCCGGCCGGGGTCTGCCGTTCCGATCTCTTGTAAAAGGGCGTCGTCAAGGCGGGTCGAGTCGGCCGTGACCACCCCCACCTTCGCCCCTTCGCCGATCATCGCCAGGATAAAGGGAATCTGGATCAGGCTGGACAAAAACACCGGTACGCGGAGTTCTTCGCTCAGACGCCGCTGGTGGACCGCCATGAATCCGCAGTCTCCGGTGACCGCGCGCACACCTTGAGCGACCAGCGAATCGGCGGCCGATTTCAAGGCGTCGTAGACCCCGGGGTCCTTGTCAAGCGCCCGGGCCACGGAAAAGCCTTCGACCTTCTGGAACCGGACCGGGTAGCCGTAGGTGGTGGCGTTGGCCACGTCGCCGGGGATAAACGGAACGGCGGTGTCCAGCAGCAGAATGCCGATCGCCTCGCCGCTGCTCACCCGTCCTTTTTTCGTCGTATACAGCATTTTAGCTGGTGTCTCGTGTTTCGTGTTTGGTGTTTCGAAATCCGGTGATCCGGTGGTTTGCACACCGGACGCTATTTTACGAACAGCTTCCGGGGAAAATCGGCAAAGGTTTCGCAGCCGGCTTCAGTCACCCGGAAAGACTCGCTGCACTCGAAACCGTATTCGTCCATCCACATGCCCAGGATCATGTGAAAGGTCATATTCGGGGCCAGGACCGTTTTGTCTCCGGGCCGCAGGCTGGCGGTGTGCTCCCCCCAGTCCGGCGGGTAGTTCAGCCCCAGGGCATAGCCGATGCGAGACTCCTTCGTAAGGCCGGCCTTGGCGATGTGTTCGCGCCAGACCTGCTCCACCTCTTCGCAGCGCATTTCCGGCTTGATGGCGTCCAGGGTCAGGTTGAGCCCTTCGACGGTATGCTCGGCCAAAGAAACGAGTTTGTCGGGGGGCTGCTTGCCCAGATAAGCGGTGCGGGCAATGGGGCAGTGATACCGGTGACGGCAGGCGGCCAGCTCCAGGTTGACCATCTGTTCGTTTTCATAGGGGGCGTCAGTCCAGGTCAGGTGCGGGGCCGAGGTCTTCTCGCCGGTGGGCATCATCGGTACGATGGACGGGTAGTCTCCCCCGAACTGCGGCGTGCCCGACATCTGGGCCCGGTAGACGTCGGCCACGGCGTCGCATTCCCGGACCCCGGGTTCGAGGCGGTCGATGGCCGTCTGCATGACTCGTTCGGCGATCTTTCCAGCCTCTTTCATCAGCGCGATCTCGGCGTCGGACTTGACCAGTCTTACCCAGTTCACCAGCAGGTCCGCGTTGGCAAACCGCGCTTCGGGCAGGCTTTTTTTAAGCTCGGCAAGGCTGCGGGCCGTAAAGTAGTACGCGTCCATCTCCACGCCCACGGTTCGCCCTGCCCAGCCGCGGCGCTGGATTTCTTCGCCGGCGACGTTCATGGGATGCTTGACCGGGGACTGGACATAGTCTTCCGGGTAGCCCAGAATGTTTTCTTCTGCAAGCCAGGTGGTCAGCCGGGCGCCGTTGGCGTCCATTTTCCTGCCGATCCAGACCGGTTCTTCGCTGTCGGCCGCCAGCACCACGCACTGGGGCACGTAAAACGACCATCCGTCGTAGCCGGTCAGGTAGTTCATGTTGGCCGGATCCGAGGCCACCAGGACCTCGATTTCCGACGCCTCCATGCGTTTTTTCACCGCATGGATCCGGGCCTTGTATTCTTCCAGTGTAAACAGGGTCATCGGGCATCTCCTGTTTGTGGGTTCACTTGAAACCTTACATTTGAAACCTGGAACCTGGAACTCCCGCCAACCAGTGCCAGGCGGCTACACCCAGCCGCGAAGCTTCATCGCCTGTTCGATTTTTTTCAGGGCGTAAATCCAGGCCCCCACCCGAAGAGATTGGTTTCCCGCCTCTTTCGCCGCCTCTGCGGCAAACCGGTATGCATCGAGGATCCGCTTCTTCAGTTGGGCCTGCACCGTTTCGATGTCCCAGTACTGGTCGGAAAGTCCCTGGGTCCGCTCGAAGTGGCACACGGTGGCCCCGCCGCTGTTGGCCACGACGTCCGGCACGATCGTCACCCCCTTGTCGTTGAGAATCGCGTCGGCCCCGTCGGTGATCGGTCCGTTTGCCCCTTCGACGATCAACCGGGCCTTGATCTCACCGGCATTTTCGGTGTGAATCACGTCATGGACCGCCGCGGGGACGGCGATGTCGCATTCCACTGCGAAAATCCGATCGTTGGCCACCGGCTCGGTCCCGGGAAAGTCCTTTACGCTGCCGGTATTGCGAACCTGCTCCTTCAACGCGGAAATGTCGATTCCATCCGCGTTGAAAATTCCGCCGTATACGTCGCTGACTGCCACGATCCGGCACCCGGTTTCGCTCAGCAGGCTGGCCAGGTGCGATCCCACCTGCCCGAAGCCCTGCACCACGGCCCGGCTGCTGGAAAGATCCATCCCCATGTCTTTTGCCGCCGCGGCCAGGGTCAGAAACACGCCCCGGCCGGTGGCCTCCTCCCCGCCCAGGGATCCTCCCAGGATGGGCGGCTTGTCGTTGATGGCCGCCGGACAGTGCCGGCCGGTGATCTGCTCGTATTCGTCGAGCATCCAGGCCATGGCCTGCTCGCCGGTGCCGATGTCGGCGCCGGGCACATCCTCCCAGGGTCCCTTGGGCTGGAGAAACCTGACGAAGGCTCTCACCAGACGCTCCAAGTCGACCTTGTCCAGCTTCGAGGGATCCGCCTGGATGCCGCCCTTGGCCCCGCCGGCAGGAATTGCCGCCGCGCAGTGCTTGATGGTCATAAAAAGCCCGAGGGCCTTGACTTCGTCCAGGGTCAGGTCCGGCCGGATGCGGGTGCCGTCCCGAAACGGGCCGAGGGCGTCGCAATAATGCACCCGATAGGCCGGAAACACCTTAAATGAGCCGTCGCTGAGCTTCAGCGGAATCCGGAACTGCTGGATTCGTTTGGGCTCCTGGAGCACTTCCAGCACTCGCGAGTCGATCCCCCCCAGCTCGCCGGCCCGGTTCATGTTTTTGATGGCCACATCAAATACACTATCCATCGAATGCCTCTCTTTCTACCCCACCACCGGCAGCACCAGGTCGGCCGGGCCTTTTTCGGAAGTTTTCAGTTCCGGAGCATGTCTCGCCATCAGTTCGTTGACGACCTGGGCGATCTTGACTTTCTGTCGGATCAGATTGTCGTGAAACGCTTCTGTCACCCAGGGTTTGTAGATGTCGCCCTCGGAGGTGCCCGGTTCGATCTTGAAATAACAGGGCGAGGCCACCCGTGCGATCTCCGGGGTCTCGTAGGCGCGGTACATGCCGCCAAACGCGTCGACGATGATGATGTAAACGTCCAGCGGAATGTCGACCGCCTGCCGGATGGAGCCGAGAATCGGCAGGGAAACGTCGGCGATCGGGTTCATGGAGTTGACCCCCAGCGATTCGATCACCCGTGCGCCCGCCGCCGAACAGTATCCGCCGAACACGGAGAATTTGAAAAAAGTCTCCTTGGGAAGCAGCCCTTCTTTGCGCATCTTGTCGAGCAGAAACAGCACCCCCTCGTCGTATACCAGAAACCCCCGGTGGCCGGCCTCGACGCAGCGCATGATGTCGGCGATGTGGTAGGAGATGTTGTCCGATCCCCGCAGCCGAAACCCCTGCATGGCCCCCTCGGGGTTGGAGATCTCCTTGGAGCCCACATCCCATGCCTTGCGGTGGCCCACTGTCATCACGACCTCGATTTTTTCTTCGGCGGCCATCTGGGCCATGGCCTTGAGCTCTTCAAAATCACAGTAGGTCGACCCGCCCACTGCGCAGATCGCCCGGTGCACCGTCACCCCGCGTTTTTTCGACTCGTCGATGAGCGCCTCCATGGTCGAGGCTCTTTCTACGCCGGCAATTTCGATTCGATAACGGGCCCCGTCGGCGAAGGTTTTCTTGCTGGTGGGCAGATCGTGGGCATCTCTGCCGGGAATACCCTCTTTTTCCATGAAGGCGCGAATTTTTTTCAGCGTCTCGGACATGCCGTTTCCCTCCTTGAAATTTGATTATTCCCCGCTGCAAGCATTCGTCTATGTTGTTTTCTTTTCCAGCAGGGCGGTCAGCTTTTCGTACTCGCCCTCGACCATCTTGTAGGTGTGCTCATCGGCCGGAAAAACGCCTTCCCGTGCTTCTTTGGCGTAGGCCGAGAGAGCTTTGATGGACTTGTCGGCCAGGTTTTCATACTTTTTGACGAACTTGGGCGTGAACGCCTGGAAGATGCCCAGTACGTCGCTGCAGATCATGAGCTGGCCGTCGGCATCCGCCCCGGCGCCGATGCTGTATACCGGAATCGCAAGCCGTTCCCGGATGATGCCGCAGACTTCAGGCGGCACGGCTTCCACCAGAATGGCAAAGGCCCCGGCGGCTTCGACGGCCAGGGCGTCTTCGATGACGGCTTCTGCGGTTTCCGCGGTTCTGCCCTGCGCCTTGAACCCGCCGAGCTGGCCGGAGCTTTGCGGCGTCAGTCCGATGTGGCCCATGACCAGCATACCGCCGTCTGCGATGGCGCGAATCTGGCCCGAGACGCGCCCGCCGCCTTCCAGTTTGACGGCGTCCACTCCGGCCTCCTTGTAAAAACGGCCCGCATTGCGGACGGCCTCCTCCACGCTGACCTGGTAGGAGAGAAACGGCAGGTCGCCGATGACAAAGGTCTGGGGCGCCCCGCGCCGCACGGCTTCGCTGTGATAGATGCACTGGTCCATGGTGACCGGAACGGTCCCGTCATAGCCGTAGATGCACATCCCGAGCGAATCGCCCACCAGGATCATGTCCATCTCCGCCTGCTGGGCAAACTGTGCGGTCCAGTAGTCGTAGGCGGTGATCCAAACCGCCGGCTGCCGGGCCTCTTTCATATTCTGAAGATCGAATCGGTTCAACTTTTTGCGTGCCATCTTTTCCACTCCTTGCTCCAAAAATGTCCGTTGTTTATCCCCCGGCAGCCCCTTGAGCGGAGCCGAGCTTTTCCGACAGGCGTAGGCAGGTTTGCCTGACCACCGGGTGGATGGCTTCGATCCGCTCCATGGTCATTCGCGTCACCGGACCCGAGACGCTCACGGCGTAGCCGGCGCGGCCGGTATGGTCGAACACCGGGGCGGCAATGCACCTGAGCCCGGAGGAGAGTTCCTCGTTGTCCAGGGCGTATCCCTGCCTGCGAATCCGTTCGAGCTCTTTTCGAAGCTGCCTGCGCGAGGTGATCGTATTTGGACCTTGGGCCTTGAGCCGGGTGTTTTTCAGATATTCGTTCAGCTCCTCTTCTGGCAAAAACGCCAGCACGGACTTGCCCAGGCCGGTGCAGTAGGCCGGTGCGCGGGATCCGATTTCGCTGTCCATGCGAAGGATCTCCCGGCTGTCGATCTTGTCCAGGTGAAGGATGTCTCCTCCATTGAAACGGCCCAGGTTGACGGTTTCGTTGAACGCCACGGATAGCTCCAGCAGGTAGGGCCTGACAACCCGGAGAAGTTCATGGCGGTTGACGACCTTCATGCCGAGCTCCACCACGCGGAACGTCAGGTGATAGCGGTCCTCTTCGTCTTTTTCTACATAGCCGAGCTCGCGCAGCGTCGCTAAAAATCGATGGACACCGGCCCGGTTGGTCTGCAGGTGCCGCGCCGCATCCGAGATGCTGATCGCCTCTTTTTCCGCCAGCAGCTCCAGGATCCGGATCCCCTTTTCAAGGGAGCTGATGAAAAAATACTGTTTTCCTTTCGCCGGCATCGTCAACTCCAGGCTTCGGGCGCCCTCCGGCCGGAAGGCGCCGAAGCGGCTCCGGCGCTGCTTGAAAGGCAAGCGCCCGCCAGCCTCTCTGTCTCTCTATGTATGACGCTATAATACTATATGTGACAATATACTTAGGGTACCACTCGAAGAGAGTCAACCCCTTTTTAGAAAAAAATGCAGATTTTTTTGGGGGCTTCCAACTAGGCTGCGGAAAGAGCGGCGGGATTCAAAATTCCAGATTCCAGATTCTATATTCTCCGGCGGGAGATTTATACGAGCCGGTACAAATCCTGTGCGTTTTGACCGACCGCGGCGCGTACAGCCTCTTCGGAAACCTGCTTGATTTCGGCGACGGCGCGAATCGCCAGAGGCAGGTTGGCCGGTTCGTTTCGCACGGCCCTGTCGGCGCCCAGCACCGGACTGTCGGTTTCCACCAGCAGACGGTCGAGGGGCAGATGGCTGACGAGCTTCTGTTTCTGGCGGGAGCGCACGACCGAGGGGGGAATCGAAAAGTAATACCCGGCCTCCACGGCGGGGCGGGCGGTGGAGAACTTGCCGTCGAAGGCATGGAGCTGGACGCTGACAGCGCCGCGTTCGATCAGCATCTGCACGGCATGCCGGCCGGCCGAGCGGGAGTGCACGTTCAACGGAAGGTCCAGCTCCCTGGCCAGGTCGATAAACCGCGCAAAGATCTTTCGCTGCACCGCCCGTTCTGTTTGCTCTTTTACGGCCCAGAAGTCGAGTCCGACCTCGCCCACCGCCCAAAACCTGTCCCGGTGCCGCCGGATAAACGAGACCATCTCATCGGCCGCAACCGGGGCAAGGAGGGTTGGATAGAGTCCTGCCGCAGGCCGAAGAATGGGAAATCGACGGGCCAGGGCAAGGTTTTTTTCGGCGTCTGCGAGGTCCTCTCCCACGGCGATGATCGCGGCGACGCCCGCCGCCTCGGCCCGGGCCAGCACCCGGGCACGGTCCCTGTCAAAGGATTCATCGCATATGTGGGCGTGGGTGTCGATCAAGGGGGGCAAAACAGCCATCGTCGGCGCTCTCCTTATCAATGCCCATATCAAAAATATCGGAATATTACAGCGGTTACCCATCCAGTGTATGGGTGTTTCCGAAAAGGAGGCTCTTTCCGACCTTCCCTCGCCGCCAAAAATCATTATGATTTAACATGAGCCGGTTGGAAAATCGGAGCGACCGGTTCGATCGTCGGCAACCAATCTCTCACCAGGGGGTATAAAATGGACGTATCTGACAAGACATTCGACCGTTCCTGCTACGAGGACTGCGAGTCGGCTTACAGCCGATGTATGCGCAGCAAAGAGGACGAATCGGTGTGCAAGATGAAAATGGCCCAGTGCTCCTGCGGCTGCATTCTCGGGTAGCACCGGCTGTCCCCGATATAAGAACGTAAACTGAACCTTGGACGCGGGGTTTCGGCGAGAGCCGAAACCCCGTTTTTACAGCCGAAACGATTGGGCCTCCGCCCTGCCGTCGCCGATATCTGGTGCTTGAAGGACCTATTCCTATCCACAGAAGGAGATTTCCATTAGCCGGTCGGTTTATCGATACAGCCTTTCCACGCCCGTCGAGCTTTGATATGGACTGTGCCGTTGCCGCGGACCCGTCAACGGCCGGAAGGCCGCAGAAAATGGAGCGTTGTATGCCCGACAAGCCGACCTACGAGGAGATGGAAGCCCGGGCCAGGCAGCTGGAATCGGAGCTTTCCAAAAGGGACGAGCAAGACAAGATCGTCCGGGTCCTGTCCGAGGAATTCGTGCGACTGGCCGACCGGTCCCAGAACGCCCTTTACCAGTTCGACATCGAATCGCAGACCTTCACCTTTTTCAACAAACTGTTTCTGGCGCTTTACGGAACCCAAAAAAGCGGCGTCAAAAATCTTTCCCTGGAGGGCGCCTATTCAAAAATCCATGCCCAAGACAGAGAAACATTGAAACGGGCGATCCAGGATTCCCTTGAAACGGGAAAACATAGCGGTGAATGCGTCTACCGGCTTACCGACGCCGAGCAGCGAACTTGCTGGATGCACGACCAATGGACGGTCAGCCGGGACGAGGCCGGCGCCCCGATCGCCGTCGAAGGGGTCATTCGGGACATCACCAGCACCAAAGAGGCCGAGCAGGAAATCAACCGGGCCATCCACGCGGCATTTATCGGCTGCTACCTGATCCAGGACGGGAAGTTTTTGTATTTCAACGACGAATTTACGAGAATCACCGGCTATTCCAAAGACGAACTGCCGCATATCCCTCCCCTGGACATCGTGCACGAAGAGTACAGGGACCAGGTCCATCAAAACGCCGTCGAGACCCTCAAGGGGGTTCGATCGACGCCCTACGAATTTTGCATCGTCGACAAACACGGCACGGTCAAGTGGATCATCGAGGCGGTCACCTCGGTCCAGCACCGGGAGCGGCGTGCCGTTATGGGCTACTTCATGGATATCACCCAGAATAAAAAGGCGGAAGAAGACCGCAAGGAAAAAGAAAAACTGCAGGCCATCCTCGAACTGGCGGGCGCCGTCAGCCACGAGCTGAGCAGTCCGCTGCAGGTCGTGCTGCTCGGCAGCAAAAAACTGGCCGAGGGCAAGCTCGATGCGCCGGTCAGGGACGAATTCCGAAAGCTGGTCGCCGAAAACATCGGGAAACTGGTTGAAATCACCAACAAGATTCAACGGATCACCCAGTACCAGACCAAGGACTACGTCCAGGGCAAGAAAATCTTCGACATCGACGCCGCCTCGAAATGAAATCGCTGACGCAATTTCATTTCGATGCGGCGTAAAGGCTTAAAATCCGAAAAAAGAGGGGACGTTCTATACTTTATGCACTTAAGGAAGCAAAGGGCTGCCAGCCACTTCCAGCTGTATTTGCAGGCGAACGCAGCGGAGCGGATCGAGATCCGGAATCATGCCCGCCGTCTTGCTCTCTGAACAGGATTTGACCAAGAATGAAACTTCCCCGCCCGTCATCCCGGCCGACCTGTCCGGCGTAGCTCGCAGAGCGAAGACTCAAGACGGAAGCGAAGTCCCGCATCAAGTGCGGGATAAACTCCGAGCCGGGATCCACAAAAACCTGGAGCCCCCCCGGATCGGGGTCCGGGGCAGGCTTGTCAAGCCAGGAATGACGGACCGGGAAAATGAAGTTTCACATAAGCCCCGCCGCTGACCGCCGAGGCGTTCAGTTTGATCAAAGATGAAACCATTTTTTATAATATCTTGATATTTATACATTTTACTTGTTACTTTTCTTTGCTCGCCCAAAGAAAAGTAACCAAAAGAAAAGGCGCCCTGCGCCCCGCTTCTTCCTGCGCTTCTCAATCCGGCCGGGGCCCTTTCGAACTCGGCCCCAAAGAACGGGGGCCTCAAACAGCGAAAGGGCCTGATCCGGCCGGATTTGCGATGCTCGGCGCGGGACTATGGGCTCCCCCGAGGGTATTCACTTGCCGATCTTTTGGGGTAGTTTCATAAGAGCGGTTTTGCCGCTGCGGCAATTTGAACTTGGAGGCATGTCATGTCAACAAAACCGAACATCGCAATGATCGGCACCGGCCTCATGGGCCGGCCCATGGCAGAACGAATTTTGAAGGCGGGCTACCGGCTGACCGCCTGGAACCGGACGCCCGAAAAAGCCGCCCCCCTGGCGGAGCTCGGGGCAACCATCTCCAAGAATGCGGCGGAGGCGATTTCCGGGGCCGACGGCGTTGTCCTGATGCTTTCAGATCACCCGGCCATTGAGCATGTCCTCTTTGCTTCCGAGCCTCCGGCGGTGCTTTCCGGCAAAACCGTCATCCAGATGGGAACGATCTCGCCGGAGCAGAGCACCGGCTTGCATCGGCGGATCGAAGCCGGCGGCGGGGACTATTTCGAGGCGCCGGTGCTGGGAAGTCTTCCCGAGGCCCGCAAGGGGGAGTTGATCGTGATGGCGGGCGCCTCGGACGAACAGCTTCAGAGGTGGTCCGGGCTGTTGGCGTGCTTCGGGCCGGCCCCCCTTCTGATCGGTGACGTCGGCAGGGCCGCCGTCTTGAAGCTTGCGATGAACCAGCTCATCGCGAGCCTTACCGCCGCATTCTGCCTCAGCCTTGCCCTGGTGCGGAAAAGCGGGGTCTCGACGGACCGGTTCATGGAGATCCTGCGCAAAAGCGCCCTCTATGCCCCGACCTTCGACAAGAAGCTGGACCGCATGCTGGCGGCCGATTTCTCCGATCCGAATTTTCCAACCCGGCATCTGGCCAAAGACGTCGGGCTGGCCCTTTCTGCAGCGGCAGCCTCGAACCTGGATACCGCCGGCCTCGACGGCGTCCGGCGAATCGTTGAAGAGGCCTTGCACCGGGGACTCGGCGATGCGGACTACTCCGCCATATACAGCGTCATCTGCCCGCAACGATAGAGAAAATCAGGCCGCGCCCCGGCCCGCTCGATTTCAGCGACCGACACGGAGACGGCGCCGGCGTCGATGCCGATGACGCGTGAAAGTGCGGCGGGCTTACTTGTCGCTGGGCAGGCCATGGTTGGCAATTAACCCCTTCCCCGGAAGCTGAAAAGGCTGTCCGCTGCGGTCGTTCACCGAGGCCGAAACCAATGGTACGTGATGGCAAAACGCCCTGATAGAATCGGGACGGCGATTCTACCGCTTTTGTTCGATCTCGATCTTGAAAACCTCGTTGCCATGAATAGCCCCGATGCCCCGGCACATAAATGCGTGGAAGACTGTATTTTTTCTACCTGAAGCCCACGCTGCGGTTCAGGCCTCCCATGGCGCCTGCAAAAATAGATTTTCCCCCCCGCAGGAATACGGTCTTGCACCCATTGGATTGACCCTCGATTTCATGCGAATGGTCATTTACTTGCAACAGCATCGATTTGCGGCTGGGCTCGGCTGATCGGCCGCAGAGAGGCGTCAATGCCGCTGCCGCTATGAGCTCCGTTTGTTTCCCGGTCCAATGGGCCGCTCCGCCGGACAGCGGCGGTAATGAACCACAATTTTGGTTAATCCGATTGCTGGAGGCCGCCAATGGAAAAACCCAACCCGAAGCGGAGTCTTTCCAACCACCGTATCTCCCGAAGAAGCTTCATGGCCGGCGTCGGGGCGGGCACCGTCTGTGTGGCGGCATCGAGCCGCCTCTTTGCATCCGGCGGGGGCGAAAAGGAGGAGGAAGTGATAAACGCCGATTCGCTGAGCAAGCTCTCGCTGCACATCAACGCCCGGGATCACCACCTGCTGGTGGAGCCCCGATGGAGTCTTCTCTATGTGCTGCGCGAAAAGCTGGGCCTGACCGGCACCAAAGAGGGCTGCAGCCGCGGAGAGTGCGGCGCATGCACGGTGCTCATCGGACACGTTCCCCGCTATGCCTGTCTGACTTTAGCGCTGGAGGCCGAAGGCGCAGAAATCACGACGGTGGAAGGCCTGTTGAACGGCGAAGAGCTCGGTGCCGTGCAGACGGCGTTCGCCGAAGAAGACGCCTTTCAGTGCGGCTATTGCACCCCGGGCCAGATCATGTCCGTGGAAGGACTTTTGCGGAAAAATCCGTCGCCCACCACGGAGGAAATCCGCATCGCAGTCAGCGGTAATCTCTGCCGGTGCGGCGCTTACAGCCACATCTTCAAGGCCGCCGAAAAAGCCGCCAAGGCACGCAGTAAGTAGCCAAGGACGAAACGGCACCGGCAGATTCGGCCGGGGCCGGGAACCCATTCGATATAAGCGAGTGAGCCATGCCAGGAGATCAGAAATCGATGTACTACACCGAAGGCCTGCCGGTGCCGGAGACCCCCTCACCGGGTGAAACGCCAGGACCCTGGGAGAGGACCGATGTCGTCGGAAAGCCGCGGCCCCGGGTCGACGCCTACGAGCGGGTCAGCGGTACCGCGGTGTATCCTTCCGACATCGTGCTGCCCAGGATGCTCTACGGTGCCATTTTGCGCTGTCCGCACCCCCATGCGCAGGTAAAAAAAGTGGACACCACGGCGGCCGAAGCCCCGCCCCGAGTTCGGGCGGTCATCGGCCCCGGCGATCCGAAGACGGATCTGCCCTGGTCTTTTCGTGACGTGAAAACGACTCTCTTTCCCAAGACCTGCCGCTTCGAAGGCGAACCGGTGGCCGCGGTAGCCGCCGAGACCCTCTACCAGGCTTGGGACGCCGCCGGGGCCGTCCGCGTCGACTACAAAGTGCTGCCCCATGTGTCCGATGAGCGGCGGGCACTTGAAAAGGACGCCCCCAAAGTCCACGAAAACGGCAACAAGCTCAAAACGGACACCTATTCCCGGGGCGATGTGGAAAAAGGCTTTTTTGAGGCCGACGTGGTCCTGGAGCAGCACTACCGCACCGAGGCCGAGGTGCACACCCCACTGGAGCTGCACGGGTGCGTGGCCAACTGGGACGGGGATGTGCTGACCATCTGGGAATCCACCCAGGGCGTATACGCCGTACAATCCCGGGTGGCCGAAGTCCTGGGTCTTCCCCTGTCAAAGGTCCGCGTCATCGGCCATTACATGGGCGGGGGATTCGGCAGCAAACTGCAAACCAGCCGCTACAGCATCGTCGCCGCCCTGCTGGCCAAAAAGACCGGCCGTCCGGTGAAGAGCTTTTTGCCGCGGGAAGCCACGTTTCTGGCCATGGGAAACCGGCCCCCAAGCAACATGACCTTAAAAGCGGGGGTGAAAAAAGACGGCACGTTGACCGCTCTTTCCTTCACCTGTCTGGGCACCGGCGGCGCCTATCCCGCCGGGGGCACCTCCTTGGTGGACTGGCAGATCCGGGATCTGTACCTGTGTCCCCACGTCCGAACCGAGTGCACCGACGTTTACATCAATGCCGGCCCGGCCCGGCCGTTTCGGGCACCGGGACATCCCCAGTGCTCCTGGGCCCTGGAGCAGATGCTCGACGCCCTAGCCGAGGCCATCGGAATGGATCCGGTCGCCCTGCGCCTGAAAAACGTTCCCGACTACAGTCAGGGACGGGAGGGCAATCCTCCCTATACGACCACCGGTCTCAAACAGTGCTTCAAGGAAGGCGCCCGCCGGTTCGGGTGGGAAAAAGCCCGCCGGAAAACCGCGGGACAGGAAAAAAAGGGGCACCTTCGCCGGGGGGTGGGCATGGCCGGCAGCGTCTGGTTTGTGGGGGGAGGCGGCCCGCCCTCGACGGTAATCTTGAAGCTGTTTTCCGACGGCAGCGCCAACTTGAACATGGGGGCCAGCGACATCGGCACCGGCACCAAGACCGTCATGGCCATGGTGGCGGCCGAAGAACTCGGCCTCCGGCCGGAAATGATCCGCATCGAACATGCCGACACCGGCACCACCCAGTATGCCACCCCCAGCGGCGGGAGCAAAACCGTTCCCACCGAAGCCCCCACCGTTCGGGATGCCGCGGTGCAGGTCAAGCGGCGCCTGCTGCAAATGGCCGCCGAAGAGATGGACCTTCCCGTGGAGGACTTGCGTTACACGGGAGACGACATCGTTTCCCGCAGCCGGCCGGATCGCAGGATCCGCATCGTCGACATTTCCGGTCTGAAGCGACAAGGGGTGGTGGTCGGCGTGGGACACCGCGGACCCAATCCGGAAAAAAAGACGGTCAACCCCTTCTGCGCCCAGTTTTGCGAAGTCGAGGTGAACACCCGCACCGGGGAACTGCGTATTCTCAGGTTTTTGAGTACGAACGAGAGCGGCCGCGTCATGAACCGGCTGACCTTCGACAGCCAGGTCATCGGCGGCGTCACCATGGGCATCGGGCTGGCGGCCACGGAAATGCGGATTCTGGACGCAAACCGGACCGGAAAGATGGTCAACCGAAACTGGCACGATTACAAGCTGCCGACGTCTCTGGACGTTCCGGCGGACATCGTCGGCGTCCCCATTGAAATGCCCGACGCAGAGGCCAACATCTCCGGCGCCAAGGGGTTGGGAGAACCGGTGACCATCCCCACGGCCGCCGCAGTGGCCAATGCCGTCTATGACGCGGTCGGCATCCGGATCACCGAATCACCCATCAATCCGCTCAAGCTTTCCAGCCTGCTGGAACAGCAGAAAAAGGAGGGCTGACCCATGATGGCTCATTTTTCCTACGTGCGGCCCCGCTCCCTGAAGGAGGCCATCGGACATCTTGCCGAAAACGGCGCCCGCGTTCATGCCGGCGGCACGGATCTGCTCGGATGTCTGAGGGATCAGGTATTCGACGTCCGCAAGGTCGTCAGCATCAGCGGACTGTCAGCCATGCGCGGGGTCGAACAGGTTGCCGGCGGGGGCCTTCGCATCGGCGCCCTGACCACCATCGCCGAAATCTCCGAGCATCCGCTGATCCGGAAGCACTACACCGCCCTTGCCCAGGGGGCCTCGGAGGTGGCCAGCCCCCAGCTCCGAAATCAGGGAACCCTCGGCGGCAACCTCTGCCAGAAACCCCGATGCTGGTATTACCGGGGCGAGTTTCATTGCATGAGAAAGGGAGGGGACGTCTGCTACGCGGCAGGGGGAGAAAACCAGTTTCACTGCATCTTCGGCAGCGGCGGCCGATGCTTCATCGTGCACCCGTCCGATACCGCACCGGCGCTCTCGGCGTTGGATGCGCAGGTGGAGATCACCGGGCCCGGCGGCCTTCGAACCATGCCGGTGGAAAACTTTCATGTTCATCCTGAGGACGACGTGCTGCGCGAGACTTGGCTGGAAAGGGGTGAAATCGTTACCGCCGTTCGGCTTCCCGCCCCGCAGGCGTCGTTGAAAAGCACCTACCGCAAAATCCGCGCCCGCCGAGCCTGGGACTTTGCACTGGCCGGCGCCGCCCTGGCCCTCGAACTGGACGGAGACCGCGTGGTCGACGGCCGGGTGGTTCTCAGCGGGGCCGCTCCTGTCCCCTGGCGTTCCCTGCTGGTGGAAGACACGATACGGGGCAAGACGCTCGACGACCGCACCATCGACGCCGCAGCCGATGCAGTGGTCAAAGGCGCCCGTCCACTGGCAAAAAACAAATACAAGCTGCCTCTGTTTCGAGGCATGATCCAAGAGGAGTTGAGGCGAATTCATCAATCTGCTGGCGCAGATGGATGAAAATGAAAGCTCCCTGTCGGCCCGCAGGTCGTTTGTCATCAGACAGAGCGATTTCGGCATCGAACCGTTCAGCGCACTAGGCGGCTCCCTTTATGTGCAGGATCCGATCATGATCGAGTTCGAAATCGCCACAGCGATTTAATTACCTGCGGACGGAAAAAGAGCCGAATTCGCCCTGGTATTCCTCTTTTTTTACTTGCACATCGTCCACCTTGGCCGACGGCGACCCGTCCCAGCACCACCGGATCATTTCTTCGACCGCCGGGGGGCGTCCTTCGAAGACCGCCTCGACCCTTCCGTCGGCGGTGTTACGCACCCATCCGGTCACACCCACGCGGCCGGCCGCATCCCGGGTCTCATCCCGGAAAAACACGCCCTGCACCCGTCCGCTGATCATCACATGGGCTCTTTCCTTGTCCTCGGCCATACAGATCCTCCTCTTTTTGATATGCCTGTCAACCGGCCTGGCGCCCGTGCTACCCCCTCGAGCAGCTCTTTTGTCCGGTTTCCGGCCGGGGCCTCAGCGGTGATCAGACTTCATGCCGGTGAGTTTTTCGCTGAGCCGCCGCAGGGTTTCCCGTGCTTCGGCGTCGTAGGCTTGTTCTTCCGCCCGGGCTTCTTTCATCTCATTGAAGTACACCCCGGTCTTACGCTCAAGGGCGGGGTCGGTAGCGACATAGACTTCCACGTCGGCGCCGGATTCCGCCCTTCCCATGGGAGAACCGAAGCTTTCGCGCACCATCTTCGTGTCCAGCAGGGAGCCGGGGTGCAGGCAGTTGACCGAAATGCCGCTGTCTTTCAGCCGCTCGGCCATATCGAAGGTGAACATGGCCAGTGCGAGCTTGCTCTGGGCATAGGCCTTGAACGGCTCGTAGCCCTGCTCGAGCATCGGATCGTCGAAATCGATCGCTTCTTGGGCCGCGGAGCTGACGTTGACGATGCGCGAGGGCGCCCCTTGTCTCAGCACCGGCACGAGCAGGTGAGTCAGCAAACAGGGGGCGAGGTAGTTCACGGCAAAGCATAGTGGATATCCGTCTTGGCTCCTGGGCGGATCGCCGTCTTGTCCTTTGACCGCCCCGACGCCGGCGTTGTTGATCAGCACGTGAAGCCGCCGGTGGTCCGAAGAGATCTTTTCAGCCAGGATCCGCACCTCGGCAAGGGAGGACAGATCTCCCACGTAATGGGCCACCTTTTCGGTGCCGGCGCTGCGCCGGATCTCTTCTGCCGCGTCTTCGCACTTTTGCCGGCTGCGGCCGTGAACGAGCACGGTCGCCCCTTTTCCGGCAAGCTTCCGGGCGGTGATTTTCCCGATGCCGTCTGTGGATCCGGTCACCAGTATGACCTGCTCTTCGATCGGTTTCATGTCGTTTGCGTCCCCTCCATTCGGTATTTATTTTACAATAGTCTTTATCCCCTTGCGTTCGAATGGGTCGAATCCTGTAATTTTCCAGGATCGAAAGACAAAACTCCCATAACATCGCTACAGCGATGGCACCCAAAAAGGAGCTCTCCATGAAGATCGCAGTGATCGGTGCCACCGGCACCATCGGAAAGGCTGTGGCCGGCCTGCTTTCGAACCGCCGCCACGACGTGATTTCGGTGTCGCGCAGCACCCGGCCCGGCGTAAACATCGACGACCCGGCATCCATCGATGCCTTCTACTCCGCACTGGATGAGGTGGACGCTTTGGTCTGCGCCGCCGGAAGCGCTGCCTTCGGGCACCTGAGCGATCTGACCGACGAACAGGTTCGCCTGGGAATCGACAGCAAGCTCATGGGCCAGGTCAACCTGGTGCGCAAGGGCATGGCTGCGCTTCGGCCCGGCGGCGTATTCGTGCTCACCGGCGGCATGCTGGCTTACTCCCCATGGCCCGGCACCGCCGCCGTGGCCCTGGTCAACGCCGGCCTGGAGGGATTCGTCCGCGCGGCCGCCCTCGATCTGGAGCAGGGCCGGCGGATCGTCGTGGTCCATCCACCCCTGGTCGCCGAGACCGCCGCGGCCATGGGAATGGACCCGGCGCCCTGGCCGGCCGCTTCGGCTGTCGCCGAAGCCTACCTCATCGCCCTGGAAGGGAAACTCACCGGCAAGCCGGTCTTTGTGGCAGGATATGGGCCGACCTGACAATGCGCCGACTCAAATCCGTTTCACAGCGGCGAGGATATAGAGCACCGGGTCATCGACAAACGTTTGCAAGGCCAGGCCGTACGGGGCCAGCAGCCGTTTGGCCTCGGATTTTTCTGGAAAGTCGTCGAGGGGAAACGGAGAAGACTTTCTCAGGGTGTCGACAAACCGTTTGCCCAGCGGGTGGCTGACGACCAGGCGGCCGCCGGGTTTCATCATCCGGGACAGGTTGGCAAACGCGCCGGGTTTGTCGGCGATATTGGGGTAGCATGCATTGATCAGCGCCGCGTCGATGCTGGCATCGGGCAAGACCAGATCCCGCAAGTCCGCCGCCAAGGTTTCGACGCCGGGATAGTTCTTCTGAACCTGGTCGAGCATCTTTTGAGAAAGATCGCAGGCATATATTCGTTTCGGACGGTATTGCCGGATGATCGGCACCAGGATGCCCGTGCCGCTGCCCACGTCCAGCACCGTCTGTCCCGCCTCGATGCCGGCGGCGGCGACGATCTGTTCCAACCGCTCGGGCACGCCTTCGGGCAGCGGGGGCTCGAACACATGGACGATGTCGTCGAACAGCGCCTGCTGACGCCGGTTGATCCGTTCGATCTCCTCTTTGTTTCTCGTCTCGAAGGGCATGGCACGATCCTCTCGAGCGGACGGCAATTTACCGGTCACCTCACCCTGGCCACAACCATACCATAAACCCGGCCTCAATCCACAGGCAGGATCGACAAGATCTCGGCCTGCGGCGAACTTCGTTGACAAGGGAATCCGGATGGAAAATCTTTGTTAGTATCCTCATTCTTTACGGTGGAGAAACGCACATGGTGAAAAGATCGGCGTTGACAGGCGGAAACTGCTTGGGGCCCGGCATCTTTTAGATCCCTATCTGAAAGACGACCGCCGCAACTTGCCGAAGGAGGATCTGCCGGTCTGCGATTCCTGCACGTACGCCACGGGTGACGTTTGCTGCAAGCAAAGAGAGGTGGTGGCATGATGCTTGTCCGAAAATCACCAGCCTGTATGCACGGCCTTGTCTTGACCCTGATGGTGCTTCTTCTCCCCGCCGGTTCGGTCGCCGGCGACCGCCCTGCCGCACAGCTCACGGAAGGCGGCCGGGTGCTGATGATCCGCCACGCGCTTGCCCCGGGAAGAGGGGACCCTCCCGGTTTTGCCATCGGCGACTGCGCCACCCAGCGCAATCTCAATGACCGGGGCCGCGACCAGGCACAGTCCATCGGAGAGTGGCTGCGTGGCCGGGGGGTGACCTCGGCCCGGGTCTATTCGAGCCAGTGGTGCCGGTGCCTGGAAACGGCCGAACTCATCGGCGTCGGCCCCGTGACCGAACTGCCGGCATTGAACTCTTTTTTCCAGCGACCCGAAGACCGCGAGCCCAACCTGGCCGCCCTGCGGACGTTTCTGGCAAACCAGCCCGCAGACGGCAAGCTGATCGTGCTGGTGACCCATTTTGTGACCATATCGGGCATTGCCGGAAAAGGCGTCTCTTCCGGTGAGGGGGTCGTGCTGCAACTGGACGGCGAGGGCGGATTTGGTGTTATGGGACGGATCGGGTTCGATTCCTGATCCGGCCGGCGGCACCGGCGTTTCAGCAGGTTCGACAGGCTCTTTCGGCGGTCATCCCCCGGATTGGATCTTTTCTTCTCTCGGCCGGTCATGCGGCGAATTTTATCAAATCCATCCTTTCTGATATCATTATTTTTGGATTGTCAAACAACCGCGCCACAGCTACGAAGGCTCAACTTGCCGAAACACCTGCACCCGCAAAGGATGGGAGAGTCGCCATGAATTCCTCTACCAAACGGAAAGCGATCGTCAGCGTCGTCCTCGTGGCGGTCCTGGCATTGTCCGCAACGAATGTGCTCGATTCTTTTTGCCGCAGTACGATCGATCAAAGCGGTGAAGCCTACCTGGACGGAACCTTGAAAAAAGCCCTGTACACGTATGGGGTCGCCAGGCTCTCCAACGGCCTCATCTCGGTCTTTCAGTCGGCCACCGTGGGGGTGGGCGTGACCGTCGGCTTCGGCGAATTTCTCGACCCGTTCAACGATCTGATCGAGCGGTTCTCGTTCGTCATGCTGCTGAGCACCGCCTCTTTAGGCATTCAGAAGGTGCTGATGGAAATCGGCGCCTGGCTCGGCCTGAAGATCCTGCTCTCTGTTTCGATGCTGTTTCTGCTCATCGGCACGTGGCTGCCGCGCCTGTTCAACATCGACCTGTCCGGCATCGGTGTGAAACTGCTGCTGATCGCCCTGTTTGTCCGGTTCCTGATTCCGGTCGTCGGCGTTGCCGGAAACATGATCGACAGCCTCTTTTTGGAAACCCGCTACGAAGAATCGATCCAGGCGGCAAAAGAAATCAACGAAAGCGTCGATCTGGACGACATCACGGGCGGAAAACTCAGCGCCGAAGGAAGGGAAGAGGCCGGGTTCTTCGATAAATTTCTCCAGATGACCGACACGGCCGCGTTGAAGGCAAAATTCGAGGCCGTCAAGGAAAAATTGGCGGATCTGGTCCCCAGGCTGATCGACTTGATCGTCGTGTTCATGATTCAAACCATCCTGCTGCCGTTGATCGTTCTGTGGATCATGATATACTTGTTTAAACAGATCGGCGGCAGCTTCACTGCGCCGGCCTATCCGGCGCGAAGGGTTGCGGTATAAAAAGATAGATGTCCGATGTCGGATATCAGATGTCGGCCCAGCCGTCCCGTTTTCAAACGGGATTTGAGCAATGGTGAAACTTCTGTCGAAGCCTCTGCCTGTGTAGGGAACGGCCTCCGTGCCGTTCCGGGCGGCACGACACGGAGGTCGTGCCCTACGCAAAACCCCGACTTCGGGCGAAGTTTCACATAAGCCCTGCCGCTGACTGGAAAGATACCGCCCATGAACGTCGTTTTTCTTTCTCCTCATTTTCCGCCCCATTACTTCCGGTTCTGTCTCCATTTGCAAAGAGCCGGCGCCAATGTCCTGGGCATCGGCGACGAGTACGATGAAAACCTCTCCCCGGAGCTGCGGGCTGCGCTGACCGAGTACTACCGCGTCGAGGATATGCACCGCTACGACGCGCTGGTGCGGGCCCTCGGCTATTTCACCCACCGATACGGCAAAATCGACCGGATCGATTCTCTCAACGAATACTGGCTGGGCACCGAAGCACGCCTGCGGGAGGATTTCAACATTTTCGGCGTCCGCGGCGGCGACATCGACTTCATCCGCCGCAAGTCCCGCATGAAGGCCAAGTTCCGGGAGGCCGGGGTGCCGGTGGCCCGCGGGCAGATCGTCCAAACCGTGGAAGAGGCCAGGAATTTTACCCGGCAAACCGGGTACCCGGTCATCGCCAAGCCGGACGACGGGGTGGGGGCCATCGCCACCTATCGCTTGGACGGCGAAACGGATCTGGCCGATTTTTTCAAGAAAAAATCGGCCGTGCGTGCCTGAAGGCGTTTGACGTGAAGGAACGGTTCTTCCACATGGAATTTTTCCATACCGCCGCAGACCGGTACGTTGCGTTGGAAGTCAACATGCGGCCGCCGGGCGGATACACCACCGACATGTTCAACTACGGCTGTGACATCGATATCTACCGGATCTGGGCCGAGCTGCTGGTCCACGACCGGACAGCCGTCGATTATACGCGAAAGTACCACTGCTGCTACGCCAGCCGGAAGTTCACCCGGCGCTATGTGCACAGCCATGAAGAGATCCTGGCGCGCTATGGCGCGTTCATGGTCCAGGTGCAAAGCGTGCCGGGAGTTTTCAGCAGCGCTTTGGGCGACATCGGGTATATTTTTCGGACCCGGGACCTGGATAAAATGATGGAGATCGTCGGGTTCATCCACCGGATAGAGGAGAAGCAACCGATGTCAGATGTCCGATGTCCGATGTCGGATAATGAAGGCACCCGTCTGGTCATGCAACGGTGAGACTTTGTCGTGCGAAGCCGAGAGACGCCGCTCGAAAAATATGCAATTAGCGCATGTCATTTAAGGCGAAAAAGGGCGAACTTTGCGGGTCAATCGTTTTTTTTTATCTTATGTGAAACTTCGGTCGAAGCCGGGGTTTTTGTAGGGCACGACCTCCGTGTCGTGCCTTTCGGAACGGCACGGAGGCCGTTCCCTACATAGGCAGAGGCTTCGAGGCAAAGTTTCATTTTTGATCAATCTGGACG
>JAIPEL010000019.1 GCA_021737185.1 Desulfobacterales bacterium | reverse complement strand
CTCCGCCTCCTGGTCTGCAGACCAGGAGGCGGCCGTCCACTCGGTGGGTTCGTACTGGCCGAGACAAAAGTCGGGCGGCCGAAAAAAGTGAATCAGTTCGGTCGCTGCCGGGTTTTGTCCGAACTTCAGGCCCTGCTCGACGGGAAACCGCCGGCAGGTGTCTGGGCGGTCCGGATACACCGAGCATCCACTGTCATTTAGAAAGGGGCAGGTTTTTTCTTCGTTGTCCGCCATCCGCAGCAGCACATCCGGGAAATGATTGCCCTTGCGCAGTACCACGTCCACGAACCGGTCGAGAAACCGGTCCGAAGTCAAGTCCAGCCGTTTTTTGAGGCGAACCACGTCATAGGGATAGAGAAACAGATTCAGATTCCGGCAGCAGCGGTTGAAGCACTCGATTCCCGGATAGCAGCGGAAGCAAAAGGTTTCACCGGGCCGAAGCCGCTTGGCCTCCAGCCGGTCGGTGTCTTTCGGGTCGATGGTTTTCATGGTTCATGCTCGCAAAAACAGAGAATCATCTCTGCGACGGTCATTTTTGTTTTTCCTGTAAATCCTGCCGCAGACCTCATCTCTTTTTCCAGAGCCGCCATGCTTCGATAAAACGGGGTTCGATCGAACACCGCCGCTGTTGGATTCGTACAGGATTCGCTGAATGCCGCACAGCCCGGACCGTAGATCGGGGGTCGACCGGCTGGGTGCAGCACGTGGGGGATGCCGTGCATCCTGCAGATCATGGGTCGATAGCCATACAGCCGGCATCGCTGTTCGACATTGAGGGGGCACATGGTCCGCGGGGGCGCCTCGTTTTTTTTGGCCGCTTCATATACTTTTAGAACGGTCTGCGCCCGGCGTTTTGCCGACTGCTGTTCGGACATCGGCAGTTGACGAAATCCTTCCCGGAGATGGAAGAACTCAAGCAGCGTGTGATGGTGGAAGCGGGTCAGGCAGCAGTTTTCATCGCAGCCGCTGCAGACAAACCCGCATCGGACGGCCGCCGCTTGGTAGGCCTCGTCGATTTGCGCATACAATGCCTCCAGGCGCGCCAGAAAAGTCGACAATATCGGTTTGGCCGGGAAAGGCAAAAGCAGTTTTCGCTGCACGGATCAGACCAGCGGCGAGGGAAAGAAATTTTTCGAATACAGCTCCAGCGCTTCTGTGTCGGTAAGACTGGCGATCAGATCGCAGACCGTGCGGTGGGGCGCATCTCCGTTGGCGTGCAGATCCGGCATCTCCATCTCTTCTAAGGTTTTGAGGCGCATGGCCTCGTCTTCGAGGAAATAGGTATAGAGTTCCTTGAGGATCTTTTTCGCCTTGACGAATTCCTTGTGCACCCGTCTGGAGCGGTAGACGTGATCGAAGAGGAACTTGCGCAGGGTCGCCATGGCGCGGTCGACTTCCTCGCTCACGTTCATGCAAAGCCGGCCATCGATGACGTGGGTGGAGAAAATCAGATCCTGGATCATGACCGTGGCCCGATCTGAATGAGTTTCACCGAGAATCCTGCGGCAGCTTCCGGGGACCTGGTCCTCGCTGATCACCCCGCTGCGGATGGCGTCGTCCAGATCATGGTTCAGGTAGGCCATGATATCGGCCATTCGGACGATTCGGCCCTCGATGGTTGTTGCCAGTTCTTCCGGGTTGTCGGGGATGATCTTTCCGTATCCCTTGGAATGCTTCAAGATGCCGTCGCGCACCTCATAGGTCAGGTTCAGGCCCCGCCCGTTGTTTTCCAGCACGTCCACCACCCTGAGGCTCTGCTCGTGATGGGAAAACTGCGGGCCGTAGGCCTCTTTTAGCGCCATCTCTCCGCCGTGGCCGAAGGGCGGATGACCCAGGTCATGGCCCAGGGCGATGGCCTCTGCAAGGTCTTCGTTCAGGTAAAGCGCTCTTGCGATGGTGCGACTGATCTGGGCGACTTCCAGCGTATGGGTCAGCCGGGTTCGGTAGTGGGCCCCCAACGGGGCGAGAAACACCTGGGTCTTGTGTTTCATCCGCCGGAAGGCGTTGGAGTAGACGATCCGGTCCCGGTCCCGCTGAAAGGCGGTGCGAACCGGACAGGGCGCCTCGGAAACGCGCCTGCCCTGGGAGTCGGCGCTGAGACAGCCGAAGGGGGACATGAATTTTCTTTCCCTGCGCTCGAAGTCTGCCAGGATGTGTCCCTTTGGCTGCGCGGCGTCGTACGGTTGGCGGTCTGGCTGCATCGATTTCCTATTTCACAGGGTTCTGCAAATGTAAAGGTCTATGGGCGTTTTTCAATGATGTATTCGACGGTCACCTTTTCCGGCGAGCCGGGGGCCACCTTCAGCGAGGCAGGCTGGAGGGCCAATCCGACGGAGATCGTCCCGCTTTTGGTCAGGCCGTCTATGGGCACCTTCTGGGTGTAGACGGTTTCCGTGTCCTCTATGATCCGGTTTCCACCCTCGATCTCCACAGCTTCCGGCATCACCCTGACGCTTTTAAGAATCCGGCCTTCGGGCAGCTTCCCGGTCCAGTCCACCTGGACCGGGAGCTGTTTTCGTACCAGCCGGTCGAGGGTGACGGTGACCTGGCGAGGCTGCACGGTTTTCAAGACGATGCCGGGGGGTAGGCTGATGTTGCTGCTGGTGATGGTGAACTCGTTGGTGCCGACAGCGGCCGATTTCAGATCGAGCTGGACCTGCACCTGGCTGGGTCGAAGAGACTGGATCAGGGTCCCGGAACCGCTGAGCTGAAGGTTCACCGAGTTGACCGAGGCGCTGACGATCTCCACGCCGGACGCGCGATTGTTGTATCTCACGGGGACCTGGAGTTCGATCAGGGTGTCTTTTCCCGTGGTGAAGCTGAACCAGAGACCGGCCACCAGCAAGACCGAAAGAGCTCCCGCTGTGGCCAGGCGCATGGACCGGCGGCCTGCGGGGGCCTCCGGATCGGCGACGACGCCCATGTGCCGCTGTAGCAGCTGGGACAGCTGATCCGGGCTCGCGACCTTGATCAGCTCCGCTCCTTTGACGGCCAGGATGCTCTTTCGCTCTTCGGAAACGACCACCACAAGGGCGTCGCTTTTTTCGGCCATTCCGACCGCCGCCCGGTGCCGGGTGCCGAAATGGGAGGGCAGATCGGTGCGATGGGAAAGGGGAAGGATGACCCCGACCTTTCGCACCTCGTCGCCTTCGATGATGGCCGCACCGTCATGGACCGGGTTGTCGTGCCAGAAAATGCTCAGAATCATCTCCTGGGTGATCTTTCCCTCCCAGGCGATGCCGTTTTTCACCACTTCGTCGATGTCTTCGCTGCCGGGAAATACCAGCAGGGCCCCGATTCGCCTTTTCATGAGTTCGAAGATGCCGGAAACGATGATTTCCACCGGCGCTTGGATCGTCTTCGGGGAAACCCCCCACAAGATATTTTTGATATTCTTGGCCTGAAGCACGCTCCGCAGTTCGTTTCGAAAAACCACGATGATGATGAAGGCGGCGACGGCCGTGATTCCCTGCAGCGCCCAGCTGGTGACGATCAGGCCCAGATAGGCGGCGATCCGCTGAAAGATCCACAAAAGGGCCAGCCCCGAGATGACGCGGAATACATAGGTCCCGCGAAAAAGGACATAAAAACGGAAAAGAATATAGCTGGCCAGGGCGATGTCGATGAAGTCCTGCCAGCGAAGTGCCTTGAAAAAAACGATCAGAGAATCCATGTTTGCAGACTCATTCCGTGATGCTGAACCGGAGAATTTTGAGCAGGCTGCCGTCAGCATCGACGATTTCCACCCGCCAGGGTCCCTTGTCTCCCTCCCGCAGCTGGATCCGGCTGAAGGTCGACCACTGGGGTGGGTTGACCTGGAGCTTGGCTGTTGCATTCAGCCGGTCGCGCCTGTACCATCGGTGGTAGATATGGGTCTTTTTCTGCACCGGATTGAAAGAGGTAAAGCAGGCCGCCTTTTCTTTTTCAAAGGAAAAGACCACGGTTTCGTTGACCGGTTTGCCGTCCTCGATAGCCTCGCACATCACGGCATGGACCAGGGTCAGGCTTTTATTGTCGGCCGGGGGCTGCGCCCCGGCCGAGGCGGCAATCAGCCACATGACCGCCCCGAGGGACCAAATGGGAATCTTCATGCCCCCCTTATGGAGCCAAATCCGCTGCTTTTCAAGGAAAAAAGGATACTTTGACGTCGATCGGGTTTCGCTCCCCTTGTTTTTTTCCCGGTAAATCCTATTATGAAAATTCACGGTTCGAATGTCATCACGCGCTTGGTAAAAGCGGCATTCCAGCATGAAATCGATCTTGGAGGACTCACCCATGGGCAATCAGCTTCGAACGGCGCTCTTGCTCGGCGCACTCACGGTCTTGATCGTGGTGATCGGGCAGGTGCTTGGCGGAAGACAGGGGATGGTAATCGCCCTGATATTCGCCGCCGGCATGAACTTTTTCAGCTACTGGTACTCGGACAGACTGGTGCTGAAAATGGTTCGCGCCCAGCCGGTCGATGAGCGGGACGATCCCTTTTTGTATGAAACGGTCCGGGAGTTGGCGACGCGGGCGGGGCTGCCGATGCCGAAGGTCTACCGGATTCCCCAAGAGGCGCCCAACGCATTTGCCACCGGCAGAAACCCGGAGCACGCGGTGGTTGCCGCCACCGATGGGCTTCTGAAAATGATGAGCAAAGACGAGCTCAGAGGGGTCCTGGCCCACGAAATGGCCCATATCAAAGACCGGGATATCCTGATCGGCAGCATTGCCGCCACCATGGCCGGAGCGATCATGCTGCTGGCCAGTATGGCAAGATGGTCCGCCATTTTCGGCGGCATGCGCAATGACGACGAGGGGGGAGGAGGGGGAATCATCGGCCTGATCGCGATGTCCGTCATCGCGCCGCTGGCGGCGATGGTCATCCAGATGGCGATCTCCCGGAGCCGGGAATATCTTGCCGACCGCGTGGGCGCTGGCATTTCAGAGGACCCCGAGGGGCTGGCCAGCGCATTGGAAAAGCTCGGGGCCTACAGCCGGCGGATACCGATGACGGCAAACCCGTCCACCGCCCACATGTTCATCGTCAATCCATTGTCCGGAGGGGGCATCACCCATCTGTTTTCGACGCACCCGCCCATCGAGGAGCGGGTGGCGCGCCTTCGGGGCGGCCGGCCGTCGACGGTGCCGACTTCGGAAGGGCAGCAGTATGACCGGAGGCAGGATGCGGGCCGGGAATTCTGGGAGAGGCTGAAATAATACGTCTTTATAAAGGGCGCCTTACGTCGCCGCTGCAGTGCCTGACGGATTATGTCCGACACCTGCTCGGCACCCTCCTCTTGATCACGCAAAGCTGAACGTTTCCAGATCTCCGGCGTTGACCGCATCCCGATCGTCCCTTAAAAAGCGATTAGATCGGCTGTTTGACAATCCCTATATGATAAAAAAACCGTCTGTTCGGGCGGCTTCGGCAGGCATCGGCAACTCGGCAAATTTCACCCAGCCTATGGTAAAGGGGTAACCGTACGAATCAAACAGCCGGTCGGCCCAATCTGTTTCCATAATCAGATTGGATAAAATAAGAACCACTTAGAGCGCTTGGGGTGCGGCTTATAGAGCCGAATCGATGCGCTCAATCAAGCATCAACCGTTAATATCGGAACGTTATTTTGACAAACGCTCTACCTTTGAAACCTGACATTTACAGTCGAATTCCAGGAGAGGAAACCATAAGGAAAATGAAGGATGACAGAGGGCACTACTACTATCCTTTTCCCCGAAATCATGGGGTTCGGATGTATGTGCGCAGAACCGGCGCCGGAATCGAGTTTAGGATGTGGAACCAGGAAGATCCGGATCTGTGGAAGGAGCACGGATGGGTTCCGTTCGAAGCCATCCAGGAAGCGGCGAAGATGTACGAAGGCGGCGCATTCAACCCCGCAAAGACATACGATATCGAGCTGGCCGCTGCCGCTCTATCCGAAGCAGACCGAGGAAATCGGCTTACAGAAAAGAATGGATGAAATCTTTTGTGGCCGATTTTCCGCTGCATCTTCGGCTGCGGTCAGCCCCGGCCCGCCGACCTGAAAAATCTCGCGGGTAATTTCTCGATACCGGGCCTTCACTTGTCCAGCCGCTCCACCTTCAACGAAATGGAAAAGGCGCCGTTTTGTTCGGCATCGGCAGCCCCGAGGATTTCAGCCAGGGCCGCGGTCTCGACGTTTTCGCCGCCGCCGATCTCTGTCCATTGACCCGGTCTGACCGCAACGCGCGTGGATGCAGCGGCAAAACGAACCCGCCTTCCGGAGGCAAGGTCGGCGACCTGAGGGACAATCTCCAGGTCGATGCGGTCTCCTGAAACCCGGGGGGTCACCCAGAAGCCGGTTTCCACCCGATGAAATTCCACGGCTGGCGGACATCCGCCGTAGCGGCGGCAGATGCCGGCCCTTCGCTGCCAATAGGGGACTTCAGTGCCGACGGTCACGTATGCCGGACTCCCCGACAAGGTGGTCACCGAAAATGAGGCCCTGCGGCTCTCGGTTCGTGTTTTGTCTCTGACCTGGACCTGGACGCCGTCTTCGTCAGTCCTTCCGGTCGACACCTGCCATCCGTTTCCGGAAACACGCCCTTCGGCTGTGGCCTCCTGATTGTGGACAGACCTTGTCTGTCCGAACCGGACATCGATACGGAGCGCTGACGGCGGGAGATCGAGCCGCTGAACCAGCTCTACAATTCGCTGGATGGATGCCGGGGTGTCGACCACAATTAGTGAATTGGTCCGGGCATCGGCCGAGATCCGGCCGGCAGGCGTGAGCAGCGGAGACGCCACCGAAAGCATCTCTTCTGCGTTTCGGTAATGGATCTCCAAGACCCGGCTTTCCAGCGCCGCCGCCCGGGCGGACAATACCGGCAGCAACAACACGGCCGCCAGCAGGAGCGAAAATCCGAATGCCTGGGAACCAGGGTTCGGTTTGCAACGGCGGCAGGCCGGCGCCGAAGATGTTTCCGTTGACATCATTTCTTTTTTCCCGCTACTATTTTTCACCGATTCAGAAAAACCGCTACCATGGACTGTCAGGGTCGGTCAAATCGGAAAGGATCCGGGAATGGCGGAAAAGATTGGGAGAAACGACTGGCTCTGGGTGATGGTACAGAATCCGGGCCAAGCCGAGACCATTGTCGGCATGCACGATGAAAAGGGGGCGATTTCATTCATTCCGATGTTTCGGGAAAAAGACGCCGCCTTGCAATGTTTTTTGAACCTTCCCCGGAAAGCCGGGAAAAAATACGAGGCCCAGGCGATTATCTACGAGGATTTGCTGCGGCACGCCGCGGAGAACCGTTTTTTGCTCTATTTGCTTGATGAAGATGGGAAAATCCTCAAGAAAGTCGACCCGGTTCAGGAAAAATAGATCGGATCCCCGGGCAGTCTGCCGGACCTTGGGGTAACACCTCGGGGCATTGGGTCTCGAGGCCTTTTGGGCTGTAAACTTCTTGGGCTTTCCGCATCGCCTGCGGGGGCGAAGCAAGGAGGAAGAAAGATGGCAGAAATACGCCTTACCGAGGGGAGCATTCATTTCCAGGAAGAATGGCTGACTGCCGACGCCATCAAGGCCCGCATCAAGGAAAAGATGGACGCCGGAGACATGAAATTTGCGGACCTGGCGGCTGCCTTAGAGGAGCTCAACCAGGCAATGGAGAATGCCCGTCGAATCGAGGTCCGGATCGTTCTAACCCAGGAAGACTACGAAAGGCTTCAACAACGCGGCGGTGAAGACGACAACGAGAGCGTCCGAAAGGCGATCCTGGCATTCATCGCCGGGGCCGAAAAGAGCCCTCCGACCATGGAGATGGAAGCACCGGAACCGCCCGCCGCTGAGACCGCAGAAAAGGCGAAGAGGCCAGAACAGGCTGAACCCGAACCGGTGGAGGTGGCTGCCACGATCCCTTGCAGCAAATGCAAAAAGCCGGTCAAGGTCCCGTCCAACGACCGACCGCTTGAGCTCGAGTGCGAATTTTGCGGGACATCGATCGTGCTTGAAGGAGAAAAAGAAGAAGAACGCTTAGACGCGGGCGAAAAGGATCGGGGACCGGTGAAAAACATTCGCCATCAGGATCATTTCATCGGATAATCCAATCGCTTTCGCGATTGGATTGGGATTTCGCGTTCCGCGAAATCAGAGAAAAAACATCAAGGATGTCTACGTTCCGGTGTAGCCGAAAATTGCCACCGAGGCAGTGGCGCTCAATTTTCGTTTCCCCCTGGAGTCTCGGGTACATCGCCTGCCCTCTCCCTTGAGCATCGGGGGCAGAAACCCTCGAATTCGAGGCGGTGGCCGATGATGGTGAATACAGTGGCACCGTATAGCTTGTCTTCGATCTGCTGCAGCGGCGCCACTGGGGCATTGTCCAGGCGGCCGCAGCGAAGACACCGAATGTGATAGTGTTTCTGGGGGTTGCCGTCGAACCGCTTGATGCTGCCCGCCATTTCCAGCTTCTGGATTTCCCCGAGTTCTGCCAGAATTTCCAGGTTTCGGTAGACCGTGCCGAGGCTGATCCGCGGCAGGTGCTTCCGCACTTCCTCGTAGACTTCATCCGCCGTCAGATGGCGATCCAGATCTTTTCTCACTTCCTCCAAGATCACCTTCCGCTGCCGGGTCATTCGGTGTTTTGTCGATGGGGTCAAGGGTGCCGCCAAGAAGGATTATAGGGATTGTCATATTTTCGTTCCGTTTGAGGGAGTTTGATATGCACTGGCGTCTCGCGAACTCAAGTAATAGATCGGCTGTTTGACAATCCCTATGTGTAAAATAAATAAACACATAGAGCGCTTGGGGTGCGGTCTACAGAGTTGAATCGATGCGGTCAATCAAGCATCAACCCTTGCTATCGGAACGGTATTTCGACAAGCGCTCTATCAGTTATCATTATTGATAACAGTGAAGTGCCTTCCTGTCAAACGGCAAAAAAAACCGGCCGGGACTGTGCTGAACAGCCCCGGCCGGTTTCGATTCAAGCAACCGGCAAGAGGGGTTTCATGCCTCTACCTCACCTCTACCTCAGGCTGGCGATTTTTCGTCCTCCTTGATGATCTCAAAGATGCCCGACAGGCTGTGTCCGACCCCGATGCCGGGCTGCAGTTCCATTTCCAGCTTTCGAAGAGAATAACCCAGGTGCGGTTCGATGACGTTGGCCCGCACGTCTCCCCAGGGGAGCCAGCCGACCCCGCCGATGACGCGCTTCATGGAGTGCATGGCCTCCTTGAGGGGCTCTGCATAAAACGGAAGAATGTCCGGGGCGTCTAAGAAGGATTCGGTTTCCGCGTTGTATCCGGAGAGGAGCCTGATGGTGTATTTGACCAGCGCGTTGGTGGACATGAAAAACTTTTCGAAAAAATTATTCAGGTGGTCGAAGCCCGGCCTGGGCACATAGTCGACCAGCAAACTTTCCAGGTCCGTGCGGGTGTAGCTTTCAAACAGGCTGTTGATGGGCGTGCGAAGGGCCGGGCAGTTGGCATTGTAGTCGCAGGTTTCCAGGTGCCGACCCACAAGGATCGAGCGGTCGAAGTACTTCAGCGGCCGGATTCGGCAGCCGGATTTTATCTCCGCGGCTTTGATGATAGCGTCAATTTCTTCCCGGCACATCAACCGCAGGGGAAACGAAGCCACCTCGACCTTGTCGCGCTCTTCCTTCGGATAGATGTAGGAAATCCGGTAGTCCATAAAGTATTCGCTGTCCACCGGAGCGTCCCAAAGATCCTGCCACTCATAGGACCAGCGCCCCAGCCAGTCTCCGGTAAACAGTGCCCGGTGAGGGGCGTGGCGGCAGATGTCGGCCACCAACTCGATGGTCTGCTCCTGGGTAAAGTGCGAAAAGGTTCCGTAGGATGTGAAGTAAAGATCGAACGGGTCCTGCGCCTTGAGCCGCTCGGGCAGGCCGGCGGAAAGATCCTCGCGCCAGAACTGCATTTTCGGGTTGTTGCCGTAATTGGCCGCCGCCTGGTCGAGGAGCTCCTGGTTGACGTCGACGCCCACATAGCTTTGGAGGCGTTCCGGGGTGATGGCCTGGGTGATGTATTCATAGAGGCCCGGGTCCTTGGTGTTGACGTCCATGATCAGGTCATAGCCGTCTCCGCTTCCGCATCCCATGTCCAGAATCCGGAGCCGCTCCAGGTTCTTCAGTTTTCGTTGGACGAGGTCGTTCAAGGCCGGGCGGAGAAACAGTCCGGTGAGCTGGTCCTCCCAGAACCTGCGCACATTGTCGTATTTTCCTAAAAGCCCGGATGCCTTGTCGTATTTTCCGGTGGTGGCCGCCTGGGTATAGGCTTTTTCTTCTGCCATTTTCTCCTCCGAAGTCAGGGTTCCGAAAAAGCCGGAACCCTGACTGATAGGCCGCATGCAAATCTTGACTCATGGGCCGGAAAAAAATAACTCAGTCTCCGGGGCTCGCCTCCAAATGGAGCAAATTATTCATTTCGCGGAATCACGAATCCGGAAAGTTGAGAAAATAAGTTGGACGGTTTCATGTGAGGCTCGGGTGGCCTTGGCAAACACCCCTTACCGTAGACGCTGGGCCATATTGAACCCTCTTTCATAAAACCATCAGCAATAAAACCGCGGCAGTGATTTTATTGCCTGGGCATTTCTTTCAGAAGGTCGATGGCGTGAAATGCATCCCGGCAGTAGGCATCTGCGCCGATGTCTTTGGCAAAGTCCTCCGAAGTGGGTGCACCGCCGATCAGCACGCGGGTCTTTTCCCGGAGCCCTTCCTTTTCCAGGGCCTCGATCACGGTCTGCATCTCCCGCATGGTGGTCGTCAGAAGGGCCGACAGCCCAAGGTACCCGGCGCCGCTTTCTTTCACTGCCGCCACGATCCGTTCGGTGGTAACGTCGTTTCCCAAATCTTGGACTTCGAAGCCGGCGCCCTTGAGCATGATGCCGACGATGTTTTTCCCGATGTCGTGCAGATCGCCGGCAACGGTGGCCAGGACGAATTTCCCCTTGCTCTCCACGCCGGCCCCGGCCAGATGGGGCCCGAGAATATCCATGGCCGCGCCCACGCACTCGGCAGAAGCGAGCATGTCCGGGATCAGGTATTCGCCGGAGTCGAATTTCTTTCCGACCTCTTCCATGGAGCCGGTCAGCGATTCCAACACGATCTCTTTGGGATCGATCTTGTCTGCCAGGGCCTGTTCGACCAGCTCGGTCACCGCGGGCTGGCCCTCATATCCTTCATCGAAGCCTTCGTCTTCGGCCACCACGCGCCCCTGAATTACGTTTTCGGCGATTTTTTTCAGCAGTTCCTGCTTGCTCATGTCGGTTCTCCTTTTTCGTTTCACGAGATTTAAAACAATTCTTTTGTCGGTTGATCCATCTACGGCGCTTTATTTCCTGCCATCCGTCGTTTTCTTCCGTACGAAGGCCGGTTGAGTCGTGGACAAATGCTGAAATCTTTTCATCCAGCCTGTTTCAGACTCGGCAGCAGGCCGGGGATCTCTGCAAAGATCTTTTCCTGGATATCGGCCGGGAGGTGATTCGCCGGCTCGGCCTCGATTTTTTCCAGGGCGGCCACGGCGTGTTCCACCACGCGGTCCTGAAGATCCTTGGCGCCGAAGGCAAACGGATCCGAGACATCCCCGGCGTGAATGGCCTTTCGGGCATGTCGGGCAAAGAGCCGGTGGCTGGTGCCCATGACCTTTTTCACCATTTCAACGGCGTCGCGGGTTTCTTCGGCGCCGACTTTCGGCGTCCGCAGACAGTGTTTGACCTTTCCGATCAGTTCGTTGTCGATCACCGCCTGAACCGGGCAAAACGTATTGGTCCGATCCAGAAGCCCGAAGGCGTAATGGATGTACTGGGCCCCGCTCATGGCCATATACAGATCGGTGAACAGCTTTTCGAACATGGCCTGGGCTCCGGGCACCTTGGCGTCTCCCACCCCTGAGGTGGAATAGCAGGGGATCCGGTAGTGCCGGGCCATTTGGGCGCAGTCGATATTGTATTGGTTGAACTCCGGGCAGCCGTAGAGGTCGTGGAGATCGTCCATGCGCGCTCGAACCGGAACGCTTCCGTAAAGAACGGGCGCCCCGGGCCGGATGAGCTGAACCAGGCTGATGCCCGCCAGGATTTCGGCGTTGATCTGGGCCACCATGCCGGCCTCCTGGATGGGGGCCGAAGATCCTCCCTGAGGGGAGGAAGAGATCACCAGGGGCAACCCGGCTTCCACGATGGAAAAGACCTTGTCTGCCGTGTCGGCCACCAGTTGCAGCGGACTTTTAAACACGCAGGTGATAAACGAAAGCACCGGGTTTTTCCGAAGTTCATCGGCGCCTCCTGTGATGATTTCGGCCATCTTGATGACGTCATCGAGGCTTTCCAGGCGGGTGAGACCGGCCTGGACATGCTTGGTGATGTTGTTCAAGCTGGCGAAGAACTTGTTGACATCGTGGTTGGTTTCGTCGATGCCCTTGTCCTGGATGTTCACCGGGCGGATGAAAAAGTCCAGGTGCTCCAGACGGTCGCAGAGCTTGGCCGCGCGGCAAAGAAGCGCCGAGCTTCCCCTGAGCTCGGAAAAGCGCGGGACAGTCATTGTTTTTTCCGGATCTTCCCGACTGACAAAGGTTTCCATATGTGTTTCCAGCCAGACGTTGGTCTCCGAACCCGAACCGAAATAGATTCGGGGGGTGTCGGCATCCAGGTGAAGCCTGTTTTCCGGGTTCCGGGCGCCGAGGACAAATTCCGAGGGTGCTTTGGCCACGGTTTCTTCCACCATGCCGGCGGGAAACGAAACCCGCCAGACCGGCTGGCCGTGTTCGGTCTCTTCTTGCACATGGGCGCCGGCGGTACCGAAAAGATCGGCGGCCCGCCGATTGTAGCACCAGATGCCGGGGTCTTCCAAAATGGAAAGTGAGGCGCGGTGAAGGTGTTCGATCTGTTCTTTTTCCAGTCGTTCATAAGGACGAACGACGATGCCGGGTCGGTATTCGGTGCTCACGATAGGTTCTCCTCCGCCGAAATTCGGCTCTGTATGTTGGCCGGGAATTTGGGGCCAAAAAAATTCATCGGGCTTTTTTCCGAAACGCCCGGGTGTATTTGCGGAAATGGCGGTCTTTGCCCACCAGGGCTTCACCGGAGCGGACCGCATCCATCATGACCTCATCCAGCGGATCCATAATGACCGCGTCGAGGCCGGCATAGACGGCCATCTGCAGGAAAGCCGCATTGAGTGCGGACCGGCCCGGCAGGCCGTAGGACACGTTGGACAGCCCCATGGTGGTGCGGGCTTCCGGGAACGCTTCCTTGACCGCTGCGAGGGTGTCGAGGGTGACGCGCCCCTGGCGTGCGTCTGTGGAAATGGGCAGCACCAATGGATCGAAAAAGAGGTTTTCCATGGGGATTTTTTTTTCACGGGCCTTTTCGACGATCATGCGACAGGCTTTCAGGCGGCCGTCCACCGTTTCCGGTATCCCCTTGTCGTCCATGGCAAGCGCGACGACGGGAACGCCGAAACCGGCGGCCAGGGGAAGTATTTCGCCAAGGGATTTTTCATCGGCCTTGGTCGAGTTGATCATGGCCGATCGGCCCTCGAGGGCGGACAGGCCGGCCTCGAGGACAGGCGGATCCGCGCTGTCGATGCAAAGGGGCTTATCTACGGCGTTGCAGACAACGGCAACCGCCCATTTCATCGCCTCGATCTCGTCTGCCGCTGATCCTCTTCCGGTTCCGACGTTTATATCGATGTAGGAGGCCCCGGCCTCGGCCTGGTCTTTGGCCAGGGAGGCAAGCGCCTTTTCCTGTCTTTCTTGGATGATCGAACGGACCGATTTGCGGGTCGCGTTGATTTTTTCTCCGATAATGATCATTGACTATACTCCTGCTTTTTTTTCCTTGACGCCGGTGAATTCCGTTTGCTTATCGCTATTCCATGAGAAAAGATCGAATCCCCGGAATCTCTGCCAGGATCTTTTTTCGGACCTCCGGGGAGATCATCGAAACCGGCTCGGCGTCGAGAATCGATCGGGCCTTTTCAGCGGCCCGCTGCCGGGTGTCTTTTGCCCCGGCGGCCTGCCATGCCTCGCGGCCGTCGCGGTCGCTGAGTTTGGGCATGAACTGCTCGGTGCGCATATGTCTTCGGGTGTGCCGCGACGAGACAAAATGCCCGCCGGGGCCGACCTTCATGAGCTCATCCAGGGCCAAGGTATCGTCGTCGACCCGGATGCCTTCCACCGCCCGCATCACCATGCCGATAATCTCGTCGTCGATCACCAGCTTGTCGTAGGAGGCGGTCATGCAAAATTCCAGAAATCCGGCCGCATCGTGGATGAAGTTGCCGCCGGCGAGGGCCACCATCAAACTGGTCATGGCCGATTCGTAGCCGGCCTGGGCGTCGTTTACTTTGGCATCGGACATCCCGGCAGTGGCGTAGATCGGAAGCTTGTAAAACTGGGCCATTTGGGAGGCGCCGGCGTTGATCAGCCCCATTTCCAGGGCGCCGGCCAGGTATTTCATGTCTCGAAGGTCGGTGATCGAAGAGACGCATCCGAAAATCACCGGCGTTCCGGGATTGACCAACTGGGCGAGCATGACCCCGGTGAGCGTGTCGACACACTCGACCACGAGGGTGCCGGCGATGGTGATCGGGGATGTCGCCCCGCAGAGCGGTTCGGCCGGGACCACCAGGGGAATGCCGTTTTTGGCCACTTCGATGGCCAGCCGGCCGTAGTCTTCGTCGAGTTTGAACGGGCTGATGATGCAGGTGACCATGGAGACAAACGGCCGCTCCCTCAGTTTTTCCGGAGATCCTGCGATCATTTCGGCCATCTTGATGACGTTTCGGATTCCCTCCACGGTGTACACGCCGCCCATGATGTGCTTTTTGGTCCGGTTCAATGCCGCTCCGAAGCGGTTTACGTCGATGTCGTCCCGCTCCACGTCGTGGGGATGGACGTTGAGCATGTAAAAGTGGATGTTTTCCAGGGCGTCGACGGCACGGGCCATATTCATTACATCGGCCAGCTGCGAGGTGCGTGCGTCTGTGCTTCCCGGGTCCTGAACGTTGAGGGCGGTTCCCCCGGTGCCCAGGTGGACTTTGGTTCCCCCGATCTCACAGTCCAGTGAGCCGTCCGGCTCCCGCCCGCAGAGATTGACCATCGACGGCGCTCTGGCGATCAGCTCCATGACCATGTCCTGCTCGAAGCGGACGATGCGCGAGTCGGCATCGACCTTGGCCCCGGCTTTTTCGAATATTTTCAGCGCTTCGGGATAGTTGACCTGGACCCCGATTTCTGAAAAGATTTTCAGGACGCTTCGGTGGATTTTTTCGATATCGGCTTCGGTAAGCGGCTTGTAATCGCCGCCGGTCAGACCTTTTCGCATGATCCTCTCTCTCCTCTCGATTTGGTGAATCTTTTTTTCTGCATCCCCCGGAAGTGTAAAATGGGGAAGCGTTTAGTCCGCTCTTCGGGCGATGCAGTCGGTTTTAGGGCATTGGTTGCAGGGATTATAAGGCCCCGTGTCGGATTCGACCCCTTCCGGCAGGATGCCGAAAATGCCGGACACGGATTTGCGGGGGGACATCAGGCAGGTGTCGGTCAAAGTTACATCCATGGGGTCGGCGTCGGCAAACAGGGCAAAAAGAGTGCGCTGCTGCTGGATCTGCCAGTCGCAGTATCCCGGGCTGAAGCGAAGGGTCACGGCCCGATCCGCTTCCTGCAGCCGGTTTTTCATCCGCTGCTGGAACTGCTCCACCACGTCTTCGGCGGCGATTGAGCCCATGGCGTCAAGCACGTAAGCATCCGCATAGCGGTCTTCAGCCATGCACCGGTCGATTTCCTCGTCTAGGGCATCGCCGATGGTGGCCACAAAGCAGCAGACCCGATCGGCGTCGCAAAGCGTTCCGGCGAT
Source organism: Desulfobacterales bacterium (assembly GCA_021737185.1). Lineage (GTDB taxonomy): Bacteria > Desulfobacterota > Desulfobacteria > Desulfobacterales > CAFBRK01 > JAIPEL01. The sequence continues at coordinate 30,267 of JAIPEL010000019.1, read as the reverse complement.
TTTCGGGCTTTTAAAGCGGGTGCCGTTGGCCAGGGTGATACCGCCCTTGTCCGACGAGTCGACCGGAAAAATCCGGTAGACCAGCCAAGGGTCGGCCAGATCCTCAAGGCGATCCGTGAGATCATCGACCCGTCTGATCGAGGCGGCGGACGGCTTTTTCCCCCTTCGGGCGCCGAGAAGTCGCATCAGCTTTCCATCATCCAGCGTGCTTTCAAAATTATTGACAACCATGGCCGTTTCCTTTTTTTTATCCGGTTTGACCCACGCCCCTGCCTCTCTCTCCCGACGACTCAGGAAGTGATCACGCGCGGCTCGAATTTTTCCGGGGAGAGGGGGCGGAATGGAAGATATTGATAATATTTGTTTACATGTTGCCCACTTCAATATATAGTGTTCTATATAATATGGTCTGGAATATGTCAACTCTTTTCTTGAAAAAATATCGATACAGGGTGTGTAGATGAGTAGCAGAGTTCCTATTATTATAGATGGAAAAGCAAAAAAACCTCCCCGGCATTTTAAGTAAAACCTTGACCAGTGTTTATCGTATCCTATTGACTATCCAAAGGGGTTGGTATGGAATCTTTTGGCTCATTGGTGTAAGGGGGGTGAAAATCGGTGGTGGTGTAAAACAGCACCCCTGAAGCCGAAGACCGAGACGGGGAAAGGACCCAGAGATGGAAAATCAGGTACTGCCGGCCGGCAACAACGCCTGCGAGCTGCGATGCCGGGAAATGTTGATTTCGATGCGCAAAATCACCCAGGCGATATCGTTGCACTCGAAGGATTTGAGCCGCCGGTATGGCCTCACGGGTCCGCAGCTGGCCGTGCTGAATGAACTGTCCAACAGGAAAGAGATCACCGTCACTGAGCTGGCCCGGTCTATCAGTGCGAGCCAGGCGACCGTGACCGACATGCTCAACCGGCTCGAGAAGCGGGGGCTTATCGAGCGGCAGCGCAACAACGCAGATCGTCGGAGGGTCACGATACAACTGACCGATGAATGCAGAAAGATCCTGTCCATGGCCCCGCCGCCGCTTCAGGAAACCTTTTTGGAGGGATTTGCCAACCTTCCGGAGTGGGAGCAGCTCATGATTTTAAGCGCCTTCAAGCGGGTGGTCGACCTGATGTCGGCCGAAAAGATCGAGGCTGCGGCGATTCTGTCCACCGATCCGCTGCAGAGTTGAAACGATCGGCAGGCTTTGCGCGATCCTGCGACGATTCCTTTCGGCAAAGGATTCACAGTATTTTTTCTTGACTTGACATACCATTTATATTACTGACTTCCGCTCAAACTTGATCCTCGGTAGCTCAATAGGCAGAGCGGGTGGCTGTTAACCACTAGGTTGTAGGTTCGAGTCCTACCCGAGGAGCCAAAATTCAATCCGTCGATTTCGACGGTCATTTGTTAGCACAAAACCCCGTGGGTCATCCCCTCGGGGTTCTGTCATTTCCGCCGTGTTCACGACAACTTACGCCCGTCCGAACATGCTTTTCCATCACCGCCGTGATCGCCGGGGGTAATCCTATAGCCGCTCCCATTTCCGCGCCCAGTTTGCCGTGCTCGATTTCATGGGTCTTGGCTTTGCCCAGATCGTGAAAGAGCGCGCCGCGCCCAACGAGTTCCATGTCCAGGTTCCTGCGGATTCGAGATGCAATTTCCAGTGCCTTTTCGGCCACCTTGACGCTGTGGGCGATGTCCTCCTCTGAAACACCCGCCTGGCGCAACAGGTTAATGTCGGCTTCATGAATCGAATCATGTGCCGCCTCTACCGGTTGTCCGCTTTCGATCCAATGCTTGAGACCGCCCTCGAGAAAAACGGCGTCGAATTTTTCACCCCGAAGTCGATCCGTTACGGACTGGCTGACCGATCCACCCTTGACGCAATACACTACCGCGCGCTTTCCAACCGGCAGTTGCTTGACCCAGTCGTCGATCTTTTCGGGATCGCACCTTACCGCGCCCTTGATGGTATTTGGATCGGCCTGGTAATCCGCCTTGCGGCGCACATCCAAAAGGGTCGTCGGTTCTTTATTTTCGAAAAGCTTTTTTAGATAAAAAGTTTCCAGATCACTCCCGCCACGGCCCCGATGGGCACCAGATAATGGATGGGGAAGTGAAATTTCTGCAGCAGCGCCAGGGATACGACCGCCGAGACCACCGCGAAGATATCCAGTCCGCCGTTGGGCAGAACAACCTTGTGTCCGAACCAGACCGCCAGATTGAGCACCACGCCGACCACGGCGGCGGTCACACCGGTCAGCGCCGCCTGTAGCCGCTGATTGCCGGCCATGGCCTCGATGAAAGGCGCGCCGGCGAATATGAAGAAAAAGCAGGGCAGAAAGGTGACATAGGTGGTCAGCAGGGCTCCAACAACACCTGCCGTCAATGGGCTGAGTCCTCCGGGCAGGTTCCAGGCCGCCAGAAAACCGGCGTACTGGGTCACCATGATCAGCGGGCCGGGTGTGGACTCGGCCAGGCCCAGACCGATCAACATCTGCTGGGTGGAGAGCCACCCGCTGGATACGGCCACGTCGGTGATGTAGCTGAGCACGGCGTAAGCGCCGCCGAAGGTGACAAAGGCTGCCTTGGTGAAAAACAGGCCGATTTGGGTCAAGGTATCGCCTCCGCCGCGCCACATCCACATGGCCCCCATCGGGATCACCCACAATGCCAGACAGACGGCGAAGACCCTTGCCACATGACCAATGGACGGCCGGGTATTGTTTTGCCCCGTGGTGGGTTCAACCTCGATCCGGCACTCGCGACTTTGCGGATCAAACTGGCCCTTGCAGAAAACCTCAGGCATCGGCCGCTGCATGAGCAGACCGCCGAGCGCGGCCGCGGCGACGATATAGGGAAACGGCACCTTGAAAACGAAAATCGCCACGAAGGCCAAGGCGGCAAATCCATACAGAACCTTGTGTTTAAGCGCTTTTTTGCCGATGCGCAGCACCGCTTCGACGACAACGGCGACCACCACCGGCTGGATTCCGTAGAAAGCGGCCGCCACCGCCGGGATGTCGATGTGGGCCACGGCCAGGTAGCTGAGCAGCAGCATCACGAAGATGGAGGGAATTACGAACAGGGCACCGGCGGCGATACCGCCCCAGGTGCCGTACAGCCGCCAGCCGATGTAAGTGGCCAGTTGCTGGGCCTCGGGTCCGGGCAGCAGCATGCAGAAGTTGAGCGCGCGTAAAAACTGGTTTTCCCCGATCCATTTTCGCCTCTCCACCACCTCCTGGTGCATGATGGCGATCTGGCCGGCCGGGCCGCCGAAACTGATGAAGCCCAGTTTGGCCCAGAATTTGAGGGCTTCCTTGAATGTGGTTGTTACCGTTTCTGGTTTCATCGAATGCTTTCTCCTGAACTAGTCAGCGGCACATCGCGGCCGAAGATCGCAAATCCGACTGTGCCGATAACTCCGAAGATGAACGCAGCAATAAGGTTCGTCTCCGGGCTGATTTGCCATAAGAACGCCCCGCCGAACGCCGCGAGGGATACAAAAACGTCCCGGATGAGATAGTACAGGCCGAACATGCCCGCCTTGCAGTGATCCGGGGACAGGTCCATGATCAATGCCTTTCAAGTAGGCTCACCGAACTCTTTGAGCCCTCTCAGGACGAAGGCCAGGACCAGCCACTCGAAGCTGCGGCTGTACAGCAGTACCAGGGGAAACAGGGTGAAAAATACAAAGGTCATCAGGACAAAGGGTTTCTTCGAACCCTGATCGGCCAGATAGGCCACAGGAATATAAACAAGCACCGCCGTGGTCATCTCGATGGTGGTGAGCAGGCCGAACTGGACGGCCGACACCGGCTGCGCGATGGTTTTCATGCTCCAGACTACCACAAAGGCATAGGGGATCTGCTCGCAGAACCGCACCAGGATATCGGTCACCAGCAGGCCCTTCATGGCCGGGTTCATCAGGCGCATAAGTTTCAAAGGGTTCTTTTCCCGTGTGAGGGTACAGGCGTCGGGAGCGGATGCCTTGACCGGGACATCATCTTCGATCATCCACTGCTGGAGAAACAGGGCCGCCAAGGCCATGACCAGGGCAGCGCCGAAGGCCAGCATGTAGATGGGCAGGAAGCGCTCGGCCATGCGCTCACCCATGCCCACCAGCACCACCATGGCCAGCACCCCGACGGTGCTGCGCTGAAGGCCCAAAAATCTGGAAATCCGGGAGGCGCGGTGTTTTAGAGTTTCAGAAGTCGCCATAACGCGCTTCTTTACGATGTCTCCTTGGCCACAACCAGCCGGCACCAGGCATACAGGGCGTCGTAGACTTCGAATTGGCGTTCGATGTTTTCCAGGTCGTCCGGGAAACGAAGGCTAAAGCCGACAGCGATGGCCTCGAAACCAGCGGCCAAGGGATCGGCATCCAAGCGGCCGGTGTCCGCCGCATTGATCGCTCTGGCCATGCGCAGCAAGGCCGCATCTGTCAGTTTGTAATCCTCGATGATCGCATCGAACGTGCAGCGGTCATCGCGGTGGCGCAATTCGGCACCATCGGTGTCAAAGGGTATCGCACCGGTCTTTTCGGCGATTTCCATCACCTTGCATTTGGGTGCAAAGATGAACTCGGCGTCCGAGTCGACAAACCGGGTGATCAGCCAGGGTCAGGCCACGCGGTCCACGTGGACATGGGATCGGGTTATCCATTTCATGGGAATTCTCCTATTTTTTCTTGGCACCGAAATAGGCCAGTGTTTTGTCCGCCAACACCTGGACATCCTCCACCAGGTGGTTGAATTTGCCGGTTCTTTGTTTGCTGATATCCGCATGTTTTTCGATGGATGGCATGGGTTGGCTCCTTTATGTTTCAATGTTTTTTGAGTTGGCTTTTCGAAGGAAAGATTATTCGCCTCTTTTGGCGATGATAATAAGCGTACAAGTTGTCGAATAAGCGAAGCCCTTCGTTCATCCGCTGGCCATCGTCCGGATGCGCGGCCACCAGCCCGGTCAGAAGGGCGTTGAACCCATCGGTTTCCCTGCGGCCGAATTTTTCGTTTTTCAGATCAATGTCATGGACCACTTCCGACAATGGCCCCAGGGCATGGTCTTGAATATGCAGCCGTTGGATCATGACCTCGAAAGTGCAGCGATCTCCCTCGTGGGTGTATTCCCCATCGAACATGTCGAATCGTATTTCATTGGGCTTCGGGGCGTGCTGTGATCCCGGCACATATTTGAACACCGCCGACTCGTCTACGAACCGACGGATCAACCAGCCGCAGGCGATCCGGTCGACAAACAGGTTGCCGCGGGTCACCCAGGTCTTTCCTTTTAGATCTCCGAGGTCTTCATCGCCCTCGTTGCTGGTTGACGGTTGCCCGGCCAGCAAATTTCCTAATTCTTTGAGTTGCATTTCCGCCGTGGCGCGTTCCGGGGTCCGGAAAAAATCGATGGACGATATGTCATCCAAACGGCGCTGCAGCTTGGTTAGCTGAGCCGGTCCCTTGGTTGCAGGGGCCCTTGGGTCGCTCTCTCCGGAAGACCATTCGGCATGCAGGGCTCCGGCCTCTTGGATCAACTTTTCGTAGTCCGCTTTGCGCGCGTTGTGGAACAGGGCAAGGATCTGCTCGTCCGATAGTCCCTCGACAAAACGCGCCTCGGAAATGGAACCGTCGCCGCCGCCCTCGACGATCTCCTTGAGTGTCCAGCTCAAATCCTCGCGCGTCTGCTCAGTCAGGGGCATCACATAGACCGATTGTTTAATTGCCACAGCACCCACCTGTTGCAGCCGCCGCCAGATTTTCACGCGCAGGGCGTTCGGCTTAGGGGGGATTTGGTGAATCAACAACAGCCATTTTTTAGGTTCGATGGTGGCCACAATGCGCTCCTGTTCACATGTTTCATGAAACATGTTTCAGGTGTTACATTTTGTCAAGAGCTACGAGCAAGATTTTCCGGGGAAGCTTGGCTTGACGCCGTTTCCGCTTCAACGGGGGCAGCTTGATCCTTGATAACCAATTGATATTGAAAATTTTCTGTTAGCTGCGGGAGAAAGAGAACGGTCATGAAGAGGGTTGCACACGGGGAGCCAACCACGGACGCGGAATTCTCCGATTCTCCGTTTTTCACAATTCCTTAAATTCCCGCCCTAGATCATTAAAGGGCAGAACCGCTTTCAGCTTTGCTTGGCATTCCTTTACAAGCCGCTCTCCGTATTCGGCAGCGGTTTAACTTGTCCAGAAGATTGAGCAGGTGGAGCACTTTTTCGATCATCTCCGCCCGGAATCCGGCGGACTCTGCGATGGGCAACACTTCTTCTGGCCAGAAGATCACAGCACCTCCTCCCAGGATCTGTTCAGTATCTCCACCGGGATCATCAGGTTCCAATCCCCGATCCACCGGCAATCATCGCGTTTGCCGCGCATAAAATAGTGGGGTTGGCGGGGACGATGTCTTCGCAAAGGTTCCAGGTGGACATCCTCAACCATCAATACTTCACGATGCTGCTCCAAAAAGAATCCCACCTTGGCGGCCGTGGTTGCATTCTCCAGTAAAAGGACATAGGCGATAACCTGGTCCAGGTCGAAGAATTCTATAGATTCCAGGGAGCGCCATATCTCTTCCCAACTGCCGGTAAGGTCCGGCCGGTCCAGAGCATCGACCAAGGTTCTTTCAAGGCTGGTGACCCGCAGGCCCACGCCGGAACGCTTGCGCCGGATAACGCCGAACATTTCTTGGCCCTTGGCCGCCAGGGCCGGCGGTACGGGAGCACGTGTGAATTCATGACCCTGGAAGGTCAGCGGAATGGATTTGCTTGCCGACACATAGTGCAGCCGCATATAGACCGATATAACAACCAGTAGCTTATCCAACGATGATCACTTTATGATCCCGCAAAGGAAAAATATGGAGAAGAGATTTCCCAACCCGATCGGCAGTGGCTGACGCAGCCGGCGGAACTGGCGATCCCGGCCAACGAGGGATCGCTTGTTTATGAGGATGGAAACTGAAAGCATCGCGGCGATTTTGGCGGGTCTGCCCATTCCGCTATTGGCCGTACAATTGCTCTGGCTCAACCTGGTGACGAATGGTATTCAAGATGTCGCCCTGGCTTTTGAAGGCGGCGAGCCGGGGGCGATGAAGCGCAACCCCCGGAGACCCGATGAAACGATTTTTAATTCCCAGATGGTCTGGCAGAAGACGGTTTCTGGGGCGACCATCGGCGCCTAAACCTTTGGGTTCTGGTACTGGATGGTGGCGTGGAAATGATGGAGGAAGCCGCCGCCCGCACTGAAGATTTCCATCCGCCGAAATATCATCCGGATTTTCGGGGTGATGGCGGCCCAGGGCATCCATACTCTTTAGCATTGCGACAAATGAAAATCATCCTTCTCCAACCCCCCATCCAGGATTTTTACGACACGGACATCCGGCTTCAGCCGCTGGGTCTGTGCATGCTCAAGGCAGTGGTCCGCCGGGCGTCTCCGGAGGTGGATGTCAAGGTGATGGATTTTCATCACGGGCAAGGAAAGCGCCAAATTCCGCTGCCTCCGGAGTTTTCATACCTGAGGGAATATTACGCCTTTCCCGATTCGGGCCCGTTTTCCACGTTTCACCGCTACATGCACTTCGGCGCCCCGTTCGAGGAGGTCGGGCGGCAGGTGGCGGCCGAGGCCCCGTCCCTGGTCGGCATCTCTTCGCTGTTTTCCCCCTATCACCGGGAAGCGGCTGCATGTGCACGGGAGATCAAACAGCGGATCGGTGCACCCATCGTCATGGGAGGGCCCCATGTGTCTGCATGCCCGAAAGAAGTGCTTTCCGATCCGAATGTGGATTTCATCATCGCTGGAGAGGCGGAAAAAGCGCTTGTCAAACTGGTCGGCGCCCTTCGATCCGGCGATTCTTATGAAGGCATCGCCGGGGTCGGCTTCAAGAAGGGCAAAAACCTGTGTTTGAACCCGCCGGGCAAAAATGACGATTTTCAAAGCCTCCCCCTTGCCGATCTCTCGGATCTGGATCCGCAGCGGTACACCCTCGGCAAACAGCCCCTGTGCTTTATCACCACTACTAGGGGCTGTCCGCATCGGTGTTCGTTTTGCTCGGTGCACCGGACGTTTACGGAAGGGTTTACAAGGCGCGACCCGGAAGCCGTGTTCCAGGAAATGGAAAAGCGGTTCGAACAAGGATACCGTGTCTTTGATTTTGAAGACGACAATCTCACGTTTCACAAGAAAGACTTCACCAGGCTTTTACAGCTCATCATCGACAGATGGGCTCCAGGCAAGATCAGACTTCTGGCCATGAACGGCGTTTCAACCCTGAGCCTGGACAGGGAGGTGTTGTCCCTCATGCGGCAGGCCGGCTTTTCCGACTTGAATCTGTCGTTGGTGAGTGCGGACAAAGAAAGCCTGGCGAAGGTGAACCGGCCCCACACACCGGAAAAGTTTGAAGCCGTCGTCAAAGAGGCCCACGAGCTCGGATTTCGAATCGTCGCCTACCAGATCATCGGCCTGCCGTTTGAATCGCTGGAGAAAATGATCCAAACCATGGCGACCCTGGCCCGTCTTCCGGTGCTCATCGGTGCATCGATCTTCTACCTGGCTCCCGGCTCACCGATGGCCCGGGAAGTCGGGACACCCGGCGAGGTGGACTGTTTCAAGGCCCGCTCCACGGCCATGGCCGTCGAAAGCCCGCGTTTCGCCCGGGACGATTTGTATACGCTCTTTATCACCGCAAGGATTCTCAATTTCCTCAAAGGACTGCGCGTCGAAAACAACGGAGTGTCGTTGAAAGAAGCGCTTCAATCTGCGGGGGAAAACAAAAGAGGCAGGACAGGGGCGGATCTGCTGACCCGGCTTCTGGAGGAGAACCAACTGTACGCGGCCATCTCTCAGGGGCTGAAACCCCTCCCCCGCTTCCGCACGGGGCTTTTCCGCAAGGTCCTGAACGAAACGAACACGGTGGGAACGATGGAAGGGCGTGAAATACTTGTCGGCACTTGGCATCCGCAACAAAAGCAGTGAACCCTATCGATGGGTTGTCGTCGAAATGAATATGAACAAATCAGGGTTTTCTGCCAAACCGATTTCCCGCGACTTTTATGCCCGGGACACCGAAACCGTGGCCATGGCGCTGCTTGGCAAGAACCTGGTTCACCATTGTTCGGAGGGGATGCGCATCGGGCGGATCGTGGAAGTGGAGGCCTATCTCGGCCCTCATGACAAGGCCTCCCATTCCGCCAAGGGGGTCACCCGGAGAAACCGTGTGATGTTCGGCCCGCCCGGCTATGGCTACGTGTACCTGATCTACGGCATCCACCACTGCATGAACGTGGTGACCGAAGCAAAGGGCCATGGGGCTGCCGTGCTTCTGCGGGCCTTGGCGCCGGTTGTCGGCATCGAAGGCAGAACCAGCGGACCGGGGCTGCTGTGCAAGGCCATGGGGATCGACCGAAGTCTGAACGGCATTGATCTGTGCGGGGATACGCTTTACGTCACCGAAGAAAACGGCGAGACTTTTTCCGTGGCCCGGCGGCCCCGGATCGGGGTCGACTACGCCGGCAAATGGGCAAAGCAGCATCTGCGGTTCTACATCCAGGACAGTCCGCACATTTCCAGACCGTAGCGAACAACCATGAAGCACGTCTTCTCATGGTTGGCATGGCAATAACCAAAACACAGGAGTAACAAATGGACCTTAATTTTTTGGAAGAGACGCCGCCTTGGGAATGGCCGGAGGGTGCCGGAAAGGTGCTTTTTGACATCCTCTCCAACAATCGATCGGATGTTTCCGATGACGATGGGTATTTTACTTGAGAAGGTCTGCTCTATGACGAGAGGGTTATTGACTTTTATGCTCCGAAATCAAACGATCCCTCAGCTCTTTGAGCCTGCCGCTGATGCCCACCTTATAGATGTGGGGATTTTCGAAGCGTTTGTACTCCGCAGGAAGCCTCTCCAGACGCTCCCGGCAGTACTGTACCGTTTGAGCCAGGGAAGGCGGATTGTGCACGATCTTGCCCTCGGCCATCACCGGATGAAGCAGCGGCTCGGTTTCATGCGGCTCGATGGCAAAGGATTGATGGGGAACGAATGGGTGGTGCATCACGGCAATGTGTTTCTCCTCTTCGAGCCCCACCGCATCGGCCCCTAAAAACAACCCCTCCCCGTTTATGGCGCGCCATACCTGCTTTTTATCGGGCAGGGTGATTTTAGAAACAGTTTCCGAAAGCTTGATCACCGGCCGCCCGCCGGCTTGCGCCAATTTGTACACGCCGTCGAGCGCCGCATCGGGCTGGCCGGTGACCAGGCTGGTCCCCACGCCGAACACGCCAATAGGCGCCCCTTGGGCCATCAGGCTTCTGATGACATGCTCATCGAGTTGATTGGAAGCGGCGATTTTGACGTAGTGCAAGCCCGCCTCATCCAGCATGGCGCGGCTTTTTTTGGCCAGATAGGCCAGGTCCCCGCTGTCCAGCCGGATGCCTTTCAGACGGCGGCCCTTTTTTTCCATTTCTTTTGCCACGGTAATCGCGTTGGGCATTCCGCTTTTCAGGGTGTTGTAAGTATCCACAAGCAGAACGCAGTCATCCGGCCGGGCGGCGGCAAAGCTGCGAAAAGCCTCGATTTCGCTCTCGTGGCTTTGAACATAGGAATGCGCCATGGTACCGGACGGCTTCAGATTGTAATCTCTTGCCGCCCGCGCATTGCTGGTCGCATCGAACCCGCCGATGACGGCGGCACGGCTGGCGTAGTAGCCCCCCAGCCCCTGCGCGCGGCGCAACCCAAAATCGATGAGCACGCCGTCTTTTGCCACATAACGCATGCGGCTGGCCTTGGTGGCGATCAGCGATTGAAAATTGAGAATGTTGAGCAGCACTGTCTCTATGAGTTGGGTCTCGATCAGGTTGCCTTCAACTCTCAGCACGGGGCGCGTCGGAAACACTAAATCGCCTTCTAAAGGAGCGTAAATCGTGCCTGAAAATCGGAAGTGTTCCAAGTAGGTCAAATAGTCGGGATGAAAGGATTGTGCTTTCAGAAAATCCAGGTCCTCCCGGTCGAAACGAAAATTTTCCAGAACCGCCAGCAGATCCGGCAGACCGGCGAAAATTGTGTATCCGCCGTTGAAGGGATTTTTACGGAAAAAGTAATCGAATACGGCGGATTCATCCTTTCGGCCGGCCAGGAAATAGGCCTGCCCCATGGTAAGTTCGTACTGGTCGGTGTATGTGGCCGTAAAATCGAACATGATTACCTCGTAAATGACGATTGTGTCCTACGGGTGAAGAATGCGGTGTGATCAAGGGGATGTCAACTTTTTATGACCACGGATACCGAATCACTGCGGTTTCAGACGCTCTACTGGATGAACGTGGGAAACAAGGCCGAGACGCTACCAGTTGCCATACATATGTTGGGATTGAGTTCCATTTCGTCATGCCGGACTCGATAAGCCTGCCCCGGACTCGATCCGGGGGCATCCAGAGTTATTTTGGATAAACTGGATGCCGGATCAAAAAAGCTTGCCCCGGACTCGATCCGGGGTCCGGCATGGCGATACGGGCACATGAAATGGTGAAGTTTCATATGAGGGAAGTTGCTTGACGGCAATCTTTTTTGTTGTGATATAACATCTGATAAATCATGCGCCATGAAGCCCGATTTCCCCTTCTCCCCACTATTACAAGGAGAATATTTTGAACCCCCGCGACGATATCCCCCGCCTGGTTCGCGAACTTCGCTCGCGAACCGGGCTTACCCAGGAAAAATTCGCAGCAAAGTTAGGCGTCACCTTTCCCACCATCAACCGCTGGGAAAACGGCCGCGCCCGGCCCTCGCCCCTGGCAATGGAAAAAATAGAGGCGCTGTTGCGCAGCATGGGAGACCGGTGCAGTGATCTTCTCGTTGAAATCTTCGGAGATGAACCAGTGTAACAGGAATACGTTATGCCAATGAAACGCAGGCTACGGGAGCAGACGCAATGACCGCGACTAGAACCACGACCAGGGAAATCATTGACCGCATCTTCAAGGAGCCGGGCATCAAATACGAACTCACCGAGTTTGAAGCCCTGGGCAAGCCCATCCATGAGATTCTCGATATTCAGGCCAAAACCGTGGACACCGGCCGTGATGCCGGCAAGACCAAGTATTTTCTGAAAAGCCAGGTTCCCTTTTCCTCTGGAAAGGAAGAAGTCCAGGTCTATCTGGACGGCGGCAAATCGGCGCCCGAAGAGGTCGTTCGCCAGCTCTGGGTTTACAAGCTCATTTACCAGTACGGCTACCAGCCCGAGGAGATCGATCTGGAAAAGAGTGTCCAGTTCGGCACCGAGGTGGGCACCAAGGCCGCCGACATCATCGTGTATACCGATGACACCAAGGAAACCCCCAAGATCATCGTCGAGTGCAAGAAGCCCAAGCGCAAGGACGGCATCGAGCAGCTCAAAAGCTACATGAACGCCAAGGGCGCGCCGGTGGCGGTCTGGTCTAACGGCAGCGACAGCATTATCCTTTATCGCCCCTATCCCAAGGAGTTCGACGACACCCTGGTGGATATTCCCCGGCGCGGCCAGGAACCCAAGGACGTGCTGGAGGCCAAAAAGACCCTGCTTCAGCTCAGAACGGAATTCAACTTCAAGAAAATTGTTCAGGACCTGGAAGAGCTGGTCCTGGCCGACAGCGGCAAGGATGAGTTCAACGAAATCTTCAAGCTCATCTTCGCCAAAATATGGGATGAACGCGAGGCCCAGGAAAACCGTAAGGACAAGGTGGTGGAGTTCCGCAAGGCCCTGGACCCGGACATCACCTACGACCGCATCAACGCTCTGTTCCAGAAAGCCGCCGACCAGTGGCCTGGCATCTTCCGCGACGGCGAAGACATCGAGTTGACCAAGCGTCACCTTCAGGTATGCGTGGGGCCCATTGAGGGCGTGCGGCTTCTGGGATCGAACCTGCGAGTCATGGACGATGCCTTCGAGTACCTACTGCCCACCGAGGCCAAGAAAAAGAAGGGCCAGTTTTTTACTCCCCGCCACGTGGTGGAGATGTGCGTGCGCATGCTAAACCCCAGGCGCAAAGAGTATGTCATGGACCCGGCCTGCGGCTCGGCCGGATTCTTATTGCATGCCATGGAGTGGTGTTACCCGGCCCGGGACCACGACAAGCGGGAGCTGCGCAAGTTCAAGTACGCCTCCAAGTACCTGTGGGGCATCGACTTTGAAACCCGCGCCGCCAAAACCGCCCGGGCCTTGATGCTCATCGCCGGCGACGGCCACACCAACATTTTCGGCCCGGATGTGAGCAGCCTTGACCCCAAGACCTGGTACGAAACCGCCTCGGGCCAGGCCCTGATGCACGGGCTGCGGGAAAAGAAACTGACCATCAAAAAGATCCCAGCCCAGGAGACCCTGCGAGACGAGGACCATGCCTGGGAGTACTTCGAGAACCTGAAGTTCGACGTGATCCTCACCAATCCCCCCTTTGCCGGCGAAATGAAGGATCGCAAGATGCTCGCCCATTACGAGCTGGCCAAACCGGCCCTCAAGCGCGCCAAGGACAAGGGCCCCAAAGAGGAGCGCGACGTGCTCTTCATCGAGCGGGTCCTGAAGATGCTCAGGCCCGGTGGCCGGGCCGCCATTGTATTGCCCCAGGGCAAGTTCAACAATTCGTCCCTGGCCTTTATCCGCGAGTGGATTCTGAAAAAAGCGCGCCTGCTGGCCGTGGTGGGACTGCACCCCAACACCTTCAAGCCCCATACCGGCACCAAGACATCGGTGCTGTTCTTCCAGAAGTATACCGAGGAAGCCCTGGCCAAGATTGAAGAAGTCAAACAAGCAGTGGCCGCGGCCTGCCCGGATTACGAACAACAGATCAAGGACCTGATCGCCAAGCACCAGTACGATTTCGATGTGCCGGACGAAAACATCCCAGAGGAGATCGCCGACCTCATCGCGGAAAACTTTGCCGAGCCGGAACCGGAACTGCCCGACACCGAGCCGGGCGAGCGGGAGTATGAACTGGAAGAGCCCGAACGGTTGATGGCCGCCGAAGGCAACCCCACCCTGGAAGAGCGGATCAGCGACGCCGAGGAAAAGCGCGACAGCCTCAAGGCGGAACTGATCCGGGTCAAGCAGAAGCTGGATGACCTGGCCAGTGATGTCGAGGCCCTCCAGCAGCAGCACAAGATGGAGATCGAGGCCATCGGCCAACAATGGGAAGGCACCAAGCGCGAACTGCAGATTCACCTCAAACCCATCAAAGCGGACCACAAGGCGGCTGTAAATAAGCTCAAGGACAAGCAGAAAATCAAGCAGCGCACCTACAAGATGGAAATCAAGGCCCTGGAAAAGGCCATTCCCGAGGCGGAAACCACGGTCAAGCTGCTCAGCAACAGAGGCAAGCTGGAGCTGATCCTGGAAGATCCGGACCTGATCGGCACCTTAAAGGAGCGCTGGATCGCGGCCGAGGCTGCCAAGCGCTTGGATTACCCCATCTTCATGGCCGTAAGCGAGCGCGGCGGTAAGAACAACTCCGGCGACTATGAGTACCGGGTGGACGAAGACGGCCACCTGGTGGAGTTCCCCGAGGGTCACCCCCAGGAAGGCCAGCTCGTGGTGGACCAAGACCTGGTCAATTACGACCTGACCACGGCGGATCTGGCGGATGCGTCCAAGATCCCTGATGAAAAGCTTGGCGTGGCCGAGGCTTTTGTTCGCTTTGCACAGGAACAGGGATTTGATTTCTGGGAGGTGGGGTGATGGCGGTTTGGAGCAATTTAAATTACTCTGAAGTTCAAGAATTTAATCGAACAGATGCCGAATTCTATAGACCAGAATATCAAGAACATTTCCAACGATTGAAACGACTCGGTACAGAGAAAACATCTCATTTTGCTTACATAACGGATGGTATACACGCTTCTCCTGATATAATGGAAGGTGGTATTCGCTATATTTCTGCAAAATGCGTTAAAGATAATGAATTCATAATTGACAACTGCATTCATATATCTCACAGACAAAATGCACAAAATCCAAGAACTCAATTATCAGCAGAAGATGTTATAATTACGACTGTTGGGACAATAGGAAATGTCGCGGTTGTTGAGCCACAAATAACTCCATGCAATTGCGACCGCCATGTCGGAATCATAAGAATTAAAGACAATCAAATATCACCATATTACCTTTCAACATTTCTCAATTCAAAATACGGTCGATTTCAATCTTTGAGAGAATCAGCTGGAAATGTGCAGCTGAACTTATACATCAAGAACATTGGACATATCGAAGTTCCTCGATTGGGTAACCATGAAGAAGAAATTGCATCCGTAACAAAACAAGCCTATCAGCTTCGAATACAATCCGAAAACATATATCTCCAAGCCCAACGTCTCCTCGAATCCAAGCTTGGCTTGAACAAGCTGAAGTTCAAAAAACCGGTCGGCTACACGGCGCGATTCAGCGAGCTGGAGCAGTCCCGGCGGGCCGATTCCGAACATTTTTATCCTGCGTTTCAAAACCTCGTGGCCGGGTTACCCAATTCCATTCATTTGGTTCCGCTTGGACCCCAACTCAATTTCTGCCAGCGGGGCAAGCAGCCGCTTTACGCCGACGAGGGGTTGCTGGTGATCAATTCCAAGCATGTTCAAAACAATAAGGTCGTCTTCGAAGATAACCGCTCAGCAATTCTGGGTAATGGTAACGATCCGCAGATCCGTTACGGCGATATTTTGGTGAACGGTACGGGTAGGGGAACATTGGGACGTGCAGCCCCCTATCTCCTCGAGAATCCGGCAATCCCTGACAACCACGTAACAATGCTACGCTCCGCGACCCTCGATCCAGCATATTTGTCCTTTTACCTTAATAGCCAGGCTGGCCAGCTTCAGGTGGAGATGCACCAGAGAGGCTCTTCCGGCCAACTCGAACTTTACCCCTTTGATATTCGGAAATTTCTTGTCTGGGTGGCGCCGGAATCTATTCAGAAAGAAGTCCGGAAACTCTACGACCAAGCTGCCGAAAGCGAACGACGATCAAAGGAAATGCTCAAACAAACCAAAACCCGTGTGGAAAAGCTCATCGAGGAGGCGTCCGAACAACAAGGGGGGAACTTATAATGCCAATTCCCCGCCCGACACCCATCTACCGCCTCATTCATATCGACAACCTTGCGGTGATCCTGGACTGCGGCGGGATGCATGCGCCCAATCACCCCCCTGAAAACGCATGCGATTATCGGGCGATACACAACGTGGATATCCAGAAGATCCGCCGACAGCGCCCCATTGCCTGCGGGCCGGGCGGCACGGTGCACGATTATGTGGCCTTTTATATAGGGCCACGCTCGCCAATGCTCCTTCAATTGCACACGGGCAGAGTGGAAGGCTACGATGAAGGCCAGGAACCCTTGATCTATGCCGTTTCCACTATCGAGACAATAACTCAGGCTGGTCTTGGTTTTGTCTTCTCTGACGGCCACGGCATTGCCGCCTTTACGCAATGGTTCGACGATCTCAATGATATGGATAAGGTTGATTGGGATATGGCTTATGCCGATTACTGGGCGGACACCGTGGATGACATGGACCGCCAGCGGCGCAAGCAGGCCGAATTTTTGGTGCATCGGTTCTGCCCGTGGGAAATGGTCAACCGGATCGGCGTGCTGAATGAGGCCGTCAAGGAAAGGGTTGAGCGCATCTTGAACCGAAAAAACATTTCCATGCCGGTGGAAGTGCGCCGGCGATGGTACTACTAACCGGGAGGGTAAGAGAAAATGATTGAACCAGCCCGCGGAAATATTCTTACAGACGATGTGGAAGCCCTGGTCAACACAGTCAACTGTGTCGGGGTAATGGGCAAGGGAATTGCTTTGCAGTTCAAGAAGGCGTTTCCAGAGAATTTCAAGGCCTACGAAGCCGCCTGCCGAAGGGAAGAGGTCAAACCCGGCCACATGTTCGTGTTCGAAACCGGCCAGATGTTCAATCCGCGTTATATCATCAACTTTCCGACGAAGCGCCATTGGCGCGGCAAAAGCCGCTATGAGGATATTGAAAGCGGCCTCAAGGCCTTGGTGCGGGAAGTGCGGCAGCGAAAGATCCGATCCATTGCCATACCGCCCTTGGGTTCCGGATTGGGCGGACTTCAGTGGAACCGGGTCAAAGCGATGATCGAAGCGGCGTTTGAGGAAATGCCGGACGTTCGGGTAAAGCTTTACGAGCCCAAAGGCAGCCCCGAGGCCAAGGATATGCCGGTGGGCACCGCCAAACCGAAGATGACCGTGGCCCGGGCCTTACTCATCAAACTCATGAAGCAGTATGCGCGATTCGCATACCGGCTGACGCTGCTGGAGATACAGAAGCTCGCCTATTTTTTGCAGGAATCGGGCATGGATCTGAAGCTGCGGTATGTCAAGCACCTGTATGGCCCCTATGCCCATAACCTCAACAAGGTGCTGGAAATTCTCGAGGGGCACCATATCCGGGGATATGGCGACACCCAGAAACCGGATGTGGAAATCACGCTGCTTCCGGATGCCGATAAAGCCGCCGATCATTTCCTTCAGAAAAATCAAAGCGCAGCAGGGCACCTCGATCGGGTGGCGGATCTCGTGGATGGGTTTGAAACGCCTTACGGCATGGAGCTGCTGGCCTCGGTTCACTGGTCGGTTGTTCATGACGGCGAGGTGTCGGATGCAGAAAGCGCCGTCGCTGCCATGGCCCGCTGGAACGATCGCAAACGGCGCTTGTTCAAGCCGGCGCATATCAGGCTGGCCTGGGAGAGGCTTCAGGCCGAGGGATGGATAAAAGCGTGACAAGCAAACGGGAGATAAAGCTATGAAGCTATCCCAAGACGACCAGCAATTGCTTGGTGAGTTGTGCCGCCAAAACAATGTGAACCTGGCCAAGGTGCGCAAACTGCTGGAAACGGTTTACGATTATGAGTTCAAGGAACGGCGTACCGGCGTTTATGACGCCTTGCGGGAAATCTTGAAAAGTCGCCCGGCTCCTGAAGGATAAAGTATGCCATGAGCCAGGACATCGACCGCTTTGTGAAAGCCCCGAGCCTTCTGATCGATTTGGTCCGTGATGTCATCGACCGAATTGATTGCGGGTCGAATAATGCGGATACCGGTGAGAAAGAGGCTCAACTTCGGGAAATCGCCAAAGCGGTTGAAAAACTGGAGAAAATGGGTGTGCCTGTGCCGGACGCCCTTCGGGCTGAAAAGACCCGGCTGGCCGCGGACCTGGGCACCCAATCCCAGTCCGAGCAAACTTTGCAGCATCTCGCAGACGAATTCACCGGGATTGTCAAAAACCTGAACGCCAGATTGGGGCTTTGCAGTGTTGCGACCAACAGCAAGAAACCTGCCGCAAAACGGTCACGGTCACCTAAAATGGACAAAAGCGTCCTTCGCAAGAATATAATCAAGGCATTGAGGACTTTGGGCGGCAGGGCCAGGGTCGCAGATGTGATCGAGGAGATGGGCCGCCAACTCAAAGGCAAATTGCTGCTCGGCGATTTGGAATGGCGCGAGAGCACCAACGAATATGCCTGGCAGAACAATGCCAAATGGGAGCGTTACCACATGACCCAGGATGGAACGCTGCGCAGCGACTCCCCGCGAGGCTATTGGGAACTTGGTGAGGGCCAAAAATGAAATTCCGCAAATTGACCATCGAGAACTACAAGTCCTTTCAGTTCGCCACGGAAATCCGTTTCCCGGTGGGCGAGGACGGCCGGAGTATCTTTTTGATCGGCGGCATGAACGGCGCGGGCAAGACGTCCATCATGGAGGCGGTCAATTTTTGTCTGTACGGCGCCAAGGCGGACGAGATCTTCCGCAGCATCAACCGCCGGGAAAAGGCCCGGGGCAATGCCTTGGTTTCTTTTGAGCTCGTGATGGAGATGGACGACCTGTCGGAGCTGGTGGTCAAGCGCTCCTGGAGCGCGGGGGTGGCCGACGATCCCAAACCCAAGGACCTGACGGAGCGGCTGGTGGTGGTGCGCGACGGCAAGCGGGTCTCGGTGCAGAACCAGGAGATCTGGCAGGACTTTATCCGCTCCATGATCCCGCCGGGCATCACCCAGTTCTTCTTTTTCGATGGGGAAAAAATACAGGCCATCGCCGCGGACGACCACTCGGAGGTGCGGCTGAAATCCTCCCTGGAAGCCGCCCTGGGCATTCAGTACATCAACCGTCTGGCCTCCGATATTCTCTACATCAAGAATGAAGAGCGCAAGGGGTTTGTGGAAATATCCGACGAAGATCTGGATTTCAAGCAAAGCGAGTTGAAAAAAGAGCGCAGCAAGCTGACCCGCCGGCAAACAGAGCGCGAGCGCGTGCAGCAGGAGCTGGCGGAATTCAAGCAGCAGCTCGAAGATGCCCGGCAGCGCTTTACCGCCGCCTTTCAGGCCGAGCCGGAAACGCGCGAGACCATGCGCGCCAATGAAAAAAAACGCGTTCAGGCGGCCAACCGTCTGGCCCAGGTGGAAAGTGAAATCCGGGCGCTTTGCGAAAAGACCCTGCCGTTTGCCATCACCGGCAGGTTGTTCGAGACCATGCGGCAGCAAATCGAGTCCGAACGGGAATCCGCCGGCAGCGAGGCAATCAGGGAAAACGCCGCCTCCCTGGCCAAACGAATCGTGCGGGTGGTAGAAGAGCCGGAGCCGATTTACCGGGAGACGCTGTCACCCGAAAAGATGGCGGAGCTGGAGCGGCGCATCTTCCGGCTGCTCAGGGAGGGCGATTCTCAAGGAGCGGTGGCGCGGATTCTGGATCTTTCCGATCGTGATGCGGCCCGGGTGCTCAACAAGATGGAATCTTTGGAAAACGGGGAGGTATTCCTGCTCAAACCATTGCTGGAAGAAAAACGGGAGTTGGCCGCCCAGATTCGCAAGCTCGAGGGTTTCAGCCAGACCGGTCTGCTGTCCGAATCGGAAAAGGAACTCTTCGAGCAACTTCAGGCGGAAATGGAGGGCTGCTCCACCCAGATCGGCCGCAAGACCGAACAATTGAGATTGCTGGAAGAGGAAATTCTGACCCTTGAGCAGCGAATCCAATCCATTGAGATGGAAATTGAAAAACTCTACGAAAAACACCACGTCTCCAAGGAAAAAGCCGAGTTTCTCCAGGAATGCGACGCCATTGCCGGGGTGCTCAATCAATTCATGGTGCGCTTGCGCAAAAACAAGGTCCATTTTCTTCAAGAAAAGACCTTTGAAATGTATCGCCTGCTTTCCAGCCGCAGCGGCTTGATCAAGGATATCATCATCGACGACAAAACCTACGAGGTACGCATCTCCGACCGCAACGGCCATGAAATCAAAAAATCAGGGCTTTCCGCTGGAGAGAAAGAAGTGTTCGCCGTCTCCCTTCTGTGGGGCCTGGCCCAGACCAGTCAACTGAAACTGCCCATTGTCATCGACACGCCCTTGTCCCGTCTGGACAGCACCCACCGCGACAACATCGTGAACAACTACTTTCCCAATGCAGGGGAGCAGGTGGTCATATTGTCCACCGACACAGAGATCGACAAGGACTACTACCGGACACTCAAAACCCGTCTGAGCGGGGCCGGGAGCCTGGTGTTTGACCAGCAACGGGAACTGACGACATTTCAGGAAGGATACTTCTGGGAGAATTAGACCATGGCCGACCGACTGTACACATCCAATGAGGCGGATGAGGTGCTCAGCGCTCTTAGGTTTGAAACCAAGCTGGAAAAGGCGACCCTGGCCCGCATGGCTTTTGCCCTCTCCCTGGCCAAGGAAGGGCCGGATGTTGCTCAGAGCGCCAGTTTCACCGGCGCGGAGATGAAGCGCCCCACCTTTGTAGGCGAAGACGAAATTTTCATGCGGACGCTGATCTGCCACGTCTACCGCAGACGCGACATCGATGAAGACGGGTTTTTTTCCAACCGCTCCATCGTGAAAAGCCATATCGACAGTGGGGCCGAGCTGCTGGGCCGCATGTATCAGGAATGTGGCCGGGATGCGGACAGTTTGCTGACGCGTCTGGTGGACGATGTGGAGTTCGGCGGACGTCGGGAAACCGCTGGGCATGGGCTGGATATTTTCATCGGCCGGACCCTGTTGCAGCAGCATGAAATGATCATGGGACTCAACAATACCGCCAAGCATGCCAACTCGCACCTGGCCATCATGGGCAAACCGGGTACGGGGAAAACCCAGTTCGTATTGAAAATCCTGACCGATATCCGCCAGCAGTCCAATTATCAAACCAATTTCATCTATTTCGATTACAAGGGCGATGTGGTGGACAATGAGCGATTTATTGAAGCCGCCAAGGTCCATCCCTCCCGGCTGCTCCAGGGCGGAGAGAGCCTGCCCATCAACCCTTTTATCCTGCCAGCGTACGATGAGCAGACGGTCAATGTGTCAGCCCGTGAAAAGGCCGAAAGCTTCGCCTCCATCAACAGCAAACTGGGAGTGGTACAAAAGGGCGCGTTGACCGAGGCGATCCGTGCCGCCTATGCACAAAGGGCTGATTCTGGCGCCCCTTACCCGGATTTCCACGATGTTTACCGCATGGTGGCGGCAATGTACGAAGCGGATAACAAGAAAGACGACAGCCTCATCGAAGTGCTGCGCGACCTATCGGATTTCGATCTGTTCTGGCGGCATGGAAGTGATGTGGCCCCCATCGATCGGCTATCCAATCGAACATTGCTGATCGATGTGCATGCAATGCCGGTATTAAAGGAATTGGTGGCTTACCTGGTGATCGAGCGGCTCTACAAGGAAATGGCGCTGTTGCCCGACAGCCCGGTCCGGGACGGGCGCCGCACCATTCGATCCATTCTGGTCATCGACGAAGCCCACAACTACCTGAGCCAGCGCAACATCTTTCTGCAGCGCATCATTCGCGAGGGGCGCTCCAAGGGCATCGTGGTGTTCTTTGCCAGCCAGTCCCCCAACGATTACCAGCAGAAGTTTTTCAATTTTCAGGAACTGTTGGAGTTTGCCTTCATCTTTCAATGCGAAGGAGTTTCGGCAGCTTCGGTCCAGGATATCCTGGGTTGCAGCAATAAAACCGCAAAAGACTTGCAAACCGAAATCGCGCGCCTGGAACCCTGGCAGGTGGTGGCCCGCAGCCCGGAAAAGACAGAGGAATTTGTGAAATTCACGGCGGAGGCATTTTATAAAAACTACTAAATGTTGCATATAGAGGAAGCCCACCATGGACCAACTGGATGATCTTGAAAAGCAGGTCAATGAACTTGTTGCCAAACTGGCGGAAATCATCCAGCGTTTGCAAAAAGACATCGCTGATGCAAAGAAAGCGGTTTCCTTTGAACAGGTTAAAGCGATTGAAAACTCAATTGCGCGTATGAAAAGGCAAGGCGTTCCTGTCCGATCAGAACTCAGCGAATTAAAACTAAAACTTTTTTCGAAATACGAACTTCATCAAGGACGCATTGCCCTTCACGGCAAGATTCAAGAGCGTATCGGTGGTCTGCTTCAGCGTGAAACGCCCCCCCTTGGGCAGAGAAGAAAACGAATTGTGAATCCCAAGACCGGTGGTATGTCGCACCGCAAGCCTTCCAACTACGAGAAGCCCCTCGGAAGCAAGGGTTACAGCAATCTGGAGGACTACCTGATTCCCGTTATTCGCTTGATGTGGAGTGGTCTGGATCATAAGGAAGCTTTCCACAAAATCGCTCAAAAACTGGATGTCCGATACAACACGGTCAGTTCCCAGTGCACCAGAGCCCTTGATCTCACGATGGATGAATTTATACGACAGGTGAAATCCAAAGCAATTGTCGATCATCTCGAACGAAAATATCCGGATCAATACCGGCGGATAAAGGATGAGTTTAAATAATTAATGAATTCAATTACTACGAGTTTTTAACCATTGGCTGGCAAAAATTGATTATAGCGCTAAAAAGTCAATCTCTATGAGTGGGCGGAACCATGTCGAACCAATACGCTCCGGATACTCTGACAACTCCTGGTGAGGTGCTGGCGGACTATCTTGATTCCTTCGCGATAACCCCGGAACGGCTGGCCGCAAGAACAGGGCTTGCCGGTAAAATCGTCGATGCAATTATTAAAGGCAAAGCACCCATAAAGTCGGATACTGCGCGCAAGCTATCGCAGGTTTTCGGCCGCCCGGAACATTTCTGGGTCAATCTCGAAAACCAATTTCAGAAGGACTGTAAGCGATTCTGACAAGCACATCCATAACTCTACCCGTCGGGTGGTCTCCTCATGGTTTTCAGAAAAAAACAGCCTGATAAATGGACCGTCTTGTCCTGGGACGATCTCAACGACTGGGCCGGTGAAAGAATCGTCGGCCGGGGCAGAAACTACCAGAGGCAAGGAAGGGTTTCCGATCTTTCTTTGGAACAAGACGGCGGTCTCCTTGCGTGGGTCGACGGTTCCAGGCGATATGCCACCCACGTCGTTTTGAATCCGGGCGGGCTGCCGACGTCGCACTGCACCTGCCCTTATGAATTCGACTGCAAGCATGCGGTGGCTGCAGTGCTCGAATACCTGAAGCGGGTGGAAAACGGGCAGCGGGTTTCCAAGGCCGCTGCGGACGACGATCGATTGACGTTATTGGCGGATGAAGAAGCAGATGATGAACTACTCGACGATTCAGATGGCCTGGCCGAAGATCGCCTCCAGCAAATCGAAACCTTTCTGAAAGGGAAAACAAAGGCCCAGCTTGTCGAATTGCTCCGTGACATTGCGGATCAGCATCCGGAGGTCGCCCAGGATCTGAGAGATCGACAACATTTGGATTCGGGAAATGTCCCAAAGCTGATGGCCAGTCTGCGCCGGGAGATCCGGGACACGGCCGAAGAACCCGGATGGCAGAATTACTGGGACGGAGAAGGCTATACCCCCGATTACTCAGGGGTTCGAAAGAAAATCGACATTCTGCTCAAGGCGGGCCACGCCGATGAGGTGTTGGAACTGGGACGCGAGCTTTTGATTTCCGGCACCTGCCAAGTGGAAGAAAGCCACGACGAAGGCGAGACGGCCATGGAGATTGCCGTCTGCATGCCGCTGATCGCCAGGGGGTTGGACCGGTCTTCGCTCCCTGCTGCAGACAAGCTGGTCTGGGCGTTGGATGCCGTGCTCGATGATCCGTACGATCTGTATGATGTTTTTGTTGAATATCTTCTCAGGGAGCATCCTGAATCCGCATGGCACGAAGTAGCGGATCAACTGCTAAGCCGCCTGGAAAAAAACAAAAGAGCCAAGGGCGGCGACTCGTATGACTTCAGGTACGAGCGCGACCGGCTCAGCGACTGGGCTGTCCACGCTTTGGCGCATTCCGGCCGCGATGAGGAGATCATTCCGTTGTGCGAAAGAGAGGCTCGAAAAACAGGAAGCTACGTCAGGCTGGTCGATTGGCTGATCTCAGCCAAAAGGTATGAAGAGGCTGAATCATGGATTCACAAAGGAATTCGGGCCACGGAGAGCAAATGGCCCGGGATCGCCTCGATGCTGCGAAAGAGATTTCTCGAAATTCATACCCGCCGAAAAAAATGGCCGGTTGTGGCCGCTATACAGGCCGAGGATTTTGTGCGCGCCCCGTCCCAGCAGGCGTTTTTGGACTGCAAAAAAGCGGCCGACAAGATCAAGGCATGGCCGGAGGTGCGCGGATATCTGCTTGGCTACCTTGAAACCGGCAACCAGCCTTGGAACCGGAAGGGCTGGCCCCTACCGGAATCCGGGCTGGACCGTCCCCAACCGGACCGGCGCAGATCGTTTCCCATGGTCGAAAAACGGGTTGCCATCGCGATCCTTGAAAAAAAGCCGGACGAGGTGCTGAAATGGTACGACCAGCGCACCGAAGATCGTTTCGGCTGGTATGATGTAAGTGCCGACGACGTTGCAGCCGCCGTTCAATCGTACGCACCGGACCGGGCGGCGGCCATCTGGAAGGCCATGGCCGAGCGGCTGATTGCAGAGGTCAAGCCCAAGGCCTACCAGAAGGCGGCGACATACCTGAGAAAAGCCGCACGGGTCATGCATGAACAGAAAAAGGCTGTTGAGTGGGAACGTTACTTGGATGCGCTGCGGCAAGAGCACTTCCGCAAGCGCCGTTTGCTGGAGATTTTAGACGGTCTGGAAGCAAAGCCGATTGTGAAAAAGCACAGATAGATACCGTCGAACGATGAAAAAGAAAAAGCCCTGTCCGCGGATGCGGACAGGGCTTTTATTTCCCGATATCTGCGGGGGGTCGATCTTATTACAGCATCATCCGCAGGCTCAGCTCTTCCAACTGGGCCTTGGTCGCGGCAGACGGGGCCCCGGTAAGCAGGCAAGCCGCCTTCTGGGTCTTGGGAAACGCGATGACCTCCCGGATTGAGCG
Source organism: Desulfobacterales bacterium (assembly GCA_021737185.1). GTDB lineage: Bacteria > Desulfobacterota > Desulfobacteria > Desulfobacterales > CAFBRK01 > JAIPEL01. The sequence goes on along the minus strand of JAIPEL010000019.1, from coordinate 4,954 downwards.
CTGGCCGCACAACAGGGCCACCAGCCGGTCGAATCCGAAGGCGATGCCGCCGTGGGGCGGGGCCCCGGATTCCAGGGCCGACAGGAGAAACCCGAACTTTTCCTCGGCGACTTCGGCCGATATGCCAAGGGCAGAGAGCACCCGTTCCTGGAGCTCCCGCTGGTGGATTCGGATGCTTCCTCCCCCGATCTCCGAGCCGTTGAGGACCAGGTCGTAAGCCCGGGAACGGACCGAAAGCGGGTCTTTCTCGAGCCGGTCGTAGTCTTCTTCCAGCGGCGCGGTAAAAGGATGATGCAGGGCCTGGTAGCGTTTTTCGGATTCGTCGTATTCGAGGAGCGGAAATTCGGTCACCCACACGAAGCGAAACTCGTTTTCGTCGATGTGCCCGAGACGGCTGCCGAGGTGGTTTCGCAGGTGGCCTAATGCCTCGTTGGCAACGCCGGGGGCGTCGGCCACGAAAAACACCAGGTCTCCGGGGGCCATGTCGATCCGGCCGGCCAGAGCCGTCTTTTCCTCGTCGGTGAAAAACTTGGCGATGGGCGACTGCCAGGCGTCTTCGCGCACCTTGATCCAGGCCAGGCCCTTGGCCCGATAGACGGCGGTCAGTGCGGTCAGATCGTCGATCTCTTTTCGGGAAAAATCGATGCATCCCTTGGCGTTGAGGGCCTTGACCACCCCGCCTTTTTCGACCGCGCCGGAAAACACCTTGAACCCTGATGCGGCTACGATGTCCGACACGTCGGCCAGCTCCAGGCCGAAGCGGACGTCGGGTTTGTCGAGCCCGTAGCGTCCGACCGCCTCGGCATAGGTCAGCCGGTCAAACGGAGTGTTCAATTCCAGATCCAGAATGTTCGAAAACAGCGACTGCATCATGCCTTCGGCCACGGCCATCACATCTTCTTCGCCCACGAAGGACATCTCCAGGTCGATCTGGGTAAACTCCGGCTGGCGGTCCGCCCGGAGATCCTCGTCCCGGAAGCACTTGACGATCTGGTAGTAGCGGTCGAGTCCGGCGATCATCAGAAGCTGCTTGAAGAGCTGGGGCGACTGGGGCAGGGCATAGAACATGCCCGGGTTGACCCGGCTCGGCACCAGATAGTCCCGGGCGCCTTCCGGCGTGCTTCGGGTGAGCACCGGGGTCTCGGCCTCGATGAAGTCCAGGTTGTTGAGGTATTTACGGACCGTTTGGGCGGCCTGGTGGCGGCGCAAGAGGTTTGCCTGGATCGCGGGCCGGCGAAGATCGATGTGCCGGTGGGCGAGGCGAACGGTCTCGGAGACCTCGATGTCGTCTTCGATCAGAAACGGAGGAGTCTTGGCCTCGTTGAAGATTTTCAGCTCGGTGACCATCACCTCGATTTCTCCGGTGACCAGGTTCGGATTGGTCATCCCTTCGGGACGGTGATCGACCCGGCCCCTTACGCCGAGCACGAATTCGTTTCGAATCCCGTGGGCCTTTTCGTGGACCGCTTCGTCTACGAGCGGATTGAACACCACCTGGGTGATGCCCCGGCGGTCCCGGAGATCCACGAAAATAACCCCGCCGTGGTCCCGCCGGCGCTGGACCCAGCCCATGAGAACGACCTCTTTTCCGACGTCGCTTGAGCCCAGTATGCAGCAGTGGTGTGTTCTTCGCATTTCTTCGAGTTTGTCGCTCAAAACGAGGTCTCCTTGCTACGGTTGCAGGCGGTGGATCAATCCCGCGACGATCGCTTTTATCGGTATCTCTTCCTGGTCGCGGGTGCGCATGTTTCGAAGCAGCGCCACCCCCCGGGAAAGCTCCTGCTCTCCCAGCATCAGAACGTAGTCGGCGCCGAGGCGGTCTGCCCGCTTCATCTGGCTTTTGAGGCTTCGATCCTCGAAGTCCATTTCCGCTTCGATGCCCGCAGCGCCCAGCCGGCAGATCCATTCAAAGGCAATTTCCTGGCTCGGCGCGCCCAGGGCCGCGATGAACAAAGCCGGCTTCCGGACGAAACGCTCGGCGGAAAGCCCGCAGACTTCGGCCAGCCGGTCGAAGCCGACGGCAAAGCCGGTGGCGGGGATGGCCGGGCCGCCGAGCATCTTAACCAGACCGTCGTAGCGGCCGCCGCCGGCCACTGCGCTTTGGGCCCCCAATGCGCCGGTCTGCATCTCGAAGGTGGTCCGGGTGTAATAGTCGAGCCCCCGGACGAGGCGTCCGTCGATTTCGTAGTTGATACCGAGCTTTTCGAGCTGCTTTTTGACCGTTTCGAAGTCCTTCCTGCAGGCATCGCACAGATAATCGGCAAGAATCGGCGCGCCGGTCATGGCCTGCCGGCAGTCGGGCACTTTGCAGTCGAGCACCCGGAGCGGGTTGGTCGTCATTCTCCGCCGGCAGTCTGCACATAGCACGTCTTCGACTGTGCGCAGGTAGCTCACCAGGGCCTCACGGTAACGGGGCCGGCAATCCGGGCAGCCCAGGGAGTTGATGTGCGCCCGGACATCCGGCACCTCGAGCCTTTCAAAGAGGGTGTCGAGCAGTACGATGAGCTGAACGTCGGCCAGGGGCGATGCGACGCCGAAGATTTCCGCGTTGATCTGGTAAAACTGCCGGTAGCGGCCCTTTTGGGGGCGCTCGCGCCGGAACATAGGGCCGACGGTGTAGAATTTTCGAACCGGGTCCGCCGCGTGCATCTTGTGCTGGATGTAGGCCCGCACCACCGATGCCGTGGCTTCCGGACGAAGCGTGATCAGCTCCCCTTTCCGATCGGGAAAGGTGTACATTTCCTTTTCAACGATGTCCGTGGCATCGCCGATGCTTCGGGAAAACAGTTCGGTCCTTTCCATGATCGGAATCCGGATTTCCCGAAAGCCGTAGTCTTCCAGCAGCTCGGCGGCTCTGTGTTCGATATGCTGCCAGAGCTCGACTTCACCTGGAAGGATGTCCTTGAATCCCCGAATCAACTGAATCATGGCTGTGCGGCTTTCTTTGGAAGCGCTGCAGGAAAACCTTCCTGCAACTCTGCAAAAATAAACTCATTTCATTACCCGGCAAGCGGGAAATAGTCAACAGCGGAGTCGCACAAGAGTCCAATCCATTGTTTATTTTAGCCGAAATTTCGGCTATGCAGAAGGACGGTTTCCGGCCGGACCAGGCAGGCGGGCGCCCCTGGCGCCCGTCTGGCCGGGATCGGAGGCCGTTTGAGACAATCGCCGGGCCGGATGCTGTGATCCAAGGCCCCGTGCCGCCCAAGGAGGTTTTCCATGTTTCGTTTTCTGCTGCTGTCGCTGCTGCTGTTGTCGATTTTTTCTTCTCCCGCTGCGGCGGAGCTGACGATCAAGCTCGGCGTCGTCACCAAACCCGGCTCCGCCCAGAACATCGCGGCTGAAAAATTCAAGGACCTCATCGAAGCCCGCTCAAACGGTGAGATCCGGGTCCGGATCTATCACTCCAAATCGATCGGCAACGAAACCGAAATTCTCCAGCAGATCCAGATGAACACGGTGCAGATGGGCATCATCACCGCCGGTCCGTTCGACACCTTCGATCCGATCGTACGGGTGGTGAACTTCCCCTTTTTATTTCGGGACCATGCCCAGGCCGACGCAATTTTAGACGGCCCGCTGGGGGCTGAAGTTCTGAAAAGCCTCGAAGGGGTCGGATTCAAGGGATTGTGCTTCTCGGAAAACGGATTCCGGAATCTGACCAACAACCGGCGCCCGGTCCGGACGCCGCAGGACGTCGAAGGACTCAAGATCCGGGTGATGGCGTCGGCCCTGCACAAGGCGATATGGCAGCAGCTCGGGGCGAACCCCACCCCGATGCCCTGGCCCATCTACACCGAGCTGGAGCAGGGGGTCATCGACGGCCAGGAAAATCCGCTCTGGGTCATGGAGGCCTACAAGTTCTACGAAATTCAAAAGTACATGACGCTGACCCGCCACGTGTACTCGCCGCACATCACTGTGGCGTCTCTGGCGTGGTGGATGACGCTGGCGCCGACCACCCAAAAGCGTATCGGGGACACCATCTTGGAGGCGGCTCTCTTCCAGCGCCGGGACAACCGGGAAAAGAACGCGGCGCGTCTGGCGCTTCTGAAAGAAAAGGGGATGCAGGTCGTAGAGGATCCGGACATCGACGCCTTTCGCGCCAAGGTGGCGGGCCTGAAGGACATGGAGATCTACCGGGATCCCAGGGTCAAAGACCTGCTGGAGCGGATTCTGGCAGAAACGAGATGAACCGCATTGAATCTGCAAGCGCCCTGGTCGATCGCGCAGTCCGGCACCTGCTCTTTGTTTTCGGCTTTTCCATGGCCCTGGTGGTCGCGCTGCAGGTGCTGTTTCGCTACGGGCTGAACCAGTCCCTTTTCTGGTCCGAAGAGCTGGCGCGGTTTTTCCTCGTATGGCTGACGTTTCTCGGTGCCACGGTCGCCTATCGCCGCGGGATGCATCCAGGCGTCGATGTCCTGACCGTCCGGATGTCCGGTCGACTCCGCCGCGGCTGTGCGGTCTTCGTTCATCTGGTCTGCATGGGCTTTTTTGCGGTCATGGTGGTGTACGGGGCGCTGTTTTCCCATTTCATCCGGATGCAGATCTCCCCCGCCCTGAATCTGCCCAAATGGATCGTGATGAGCGTGATCCCCGTCAGCGGCGGCATCTGCCTGCTTCATGGGCTGGCGCTGACGATCAAGGAGCTGTCGGAACCCGCCGGTGACCGCTGAAATCCTTCTCATATCCCTCGTGCTTCTCTTTTTGATTCACACGCCCATCGCGGTGGCCATCGGCGTTGCCTCGGCCCTGGCCATCCTGGTCCAGGGCGACTTTCCCCTGATGATGATCGCCCAGCGGATGTTCGGGGGCGTCGATTCCTTTCATCTGATGGCGGTGCCGCTGTTTATGTTTACCGGGGTCATCATGGAACCCCGCGGCACCAGCCGCCGAACCACCGATCTGGTCAACGCCCTCGTGGGGTGGCTTCCGGGAGGACTGGCGGCGGTGC
>JAIPEL010000018.1 GCA_021737185.1 Desulfobacterales bacterium | reverse complement strand
TAGGCTGCCTGCCTGGTCTTCTTCTTGAGCCGGCTGATCTTCCGCCGAAGGATCTGGGCCGTCTTGCTGTCCTCTGCCTCGAGCGCCTCTTCCCGCTTTGCCCGAAGCTCTCGAATCTTCTTTTTGATTTCCCGCACGTCGCCCTTTTTCTTCCGGCTGCCGGCAGCGTCCTCGATGCCGCGGGTTTCTTTGATCTCCTTGATCAACTCGGCCTTGTTCATGCCGTGGGCGCCCGTGATGTCGGGAATGTCCATGGCAATTTCCCGAAGCTCTTTTGCGGTCATCTTCTCCAGAGGTTTTTCCTTGACCTCTTTTTTCTTTCCACCCATCGTGAGTTGCTCCTTGTCGGTTTTAATGGTTTTCTTCAAAGCTTCTATTTATCTATTCATATGCTGGAAGGCCAGGCGCTGCGCGCCGCTGGGAAGCTAAAAGGCTTAAATGCCGGGAGGCTTAACCAAAAACCCGCAGAAATTTTTTGTTCCTGCTTATGTTCTTTTAGCATCCGAGCATCCCAGCGTCCCGGACTCCAAGCCTTCCAGCTTCCTGGCATCCCAGCTTCCCAGCTTGTAAAGCGCGCCTAAAAATAAAGTTATTTGAATAAGGTAGATGGGCGGGTTTGTCAATGGCTTAGCCGCTGCGCGGGGTTCCAGGTTCAAAGTTCCAAGTTCAAAGTTAAAAACATAAAGAACTTTAGAGCGCTTATGCCCTTGTTTGGACTTTGTGATTTGGTGCCTGGTGCTTGTTTGGAATTTGGTGCTTGGGATTTGGAATTTTTCTTCCCTGTCGCATTCAGTTGTTGCGAATCTTGAGCCTTGAATCTGGAACGCGCTGAAAGTGAAGCCAGGAGCGCTCTTAGGAGTTACCAAGAAATACCTGCAGATGGGATTCCACCGCGTCGGCGTCGGTTTTCGACAGGCTGCCCAGGATTTTTCGGATCAGCCGGTTGTCCAGGGTGAAAAGCTTTAATCGAACAATGCAGGGCACTTTCAGCCCGGCACGTTGGTACGATTCGATGGATGTATCACCGGGCCACGGGGACCGACGTTTCGTGGTGATCATCGCCATGATCGAATAGCCGTGACGATTGAACTCCTCCCGGGTCAAGACCAGTGCCGGACGCCTCTTGGCCGCCGGCATATCCGTAAAAGGAAAAGGCACCACCGCCACATCGAAACGGCTACAGATCACCGAAAGCCTCTTCGTCCTCGTCGCTGTTCCATTCCTGGAGGGTTTCAGAAATCGCCGAGTGAAAGGCGGCATCGAACGGTTCCAGCTTTTTCAGCTTCACCACTTCACCGTCCATCTCATAGGCGATCAGGTCCCCCGGTTCTATGCCCAGGGTCTTTCGAACCTCCACAGGAATCGTGACCTGTCCCTTTGAGGAAACCCTGCTTGACTTCATACGCCTTACCCCTTTACTTCTTTACCGTAAAGATAGCGCAAGGTACCGCAACTGTCAATTTTGCCGCAACACGGAATTCAGGGTTCAGAGGTTCAGAGTTCAGGGGTTCAAGGTTCAAAGTTGATGGTTTCGTAAAAAGTCCGAAATTCTCTTTTTTCGTCATTCCCGCGAAAGCGGGAATCCAGTGATTTCGATAAGTTCTGGATTCCGGGTCAAGCCCGGAATGACGCTTCGGGCACTTTTTACGATTTCATCAAAGTTCAAGGTTCAAAGGTTCATGGGTTCAGGGTTCAAAGTTCCAGGTTCCAGATTCAAAAAATGTTCAAATCTCAAGCACCAAATCTCAAATGGTTCGACAGGTTCGACAAGCTCACTGCAGGCAAGCTCACCATCCTGAGCAACGTCGAAGGACAATGACCAATTTTCAGGCACCAAATTCCAAACAAAAACCTTTAGAAAGGTTTTTGCCTTTGTTTGGATATTGGGATTTGGATATTGTTTGGTAATTGGTGCTTGGTGCTTGAGATTTATTCTGCCCTCCATTTGCTCCGGCACCCTGTCCGGCGTAGTTGTTCTTTAACGAAGCCGGGTCGTCTGTCCTCAGTCCTCTGTCTGTTTAAAAATTCTAATTTCTAATTTCTAAATTCTACCCACGCCTCCCAGCACCTGTCGCGGCGAAGCCGAAGGCGACCTGTGGGGTCGTAGCTCATAGAGCGAAGCCCGAAGGCGGATCCCAGCGGGCGCGCAGCCCCATGCCCCGCGCGCTTTGCCCTATGCTCCATGCGCTATGCCCTATGCGCTTTTCACGCCCCTCAGGATCTTTCCTCCACCATCTTGTTCACCAGCTTCATCAGGGGGCCGAACAGGTCTAAGGGCACCGGAAACAGGGTCATGTTGTTGTTTTCCGCCGCCATCTCCCTCATGGTCTGCAGGTAGCGAAGCTGCAACGCCATGGGCCGGTCCTGCATGATTCCGGCCGCCTCGGCCAGCCGGGTGGATGCCTGGAATTCGCCCTCGGCGTTGATCACCTTGGCACGCCGCTCCCGCTCGGCTTCGGCCTGCCGGGCCATGGCCCGCTGCATCTCATTGGGCAGGTCGATGTGCTTCAGCTCCACCGCGGAGACCTTGATTCCCCAGGGGTCGGTCTGGGAGTCGAGGATTTCCTGAAGGTAGGTGTTGACCTTTTCCCGCTCGGCCAGCAGCTCGTCGAGCTCGGCCCCGCCGCAGGTGCTGCGCAGGGTGGTCTGGGCGAGCTGGGACATGGCGTATCCGTAGTTTTCCACCTCGATGATGGACTTGATCGGGTCGATCACCCGGAAGTAGATCACGGCGTTGACCTTGACCGAGACGTTGTCCCGGGTGATCACATCCTGGGGATCGACGTCCATGGCGACCAGGCGCAAGCTTACCTTGACCATCTTGTCCACGATCGGAATGAGGATGATCAACCCCGGCCCCTTGGCCTTGATGACCCGTCCCAGACGGAAAATGACCCCCCGTTCGTATTCGTTCAGGATCCGGATGGCCGATGCCAGAAACAGCACGACCAGTACGACGATGGCAATAAGGGTGTACATGGGTTACCTCGGATTTCTTGGTTGAACCGTTAGTTTCAGTGTATCGCGCTGCTACTAAGGACACCAGATGTCAGATGTCGGATGTCAGCAGGGAAAGACCAGAAGTCAGATATCCCGTCTTGAGTCTTCGCTCTTCGAGCTTCCGTCTTCGCTTTCAGCTACGCCGGACAAGTCGCCCCACAGGTCGCCTTCGGCTTCACCGGGCAGGCAGAAGTCGAAAAACAAGATGACAGACGACAGTCCTGCCGCTGGCGAGGCGTTCATGGTTCAAGATTTAAAAGAAATGACCAAATCTCAAGCACCAAAAACCAAATGGTTCGACAAGCTCACCATCCTGAGCAACCTCGAAGGACAATATCCAAATTCCAAGCACCAAACTCCAAACAAGATTCCTTTATGAAGTCTTTAGCCTTTCTGACATCTGACATCCGACATCTGACATCTGGCAGTTCCTGACATCGGACATCCGACATCCGACATCCGTTCCTTCTTAGCAGCTCTCTACCTTCAAAATCAGTCCTTCCGCTTCCACCACCTTGACCTTTGTACCGGTGCGAATCGCCTCATCCGCCGTGGCTTTCCAGAGCTCTCCGTGGACGAACACCTTTCCTTCCGGATCGATGTCCTGGCGGACTTGGCCGATCTCGCCGATGAGGCCGTCGAGGCCGGTGTGGGTTTTGGACACCTGGGCCCGGAAGACCATCGTGGCCACGGCGACGAAAAACCCGGAGACCAGGATGATGGTCGGCAAAAAGACGTTCCACGCCAGGCGCATATGCGGCCCGCCCTGCTTGAACAGCATCAAGGAGCCCAGGGCCAGGGAAATCACCCCGGCCACGCTGAGCAGGCCAAAGCTGGCGATCTTCATCTCCATGATGAAAAAAACGATGGCCAGCAGGATCAGCATCAGGCCGGCGTAGTTCACCGGCAGGGTTTGAAAGGCAAAAAACGCCAGGATCAGGGAGATGCCGCCGATCACCCCCGGGAAGATCGCACCCGGATTGGACAGCTCGAAATACAGGCCGGCAAGGCCGATCATCATCAGGATGTAGGCGATGTTCGGATCGCTGAGGGTTTTCAGGATCTTGTCTCTCAGGGTTTCTTCGAGCGCGATCTTCCGGGCGCCGGAAAGGTCGAGCGTTCCCTTGCCCTGGATGGTCCGGCCGTCGATTTGCTCCAGCAGCGAATCGATGTCTTCGGCCACCAAGTCGACGATGTTTTTTTCCAGCGCCTCGGTTTCGGTGGCCGACACGCTCTCCCGGACCGCCTTTTCGGCCCATTCCCCGTTTCTCCCGCGGCGTTCGGCGATGCTTTTGACAAAAGCCACCATGTCGTTGGTGACTTTTTCCGCCATGGTGTCGCTGATTTCCTTGCCCCCGGCGCCCACCGGGTGGGCTGCGCCGATATTGGTCCCCGGCGCCATGACCGCGATGTCCGCCGCCAGGGTGATCATCACCCCGGCAGACGCCGCCCTGGCCCCGCTGGGAGAAACATAGACCACCACCGGAACCGGAGAGCGGTAGATCGCCTGGACGATCTCCCGCATCGATTCGGCCAGCCCGCCGGGGGTGTCGAGTTCGATGACCACGCAGGCGGCGCCCTTGTCGGCCGCCGTCTCCAGCCCGTTGGCCACGTACTGGGCCACTCCCGGTCCGATGGCGTCGGCCACCTTGACGATGTAGATGTCACCGCCTGCGATCGCTGACGCCGGCTTTGCGGGCACAGCCAGCAGCAGAAGGATCAGAATGAGAGACAATATTGAAGCGACAAATTCGGATTTCATGCCCCATGGGCCCCTTGCCTAAAACCAACTGCTTATCAATCCGTCTTCACTCTACCGTCTAATACCAGTTTTACGCAAGGGCAGTCCCAGCCGCCCCATGATCTTTTTGACATCCTGCCAGGTATCGCGTTTGCTTGCCTCGTTTCGAAGCAGGTAGGCCGGATGAAAGGTCGGCATCACGGGAATGCCCCGGTAGTCAATGAATCGGCCGCGGAGCCGGGATATCGGTGCGTCTGTCTGCAGCAGGGTCTGGGCCGCGAACTTGCCCAGGGCGCAGATGACTTCCGGCCCGATGGCATCGATCTGGCGCCGGAGAAAAGGAAAGCAGGTTTCGATCTCGTCGGGCTGGGGGTTTCGGTTGTTCGGCGGCCGGCACTTGATGATGTTGGCGATGTAGACCTCTTCCCGGGTCAGCCCCATGGCGCCGATGATTTTCGTCAGAAGCTGCCCTGCGGCGCCCACGAAGGGCCTTGCCTGGACGTCTTCATCCCCTCCGGGCCCCTCGCCCACGAAAAGCAGCCTCGCTTGAGGACTTCCCTCGCCAAAGACGATATTCTTTCTGTTTTCACACAACCGGCAGCGGGTGCAGTCGCCCAGGTCAGCCCGGATCTCCTCCAGGGTTTCAGAGGACCGGACAGGTTCTTCGACGCGGCTGTCTTCGGCTCGTTGCCCGGACGCCTTTTTTGCGGCCTCGCTTCCCTCGGCTTCGCTCCCTTCGGCTGCGCTCCCTTCGACTCCGATCCCTTCGACTCCGCTCAGGGCAGGCAGGACAGGCAGGACAGGCGGGACAGGCGGCTGATTCCATTTGGCGATGGTTTCGAGGGTTTCCGGACGGCATTCGAAGCCGGTCACCCCGGAATCGGCCATATACCGGATCGTGCCGCGGATTTCGTCCAAAAGGTCGGTAATGATGGGTTCAAGGTTCAACGTTCAACGTTCCAGGCATGCCGCTTCCGTCTTCGTTAAGGAGCAACTACGCCGGACAAGCCGCGGCGTTCAAGGTTCAAGAACCAGATGTCAGATGTCGGATGTCAGATAAGAACCGGATGTCGGATGTCGGATGTCAGAGATCAGGCCTGTCGGTTTGCTGTCTTTCTGGCTTTCTGACATCTGACATCTGACTTCTGACATCTGGTCCTTCCCTGCTGACCTCTGACCTCTGTACTTTTTTAAAATTCTACTTTCTAAATTCTAAATTCTACTTATGCCTCCCAGCTCTTGTCAGGCGTAGCCACGCCATGGCGTGACGAAGACGGATCCCAGCCTGCCATCGCACTATCCAGAGAATTTCACCAGCCCCGGCACCAGTTCGAAATGTGCATCATGTGAAAAAACGGTGTAGCCATGCTGAAAGGCCGATGCTGCAAACCATATGTCGTTGGTGGGGATGGGGGTTTCCGCCGCCTTCAGGTCGGCCAATATCGATGCGTAAAAATCGGCGGTCTCTTCGTCGACCGGATGAACCGCAACCCTTGGAGAATCCAGGAACAGGTGAAGCTCCTCCCGGTTGGCCGCTTCCCGGCTGCCGCCTTTAAAACCGGAATACAGTTCCCCGATGCTGATCGCCGAAAAGCCGATCCGGTCGATTTTCCTCAACGCCTCGACGACAACGCTTTCTCCTTTCATGGCCAGGGAATAGATATTCGTGTCGATCAGAACCTTGTTCATTTCCAGAGTTCCGGATCGACTTGCCGCTCACCATCGATTTTGTCCTGGATCTGCTTGAATTCCTCCTCGCTCCACCGGCCGAACAGGTCGTCCAGGTCTTCGTATTCCATCGAATACTTTTTTTTCTTCTTGAATCCGAGGCTTTCCTTGAGGATGTCAAGGGTGAGCTGATTGACGCTTTTCCCCTGCTCGGCCGCTTTGGTTTTGAGCTTTTCGGCAACTTCCGGATCAACGCCTCGTATGGTGACCGCCTTCATACATCCCTCCGGGAATCGATATCACTATTTGATTTCAATTTGACGACAATTTATGCCATCATTCAGGTTGAGTCAAGATCAATAAATCCGCTAACGCGCATTTATTGATTCAGGGTTTCAGGTTCCAGATTCAAAATTGATGGGCTCGTAAAAAGGCCGAATATTCCTTTTTCCGTCATTCCCGCGAAAGCGGGAATCCAGTGATTTCGTACACATCTGGATGCCGGATCAAAAAAGCTTGCCCCGGACTTGATCCGGGGTCCGGCATGACGCTTCGGGTACTTTTTACGATTTCATCAACTTTGAACCTTGAATCCAGCTGTTGAGCTGCTGAGCAAAAGCGCACGGGGAAAATCGCATAGGGCATGGGGCGCTGCGGGTCTGCTGGGAAGCTGGGAAGCTGGGAAGCTGGGAAGCTGGGAAGCTGGGAAGCTGGGAAGCTGGGAAGCTGAAATTTTATTTTATCATTATTATGAAATCAACTGGTTATATGATATTTTTTCGGGATTATGCACCAGTTTAAGGCTGCAGTCAGGGCTGTGGGGGGATCTTCCCGGAGGTCGGGAAACTGTTTGAGGAGTTTAGTGGCCGTTGAACCGAACAGCGATGGATGCCCTGCAAATTTGAATGCTTCGTAAAAAGTCCGAATTTCCCCTCCCCTGGTGGGAGGGGATAAAGGGGAGGGGGTATAAAAGGCTGGAATCCTTTTCTATTCACCCTCACCCCAACCCTCTCCCATCAAGGGAGAGGGAGCCTTTCCGGCTTTATACGATTTCATCAAATTTGGACAGTGGCCCGGCAGCCTTCAACCTGTTTTCCGAAATCAAGTCCCTGTTCGGTTCTACGGCCACTTGGCTCCGAGTTTTTCACGGCTTCCGGGAAGATCCCCCCACAGCCCTCATATCAACCTTATAATTGTGCATAGGCCCATATTTTTTTAATTTTATGGTCTAAAATTTGCCCTCTTTCCCGCCGCTGCCCCCACCTGTTCGGATGCCCCCTGCGGTATAAACAAATCGGGCGGGGAAACCCCGCCCGTTCATTCAAATAAAAATCGCGCAGCGATTTTTATTTGATGCAGACCTTGCGCACCTGAAGCAGGTCCACCTTGCCCATCAGGATCTTTGCGATGCCGTCCTGTTTCAAGGTGGTCATGCCGTCCTTGATGGCCTGGTTCCGGATATCCTCCATCTTGGCTTTCGTCTGGATCAGCTTTTTCATTTCGTCGGTGCCCATCAGCAGTTCGTGAAGCCCCATCCGTCCCCTGTAGCCGGAGTTGTGGCAGGAAGGACACCCCTTGGGCCGGTACAGCACCAGATCATCGGTATACTTGACGTCGATGTTCTTCTCCCAGGCCTCTTTGTCTTCGTATTCCCGTCTCAGCTCGTCGAATTCAGACTGGGTCGGATGGTATTCTTCTTTGCATTGGGGACAAAGGGTCCGGCACAGCCGCTGGGCCAGAATGCACAAGATGGCGTCGGCGAAGTTGAACGGATCCATTCCCATGTCCAGGAGCCGGGTGATGCTCTCCGGGGCGCTGTTGGTGTGCAGGGTGGAAAAGACCAGGTGGCCGGTCAAGGAGGCCTCGATGCCGATGTGGGTGGTCTCCTTGTCGCGCATTTCACCGACCATGATCACGTCCGGGTCGGCCCGGAGAAAGGCCCGCATGGCCGCGGCAAAGTCGAAGCCGATCTTGGGCTTGACCTGCACCTGGCGCAGCCCCTTCTGGGTGATTTCCACCGGGTCTTCGGCGGTCCAGATCTTGGTCTCGATTTTGTTGATGTAGCCAAGGGCCGAGTGCAGCGAGGTGGTCTTCCCCGAGCCGGTCGGCCCGCAGACAAAAATGATGCCGTAAGGCTGGGTGATGACGCTGACGAAGTTTTCAAAATTCCTCTGGGTCATTCCCAGTTTTTCCAGGGGAATCGGCTCTCCGGCGGCCAGGATTCGCATGACCACGTCTTCCAGGCCGCCCTGGGTGGGGACGGTGGCGACCCGCAGTTCGATGTCTTTTCCGCCGTATTTTTTGAACTTGATTTTTCCGTCCTGAGGCTTTCTGCGCTCGGCAATGTCCAGGTCCGACATGATCTTGAGCCGGGAAACGATGGCGTTGCGGTAGCTGAAGGGGATGGTCTGATAGATCGTGCACGCGCCGTCCACCCGGATCCGGACCTGGGTGTTTTCCTTGCCCGGCGCCGGCTCGATGTGGATGTCCGACGCTCCCCGACTGTATGCATCGAGGATGATCTTGTTGACCAGCTGGACCACGGCGCTATCTTCTTCGCCCACCGATGACTCGGCCTCCTCGATTTCCGCATCCTCTACCTCGAGCTGGGAGAGGATGTCGTCCATGGAGGCCATCTCCTTTTCGTCCCGGGTAAACAGCTTGATGAAGTCGTGGATGTCCTGGGGAAAGCCCACGGCAAACATAAGCTGTTTTCCCGGAAAATTGAGCTTGATGCCGTCGATCTTCTGAAGATCGTGGGGCTGGTCGACCAGCACCATGACCTTGTTGTCTTCCTTCCGGATCGGCACCCAGACGTTCTTTTTCATGAAAGGAACCTTGATGCCCTGAAGCAGCTCCCCTGGAATCGGCGTCTGGGGATTGAATTCGATAAAGGGGACTTTGTAGAACTTGGCCAGGGAATTGCCGATCTCTTTTTTCGGAATCTTGAACTCCTGCATCAGGACCCTTTCGATCGACTCTCTTTTCTCCCGGGCCTGGGCAACGGCGCGGTCCAGCTCTTTTTGGGTGATGATGTGATTTTCCAGCAGGTAGGTGAACTTGTTCGTCCGGCCCCGGGCAGCCATCCGCTTCTGGTTGTAAAGCGCGATGCCCAGAATCTTGGCCAGTTCATCCACCGAACGCTCGTCTCTTTCGGTAAACGAATCGCCGTCTTTCCGGTTGATGAGCTGGATGACCCCCATCAGGTATTTCTGGAACACGATGGGGCATGCCAGCACCTGCTTGGTATGGAATCCGGTCTTTTTGTCCCAGCTCTTGTCGAAATTGAGCTGGGAGTCGATCTTCTTGAGCTCTTCGTCGTCATAGACGTTGTGGACGTTGATGATCTTCTGTTTGAAGGCGGCGTATCCGGAGAGGCTGTTGATGGAGATCGGGATCCGGATTTCGGAAACCTCCAAACCTGTCTTGAAGCGCGAGACCAGCTCCCGCTTTTTCCCGTCGACCACGTAGACCGTAATCCGATCCGCCTCGAACAGGGAGGTGATATCGTCTTTCATGTCGATGAGGATCTCATCCAGATTCGAAGCGGCGTTGATTCTGTTGCCGATCTCCTGCAGTTTGGTGCGGTACTCGACCTCGCTCTTCAGGTTCTGAAGATTCGCGTCGCCTCCATCGGATGATTTGTTCAGGGGCTTGACAGCTGGCATGGGTGAACCTCTTCTGATAAAACCGCCGGCGCGATTTTATTGATGTTTCGCACACCGCGAAACACTGGAAGAAAGAATATGAGCCTCCGGCGCTGTCGGCAAGATGATCGACTCGGCAGACCCGGAAAAACTCGAAAGCCTTGCCGGCGGGGTGAAAACCGCCCGGAAACGGCAGCCTCTTGCGGCGGTCAAGGCAGCCCTCATTCCTCCTTCTTTTTATCGGACGGCCAATGTCGGTAATGTTCGTGAATCTTTTTAATTCCGCCACCGATGAGCATGATGCCGATGAAATAAAAGCAGAATCGAATGATAGCGGTAACGCCCGAGAACTGCTCGATCTGGGCAATCTTGGGCATCACCTGGGGAATTCGGAAGAAAACGCCGATACCGGCCAGCAAAAGCACGGCTCCCCAGATGGTCTGATAAATGTGTCTACGGGAATCCTCTGCCAACGGTGTATCCAACTTTGAAACCCCGGCAATCGTCCAGCCGATGCGGTAAATACGACGGGCCGGGCTTTGCCGCGTTTCCGCCGCTTTGAGAAAGGCCCGCCAACTCCTTGATCATGAAAGGTTTTCTGCGGTAAATCCGCAGACATCCAAGTCTGAGTATTATAGATCAGCTCAAACTCCGATGTCAAATCATCCATGAAGCCGGCGCCATTTTTGCAAATAACTCGGAGAGGGTTGAATCTCTCTTCAAGATGCTGACTGCCTCCTGCTGACAAAGCCAGACGGCTTAGTACATGTGGCGCAATTATGGTGACGATGGTTTCACCGCCGAGGTCGCAGAGGATTCGCAGATGAAGCTATGTAAGGTTTTATCTGCGCCCTCTGTGTCTCGGCGGTAGGCGTTCTTCGATCTGAGAATCGTCACCGAAATTGTGTCATCGAGCACTTAGTCGGCGAGCCCGCCGCTGAATTTCGCTTTTCGTTTTTCCAGAAAGGCCTTCGTGCCTTCGCGGGCATCGGGGCTTGCCATGCAGAGGGCGAAAGCGTCGAGTTCGAACCGGATGCCGGTGGCCAAATCGACGTTCAGGCCGTTGTTGACCGACTCCTTGGCCGCGCGAAGTGCCACGCGTCCTTTGGCGGCAATGGCACCGGCGGTTTCCATGGCTTCGGAAAGAAGGGTTTCGGCAGAGCAGACGCGATTGACCAGCCCCATCTCCTGAGCCTCTGCAGCCGTGATCATCTTTCCGGTGAAGATCATTTCCTTGGCACGGGCCGCACCGATCTGTCGAGGCAGCCGCTGGGTCCCGCCAAAGCCGGGGATCAGCCCGAGGGTGATCTCCGGCAGTCCGAATCGGGCATTTTCCGAAGCGTAGATGAAGTCGGCGGCAAGCGCGATTTCGCTTCCACCGCCCAGAGCGAATCCATTGACGGCGGCGATCACGGGGATCGACAGCCCCTGCAGCCGGTTGATGGCATCCTGCCCCCTGGCCGCGAACAGCTTGCCCTGGAGGGGGGTGAAGCTGGCCAGCTCGGTGATGTCGGCTCCGGCCACAAAGGCCTTTTCCCCGGCGCCGGTGAGCACCAGAACCCGAATCTGCTCGTTTTCCCTGATTTCGTCCAGCAGCTGCGCCATTTCGCCGAGCAGCGCATTGTTCAAGGCATTGAGCGCCTTGGGCCGGTTGAACGTCAAGGTGGCGATGCCGTCTTTTTCCTCGAAAATCAGATTTTCATAAGTCATTCAGGTTCCTCCTGTCTCCTTCGATGTTGCCGCCTTTTTTAGTATTAGCTGTATATCGCAAAACCTTAATAAAATTGCGACAGCAATTTTATATGGATAAAGAAACCCATGACGCTTGTCAAAGTAAAATCGAAGAAGGGTTCAGAGGTTCAGGGGTTCTGGGTTCGGGGTTCAGGGGTTCGGGGTTCAGAGGTTCGGGGTTCAGAGGTTCGGGGGTCGGGGTTCAGAGGTTCTGGGTTCTGGGTTTGGGGTTCAGAGGTTCTGGGTTCTGGGTTTGGGGTTCTGGGTTCAAACTTTCACCCTGGTATCTCTGAACCTTGGAACCTCTAAACCTTGGAACCTCTGAACCTTGGAACCTCTGAACCTTTAAACCTCTGAACCTTTAAACCTCTGAACCTTTAAACCTCTGAACCTTCTAACCTCTGAACCTTCCAACCCCTGAACCTTCCAACCTCTGAACCCCGAACCGTTTCCGTTCACCGCTTTACCGGCTCCGGCCGTTCTGCGGACGAGGCGATCCAGATGGCGGCCAGGATCAACAGCCCGCCCAGCGCTTTGGGCAAAGTCAGCCCCTCATCGAAGAGCAGGTAGGCTAAAATAGTGGCGCCGATGGGCTCTCCCAGCAGACTGACGGCGATCATCCCGGCGCTGAACCAGCGAAGGGCCCAATTGAAGCTGGTGTGGCCGATCAGCTGGGCCACCACGGCCATGGCCCAGAATGCCGCCCAGGTACCCGGCGAAAATCCGGCCGCCGGAAGTCCTGCGGCGAGCACCACGGTCCAGAGAACGACGGCCGCGCTGCCGTAGCACAATAGGATGTATGCCGTCAGCGAGAGTTTCTGGCGCAGGGTTCTGCCCAGCAGGATATAGGCCGCGGCGCACAGGCTTCCGACCAGGGCAAGCCCGTCTCCCAGCAGAGCCTTTCCGCCGGCGGCAAAGTCGCCCGCGCCGATGAGCACGCCGCCGGCCACGCTGAGCCCGATCCCGACCACGGTCTTTCTTCGCACCGGCTCTTTGGCCACCAGGGGGGTGAGCAGGCCGACCCACAGCGGGTTGGTGTTGACCAGCACCACGCTGTTGGCCACGGACGTATAGTCGAGCGACGAGATCCAAGCGGCGAAATGGCCCGCCAGAAATGCCCCGGAGAGCAGCGCCAGCCGAAGATCTTTCAAGGAAAGCCGCCGAAGCTCGCTCCGGCATCCGATCAAGGCCACCGGCGCCAGCAGCAGGGTGGCCAGCCCCACCCGGTAGGCGGCGATCACCAGCGCCGGCGCATCGGCCAGCCGGGCAAAGATGGCTCCGGTGGAAATCGCCAGGATGCCGGCGGTCAGCGCGAACAGGGGATTGAACGGAGGTCTGCTCCGGATCGGAGAACCCTCCATCGACTACGGCCCCTGAAGCGCCGGCTCCGGGGCGCCGGAGCGGATGTAGACGTCCCGTTGGGGGACGGGAATTTCGATTCCGGCCCGGCGGAAGGCTTCGAAAATGTCGAAATACAGGCGGCTTCGGATGCGCCATTCAGCGTTCTTGCGGATATCGATCCAGACCAGGAGTTCAAAATCGATCCCACTTTCGCCGCAGGAAGCGAAGCTGACTTCAGGCTCACGGTACTCCAGCACCTCCTCGTGCCGGCCGGCCGTCTCGACCAGGATGCGGCGCACCTCGTCGGTGTCCGAACGGTACGAGACCCGCACCGGAATGTGGATGCGGATCATCGGCGAAGACAGGGTGAAGTTGACGAACGTCTTGTTGATGAAGTCCGCGTTCGGAATCAGGTATTCCACGTTGTCCCGGGTGCGGACCTTGGTCGCCCGCAAGAAAATATCGGTCACCACCCCCCGGGTATCCCCCACCTGGATCCAGTCGTCCTTGCGAAGTTTCCTCCCGAAGACCAAAGAAAATCCGCTGATCACGTTCGAGGCCATGCTCTGCATGCCGAGTCCCACCCCGATACCCACGGCGCCGGCAAAGACCATGAAGATCCGCAGATCGATCCCGACCACGCCCAGGGAAAAAAGCACGCCGACGGCAAGCCCGAAGTAGCGGAGAAAGGTGTTGAGCACGTAAGCCAGCCCCGGCTCCACGCCGATGGCCGGATAGAACTTGTAATTGAGGTAGGCCTGAAGCAGCCGCGTCAGATACAGAAACGCAACGAGAATCACCAGGGCCTTGAGCAGGATCCAGGTCGATATGGACGATCCGCCGGCATGAAAAAACGGAAACGAGAGCATCCGCCGGATCGGCTCCAGAAACCCGAGCAGATGGAATGTGACTAGAATAGTGGCCAGGACCATGGCGTACATCAGCAGGGACCGGAGCGATCCAAAAAGAAAGACGGCCTCCTCGTCTTCGGTTTCGTGCTTCTCGATCCACTTTTTCAGCCATCCGTTGAGAATGTGATAGGCGAGCATGATCAGGACAAAGACCCCGGCAACGGCCCAGGTCTTGATCCAGAGCGTCTTTGAAAACTCCCGGTAGCCGAAGCACCAGAGCAGGCCGGTCAGAAAGGTGAAGAAGACGACCGGAAAGTAGTACCGGTCCAGTATCCGGACAAACCGTTGATAATAGCTGTAGGGAAGCTCCGGCAGCAGAGAGAGCAGGGCCCGCTTTTTCAGCAGCAGCGGGATCAGGGCGCACACGATGGTCAAAGAGATGATAAACCGGATAAATGCCTGCACGTCGGGCCGAACGCCAAAGGCCTCCGCCCCCTGGACCACCGCCAAGGCGGTCAGGATGTAGATCAGCACAACCCGACAGATTTGAAACAGCGTCTTTCCATGGGTGGGGGCCACAGGAAACAGGTCGTGGAACAGCAGTTCCCGCAAAAGATTGATGATCACCGCACCGAGGGCCCACAGGATCAGGATCTTCTGAATGAAGAGAAACCATGGCGCACGGTAGGGAACAAATGCGTAAATCAGGGAAAACGCCGCCAGCAGGAGAAGGGGCACCAATGACGACACCGCCACCCTGAGCAGGGCCAGAAAGTAGGGGAAAAACTCTTCGGGGATCCACTCCTGAACCGGCTGGATGCGCTGCGTCATCCAGCGAAGCACCCGCGCCTGCAGAAACAGGCTGTAGAGGGCTGCGGTGATCAGGGCGAGGATGAACCCGGATCCGGCGAATCCGAGCAGGCGGCCCTGCTCGCGGATTTCGGCCAGAATCTCCGGAAGCCGGCCCGGAAGCGAGAGAAACCAGTGGTAGATGGCATCGATGGTGTCAAAATCCCAGCCAAGGGGCGTCCGGGCAAAAAGAGAACGGGCCTCGGTGTGGAACTGCTCGCCGACCCGGGCGGCTTCGGCCATCATGGCACCGGTGATGTCTTCAGAAATAGCCATCGGAGGGGATCCTGGTGGCTCGGATGCCGAAGCGGGCGCCGGAACCGCCGGTTTCGGTTCGGCGGACACACCGGCGGCGGCAAAAAGAATCCCGAACGATACCAGGACGAGTATCCACGTTCTCATTTTGATTGTGAGGCTCCCGTTCTATCTGAGGGTGAATCGAACGCGGCTGGCGCCGGCGTCTTGCTTGTCTTCAAGCGCGGTCTGTATCCGCGGCTCGACGATAAAGAGCCGATCCGATCCGACCTGTCCGCCTTCGAGCAGCCGGCCCTTCACCGCGTCTGCCCGTTTTACGGCGAGGTTTCGAAGGTCGCTCTCTGAAAAGAAAAAGTGGGTCACCAGGAGCTTTTCCATCTCTTCGACGGGAAGCGTCTTCACTTTTCCGTCCGCGTCCCGCGGCTTTACAAACTCAGCCGCGTCGTAGGCTTTCTTCAGGTAGTAGGGGTATTGTTCATCGGAAACTTCGATCTGGTCCAGGGGAACAGCCGCCTCCCCTTTTGCCCCCATTTCCCTGAGCTTTTGCGATCGAATCAGGTTTTCGAATTTTTTCAGGCGCAGGGCCTTTGGATCTTCCTCCGGATCGGCGTCGCCCTGGATCTCCAGGTTCAGTGCCGGCCGCTGGACCAGGGCGGCGGTCAGGGCATCGAGCTTTTCCTCTGCCTCGGGGGAAATCTCGGTGCTGCCCGGTGCAAAATCGACGAAGCTGAGCTCCTCTGCCCCGCCCACCAGGTTGCCAAGGAAGGAAAAAGGCGACGTAACGATCTTGACAATCAGGTTGCCCAGGACCCGCATGATGGTCCGGCCCAGGCTGAACTTGGGGTCGTTCAAATCCCCCTCCACCGGCACGTTCAGGTTGATGGTGCCGTCGGGGTCCTTGAGCAGCGAGATGGCCAGGGAAACCGGAAGCGATACCGCATGCTCGCTGTCGACCCGCTCCCCGAGGGTCAGCTCTTTAAAATGGGCCCGGTTGTCCCCCTTCAGACGGCTCCCCTCGAGCAGATAGCCCAGCTCCAGGGTCAGCTGCCCTCTTTCCAGCTTGTAGCCTAAAAATTTGCCGCTGTATGGGCTGAACGGCGAAAGGTCGATGTCCCGGATCGTCAGGACCAGATCAGCGTAGCGGTTCTCGGCCAGCGGGTTGATCTTTCCTTTGATCTCCAGCGGTGCCCGCTTTTCCCAGCTTCCGCTCAGCAGCAGGTCGGCCCGGTCGTCCTGCAAGGACGACAGCCCCGACACCCTCCCTGCGAGTTCGGTCAGGTCCCCTCCGAATCGGAACGGATTGAATCGATCGGTAAAATTGATGTGGCCGTCCTGCAGCGTCACCGTGCGGATATTGATCGCCGGCGCTTCGGGGGCCTGTTTTTTCTCTGTGCTGTCCCCTCCTGCCGGCGCTTCGGCGGTCTGCTGCTCCTGACCCTGCTCACCACGGCCGGCATCCTCGCCGGAAAACACGGCGGAGATGTTGATCGAACCGTCTTCATCGATGATGAACCGGTTGTATAGTCCGGAAAGCCCGACCTCTTCGATGGAGATGGAAAGCGGCGGGGTCTTGAATTCCACGTCGGCCAGGTAAAGCGATTCCCAGGCGAGAAATTCAAGGGTGTTTTCCCTGTCGACCGATGAAAAACCGTTGACCTCGGCCCGGCCGGTGTACCGGATCGAAGGCGCCCCGCCGCCGGCCGCATGGAGGACGAATCGACCGTCGGCAGACACGGTCCCGCCGGTGACGATGATCTTGACACGGTCCGTGAAATAGGGCTGAAACGCCCGGATGTCTGCCCGGTGCAGCTTCACCGAAAGGTCTGTGGAAAGCGGTTCCAAACCGAGGCTGCCCCGAATGTCTCCGGCACCCCCCTTGGGTCCTTGAAACCCCAAGGCGATCTGTGCTAAATCGCCTGCTTTATTGCTCAGGCCGTCTGCTTCGATGCGCACCTCGCTGATGACCGCCTGGACCGTTTCGGCCGGAACGCGGTCTTCCATCCGGATCCGGTAGCCGCCGATTCTAACCTGGTCCAAGGAGACCTGCATCGGCACGGGCGGATCGACAGCTTCAGGGGCCTTGTCTGCTTCGGGCAGGGTCACCAGATCGGCCAGATTGATTTTCCCGTCCTGGTCGCGCAGGTAGAAGACCTCCCCTTTTTCACTGGCGAGCTCGCCGATCCCAAGCCTGCGGTCGGCCAGAGAAAAGGAGACTCCTTTGACGTCGAGGGAGGGGATGGAAACGGCCTGCTCCTGGTCCTGGGGCCGATACAGCACCAGAGAACGAAGCGCGGCTTCGCCTTCTTCGATCTTGATCTGGGCAGACGGTTCCTGAGCGGCATCATAGGCGAACCGGCCCCCCACCGACAAACGGCCGCTTCTGATCTCGAAATTGAGCAGGTCCGCAACATACGGCACGTATCGGGCCAGTTGGATGTCCAGGGCATTCAAGCGCCCGCCGGTCTTTACCGGGGATAGGGAAAAATCCCCCTCCAGGGAGACCGACTCCTCGGCGTCGGTTGCAAAAAACAGCCGATAGCGCGCGCTTGATTCAGGCGCCAGTGAAAACCCTTCCAGGGAAAAGTCGATTCCGGAAAGGACGGTTTGAAAACCGCCGGCAACCGCCTCGTCTGCAAACCGAACCATTGCCGAGGAAAGCACACATTGTTTCACGAGCAGCGAAACCCCGGCAGGTTCGGTTTGCCCCCGGCCTTCTTTTTCCGGCGCCGGCATATCAGGCACGAGGTCGAAAAAATTCATTTCCCCTTTGCGGCTCCTGACCACCTGCACCTCCGGGGCCGAGACCCGGATTTCGTCTACAACCACCTCGCCGGACAGCGGCAGGCTGCGGCCCAGCAGAACCGCGATCTCTGGTATCTGCAGCATAGGACGGTCTGCACGGTCAAAGACGTTCACCTGGGAGAGTCGGACCGGCCCGAAGAGCGACAGGACGGCGTCGCCATTTTCCGGCTGCTGATAATCGGCCTGGATGTCCAGGGAAAAAAGCGCAGACTCGATGCGGGCCGCGGGCTTTTCCGGCAGGTAGGCAAGATACCGGGGGATGTTCAGGTTTTTGAGCGTGATCTTTGCTTGGCCGGACGGTTCGCCGGAAAACGGCTGCGCTTCTGCTTCGATCGAGACCGGGGCCCCGTCGATTTCGCCGTGGATGGCAACAGAGGCCTTCTTCCCGGCCCCGGCCGGAAGGCTGGAAAGATCGACCACCTCTATGTCGACCCCGTCGATCCGGTGCCGGCTGTCGACGAACCGGTCGTCGAAATCGAGCCCCGCTCCAACGATGGACAACTGCCGAACGGAAAACCGCGCAAATCCCCCGCCGGAGTCGCTTGGTTGGGGTGCGGCCTCATCCGTATCCGGGATCAGGTCTGAAAAATTAAAGCGGCTCGTGCCGGTCCGGACGATGCGCGCGTCAAACCCCTCCAGCCGGATCTGCCTGAAAACCGTTCCCCAGCGAAAAAGAGAGGATATCTGAAGGTTGGCATAGAATCGGTCGAAACCGGCAAACGGTCCGCCGTCTTTGTCTGCGACCGTCAGGTTCTCCAGGGTGATCGACAGGGCGTAGGGATTGAACCTCACCTTACCCAGCGATACGTCGCGGTTCAGCGCCAGAGAGAGCTTTTCGGGAAGGACCGAGCGAATCACCGCGGGAAAGACGAAAAACCCGACCACCGTGTATAGCACGACGACGACCGCTGCGGCGATGATCGGTTTTTTCCTTCGGCGAATGGCGCTGGAAAAATCCATGGTCACATCGTGCCCCGTCAGATCTTTGAATGGTTGTTTATTTGCCTCCGGATTTGAGCCAATCTTCGATCTCTTCAGCTTCGTACTGCTCCTGGTCTATGCTCAGGTCAAGGTTGGTCATCAGCCCGGAATGCTTCTGCGCTTCCGGATCATCTTTCAGCCCCTGGTGCCCCTTCTGGGTGCGCCGCACGTTTTCCAAAATGGTTTTCAGGGCCGCTCCGATGGCCGTGCTCAGCACCAGCGGGTTCGATTCCAGACGGGGTGCGATCCCGTTTTCCGCCACCTCCTCGGCAAGGTGGGCCAGCTGCTTCATGTTGGTCATGGAAAAATCCATCACCTGCCAGCCGCGGATCTCTTCGTTTTGAAACACCCAGGCGTCCCTCAGGCTTTGAAGCATCTGGGTGTACTTCTGCTGAACCATGTCCTGGAGCTTTTCCACGAACTCGGGCGGCAGTTCGCTTTCCTCGCCGGGCAGGCCCCTGGCCTCTTCTTCGGAAAGCTTGCCGAGCACCTTTTGAAATTTCTTGGCGTGCATCTCCGACTCCCACGCCTCCCGGTGAAGCACCCGCTTGATATGGGGATCGTCCACCTTTTCCGCTTCACCGTGGTAGTGGGGCACCAGCTTCTTTTCATAGTCTACGTAGGACTGGAAAATCGTAGCCCGGTTTGTGGGGTCGTGGGGGTACGGGGCAGGAGTCATCCCCGGCTCGCCGCCCAGCTTTCCAACGATCATCCCAAGCCAGTGCATATGCCACATCTCTTCCCGCGCCCGGGAAAGAAGCCCCGCACCCAGGGGCGAATCCTCTCCCTCCAGGTAGCTGTGCACCAGATAGCGGATAATGGCGGCATGTTCGTCTGCCATGTCCCGGTTGAGCATCTCGATCAATTCTTTTTTCTCCATGTCCCCTCCGAATCGTTTCAGGTCATTGAAAATAAAATCGCGCCAGCGATTTTATTCATAATAGGTAAACCCTCCTTTGAAGTCAAAATAAAATCCTCTTGGATCTTGCGCCGGCATGCGGTTGAGGCTACCATGTCGCTGCCAGGGCAAGACCTCACACGAAAGGAAGCGCTTCCGATGCCTGAAATCGTCCCGCTGCACTACCATATTCTTCTCGAACCGGACCTTTCCACGTTCCGCTTTTCAGGACAGACCACCGTCCATCTCAAGCCGTCGGTCCCCGCCGGCGAAATCGTTCTCAATATCTGTGACCTGGCCGTCTGGAAAACGGAATGGATCCGGCAAAGCGGTACGCTTGCCTGCCCGTTCCAGGTCGACCCGGAAAAAGAAACCCTCCGGGTGTTTCTTGCCGAATGCACCGGCGAGGAGATCGATCTGCGCATCGTTTATGAAGGCGTCATCAACGACCGGATGGCCGGCCTGTATCGCTCCAGCTACCGCACAGAAAATGGAATCCGCTGGATCGCGGTCAGCCAGTTGCAGGAAAGCGACGCCCGCCGCGTTTTTCCCTGTCTGGATCATCCGGCGCAAAAGGCGACCTTCGATGTCGAATTGAAGATCGACAAGGGGCTGGTAGCCGTTTCGAACGGCGCAATCCAGAGCATCGATCCCCTTTCCGACGGCCGCAAGAGCGTCTGCTTCGAGACAACCCCCCGGATGTCGACCTATCTGCTTTTTATCGGGGTGGGACGCTTCGAAACGATCCAGGACCCGGAAGACCCCCGGGTGAAAGCCATTACGGTCCCCGGGATGAGCGCATTTGCCGAGTTCGGACTTGAATTCGGCAAAAACGCCCTTCGATACTGCGAAAGGTATTTTGGCATCCCCTACCCGCTTTCGAAGCTCGACCTGATTGCGGTGCCGGATTTTGCCTTCGGCGCCATGGAGAACTGGGGTGCGATCACCTTCCGGGAAAACCTGCTGCTGCGCTACCCGGAAAGCACCAGCAAATCCGGCCTCGAAAGAATCTGTGAAGTCACGGCCCACGAAATCGTCCATCAGTGGTTCGGAAATCTGGTGACCCCGGAAGACTGGCGGTATTTGTGGCTGAACGAAAGCTTTGCTACCTTCTTTGCCTATGGCGTGGTGGACGAACTGCACCCCGGGTGGAAGATTTGGGACCGGTTCATCGGCGGGCAGACCGCCGAGGCGCTGGAGCGCGACGGACTCAAGGAGACCTTTGCCATCGAGATCCCCGGCGGGGAACACGTGGTCATCAATTCGAGCACGGCGCCGATCATCTACAGCAAAGGGGGCAGTGTTCTGCGCCAGATCCTGGGCTTCATCGGCCCGGACGCATTCCAAAAAGGGCTGACCCGATATCTGAACTCCCATGCCTACGGCAGCACCGCCAGCCGGGACCTCTGGGAGGCCCTGGAAGCCGAATGCGATCAACCCATCACCCGCATGATGAAGGACTGGATCGGCCAGCCCGGCCACCCTCTTGTCGAAGTTCACCGGAGGGGAAACACCCTCCGATTGCACCAGGGGCGGTTTTCCTACCTGGAGGGGGCGCCGGATGCCACCTGGCTCGTGCCGGTGAATATCCGCCTGTTCGGCGCCGGGGAAGAAGAAACGACGCTTCAGGTCGTCATGAAGGACGCCGATCTATCGGTTCCCATCGATGACGGCGTGCAAGCATACAAGATCAACGAGGGACAGAGCGGTTTTTACCGGGTGCAATACCGCGATGAAGAAAACCTGGTCCGACTGGGGCTCCACATCCGGGACAAACGCCTCTCTGCGGCGGATCGATGGGGCCTGGCCAGCGATCTGGAGGCCCTGCTCCGGGCGGGGCGAATCGACCTGGACCGATACCTCCGGTTTCTTGAATACTACAAAGACGAGGATCGGCTGCTGCCCGCGGCCCAGGTGATTCAAAGCCTTCACCGCCTGTTCATCGTCGCACCGGCATCCTGCAAAGAGCAGATCCAAAAGACTGCCTGCCCGTTTCTGCATCGGCTTCTGACCGACATCGGTTATGCACCGGCCGCAGAAGAGCCTCATTCCCGAACGATTCTCCGGGAGCATTGTCTCTGGCCGGCGGCGGTGATGGGGCTTCAAGAGGCCGAGGATTTTGGAAAAAAACGGTTCAAGGAAGTGGAGGCCGGCCAGCGGGTCGATCCGGACATCTTCAAGAGCGTGCTCCAACTCGGCGCCTGGACCTGGGGCACCCGGGCCCTTTCCTGGTTCATGGCGCGCCTTTCGGCCACCGGCAGCGAGCACGAAAGAATGACCATCGCCATGGCCATGGGCAGCTTTCGGGAAAAAAAGGCGGTCGATGCCGCCCTTCAAGCAGTGCTGGACATCATTCCGGACCGGAACAAATTCATTCCGGTGGTGGCCATGGCGTCCAATCCCGACGCCATTGCGCACCTCTGGCCCTGGTACACCGAAAACCTGCCGGCAATCGAACACTTTCACCCCATGCTCTATGAGCGGGTGGTCGCGGCCCTGATTCCGACCTGCGGCTTGATCCTGGAAAAAGAGGTGAAGTCCTTTTTCGAGAACTACCTCAAGAAGCACAGCCTTGCGGCCGACGCCATCCGAATGTCCTTGGAGAAGCTTGAGATCAACCTGGCGCTGAGAAGGCGGATGGAAGCGCGCAAAGGGCATAGCGCATAGGGCATAGTGTAAAACCGCAGAGGACATCGAGCACAAGCCCCGGAGGGTCAGATGTTCCGATGCCGGATGTCGGGCAAATTCTAATTTCTAATTTCTAAATTCTAAATTTTTTCTGCCCCATGCCCTATGCGCTATGCCCTATGCTTCGTCCCACCCCCGCAGCCCCCAGACCAGGGCGGCGATGCCCAGGGCGCCGAGCAGGCAGGAAAAGAGCACCGTGCCTTCGATGCGGGCAACGGCCCAGATGAACCCGCCGCTGAACGCGCCGATGATCCGGCCGATGCCGGCGGCGGCGAAAAACCCAGCCATCATGGTGGCCCGGTGTTCCGGCAGCAGCTCCGTTGCCAGGGAAATGCTCCCCACGATGGCAAACTCGTAGACCAGAAAAAGACAAAAGAGACCGGATAGTGCCAGGGGCAGAGAGCCTGCGGTGAACGGCAGCAGTGCATAGGCCGCCACTGCCAGTCCCATGCCGAAAATGACGGCCCTTTTCAGGCCGATCCGGTCGCCGAAAGCGGCGCTGAAAACTTCCCCGCCCAGTTCGGCGGCCCCGATCACGCCGGTGGCCGCCCCGAGGCCCAGGATTCCCATACCGAATCCCTCCTCCAGCCATGCACCGTAGACGACAAAAATCGCGTCGTTGGCGGCGTTGGCCAGAAGCGATGCCAGCATGACGCCCAATGCGGGTCTTTTTGTCAGCAGCAGGCCGAATGAGGCCCAAAGCGAGGAATGCAAGCCGGGCGTTTTCCTGTGGTCGACCGCTTTTGGGATCAGCAGTGCGATGCTGGAAAACCCCAAAAAGGCCGAAATTCCTAGGAAAAAAAAGGGGGAGCGCCAGCCGGCCGTGTCGATGAGAACGGCCAGCAGCGGAATCCCGAGCAGGGTGCTTCCGGCCCAGGCAAACTCCATGGTGCCGATGGCAAGCCCTCTTCGGTAAAATGGCACCTGTTCGCTGACGTAGGCCTGAATCGCCGGATCAAAAGCGCTTTTTCCAAGACCCGCCATCAGCAGGCCGACCAGAACGATGCCATATAAAGGGACCGCTCCGGCGGCGGTCATGCCCACGGCCATGAGGCCGAGGCCGGCCAGCATCATCCGGCGGTATCCGAAACGGTCCCCCATGGGCCCGAAAAAAATTCCGATCAGCCCGGTGGCCTGATTTGCGGCAATAATGGTGGTCACCGCCGTCAGGGGAACGCCCATGCCCCGGCTGAGCGCGGGCGCAAAGGGATAGGCAAAGCGGCGCGCGGTGTTAAGAAGTGTCCTGCAGACCGTGGCGGCGGCAATCTGCAGCAGCAGGGCTTTTTTTGGATCGCCCCGTATGGCAAATAGAGACGTCTTCATAAGGGAGCAGACTCTATAGCGCCCGGAAGTCGAAAAGGCAACCTGAACAGAGCGCTTCCCAGTGTCCCGTCAAAGTCCAAAAATGGAGGGCCACGCTCTGTCGTGGCCGCCCGCGGTCGGACGCGACAGAGCGCGTTCCTCCGACGGTCGATACGACCGGCGCCCCATCAATGGTTCGTTCGCTACGCGGACTTTGGCGGGGCCCTGGAGCGCTTCCCGAGGCATTGCCCCGGCGTTGCCGGAAGATCATGACTTGTCTTTTCGTCTGCGGCGCTTACCTTTCGATCAACAAAAAAACCATGACCTCCGGCAGCGCCGCAAGCATGACTTGTGCGTGCTGCAAAGTTTAGATAAGGAAACCGCCCATGGTGGACAAGGGAAAAGCAAAAAAAGGATATGTCAAAACCCAGACCGTGGTCATGGCGGTTTTTCTGGCCTTTGCCGCCGGTTTTTTTTCCGGGATCGTATTGACGATATTCAAATCCGGCGGGACGCGACCCCAAGCGGTGGACGCCAAGACCGCTGCGGCCATGGATGAGGCGCGCCAGCGAAAGGAACAAATTGTCCAGCTCGAGACGCTGACCGAGCAAAATCCGCAGGATGCAGAAGCGTGGACCCGGCTGGGCCATGCCTACTTCGACGACGATCACCCCGAAAAGGCGATCGCCGCCTACCGCAAGTCTCTTGCGATTCGTCCCGGCAATGCCGAAGTATGGACCGACCTGGGAGTCATGTACAGAAGAAACCGCCAGCCCGATGAGGCCATCCAGGCCTTTGAGCGGGCCGTGCAGATCAATCCCGAGCACGAAATCGCATGGTTCAACAAAGGAGTCGTGCTGATCCACGATCTGGAGAAGATGAATGCCGGCCTCCAGGCCTGGAGGGCGGTGTTGGATATCAATCCCATGGCCCGGGCCCCCAACGGGCAAACCGTTGAGGAGCTCGTGCGGCATTTCGAAGAGCACGAATAAAATCGCGGATAAAATCGCGGATGCCAACTCTCCGCGATTTTATAAGAGGCGGCTGCGCCGCCTGATAGTTTTTCGGAACTACGACCCGAAAAAAGGCTGATAGGAGGGCCGCTGGAGGTTTTCTCTACAACTGTGAAACTGTTTGAGGAGTTTAGTGGCCGTTGAACCGAACAGCGATTGATGCGCTGCAAAATCGGACAGTGAACCGGCGACCTCGGCCTCCTTTTCAACGTCAAGGTCCTGTTCGGTTCTACGGCCACTTGACTCCGAGTTTTTCACGGTTGTAGAGAAAACTTCCAGCGGCTCGATTCAGTTCCTTCGTACGGTACTTTATATCGTGGCTGCAAAAATTCACGAAAAAAAACTGCTCTACCGGGGACGGGTGTTTGACTTCACCCTGGAACGGATTACCCTGGAAAACGACGAGACCATCGATTTAGAGGTGATTCGGCATCCCGGAGCGGCAGCCATCGTGGCCATGCCCGATTCGGAAACGATTCTGCTTTTGCACCAGTACCGACACGCGGTCGGCGGCTACATTTGGGAAGTGCCGGCCGGAACCGTCGACGGCGGCGAGACGCCGGAACGATGCGCCCGCCGAGAGCTGATCGAAGAAACCGGCTTCTCCGGCCGGAGCTTTGAAAAACTGGGGGAGATTACCCCGGTGCCGGGATATTCGGACGAACGGATCCATCTTTTCCTGGCCACGGGTTTGGACCAGGAAACACAGCGCCTGGACCGGGATGAATTGATCCGGGTCGAGGCCGTTTCCCTGAAAAGCGCGCTGTCCATGATCGACGAGGGCCGAGTCCAGGACGCCAAGACCATCGTATCGCTGATCTTGACAGCCCGCCGGCTCGGGGTCGACATCCGCGGCGGTGCTGTACCGGATAATCCATGACCGATCAGGAAGCGATCATATCCCTGACCCAGGCCGAGAAGATCAAGGCCGGCCTGATTTGGGCAAGCCAGTCGGTGGAGGGGTTTGCCGGTATGTCGCCGGCGGAGCGAAAAGGGGCAGAAAAGGTCGTCGCCGGCATGGTCGGCATGATTTCGGCGGAAGCCATCCTGGCAAACCGCCTGGGCAACGACCGGTATTGGCGCCAGGTCGTCCGGCATCTGGAAAACGCCCAGGTGATGATCCGCTCGGGGGTCGCCGATGAGGCGCCCTTTCACCTGACCGGCGCCCTGCAGCAGGTGACCGACATCGGCCGGCGGGCCATGGAGCATTTGAAGGAAAAAGGGCTTTTGTAAGCGCTTTGCGCAGATAAAGCTGCTGAGCTGTCGTTGTTCCAGAGGTCGGATGTCGGAAAATGACAGATATCAGATGTCAGATGTCAGATGTCGGCCCTGACGGTTTGCTGTCTTTTTGTCTTTCTGACCTCTGACATCGGACATCTGATATCGGTCAGAAAGCATCCCGGACGGCTTCCTTCTTTTCCCGCTCCCGGGCTTCGCGCTCTTTTTCCTCGGTGCGCAGGAGTTCTTCGATGGCGTCAAAAAACAGGAGCTGCACCTGGTATTCGGGATTTCCGAACCGGTCCCGGAGGGCATAGACGACCATCAGCTCCCCTTCCTTGCGCCAGTAAAGCGCCCTTTGCCGCCCCTCGTCCCATTGTGCAACCCTCGGTTCTCCGTACTTTTCTTCGAGGGTCTGGATAACGATGGCGCCCTCCTGCTTTGCGGAAGTGTGAAACACCAGGGGCTTTCCGGTGTAGTTGGAAAAAATCAGCTCCACGAAGGAAAACGGAACCTGCTTTTTACCCGGATAGCGGTACATGAGCTTGGTGACCTTGTGCTCGATCCGCTCCCGGGGCGAGTAGTTCAGCCGCTGGTTGAGGGCGTGAATCTGCGGGAAATGTTCCTGGAGGAACGTTTCGGGGGCAATCTCCAGGTCCAACGGGCTTTTTCGGGCAATGG
Organism: Desulfobacterales bacterium; assembly: GCA_021737185.1. Taxonomy (GTDB): domain Bacteria; phylum Desulfobacterota; class Desulfobacteria; order Desulfobacterales; family CAFBRK01; genus JAIPEL01. Next base: position 20,568 of record JAIPEL010000018.1, on the reverse strand, counting down.
CGTCGGAGCCGAGTTTTTTTTCCAAATCCTTGCGCAGCTCCGATGTCAGGCGGCTTTCGGCGGTCAGCTCGAAGAAGGTAAACCCTTCGCTTTTGCCCGGAGGCGGCTCGGGGGCCTGGGGATCGGACTGTTCACCGCAGGAAAACAGGAAAATCGCGCAAAAAACGAGGAAAATCGTTACGGCAGACCAGCAGGAATTTTTAAACGGTTTTCTCTTCACAGGCCTCGTTTCCGAAGACCGAAATATCGGCGCCAGCGACGCAGGACCCGGCCGCTTTCATTTCAAGAGGATGAACATCAGAGAGGCCCGCAGGAAGGCTCGCCTTCCTGCTCCAAGGAAGCGTCGAAGACGAGCCCGACGAGGTAGTGTCCTTGGTAACGGCCCTCGTTTTGTTCCGTAATATGACGGATTTGAGCCGATGCGTTCTTGACCGCTTGCGGATCCGAATCCTGGTAGAGCTTCACGTGGAAGACATCGCCGACCTCGAGCTTTTCAAGTACGGCCGAATCCCCGCGCACCACGATGCACAACCCATTGGCGGAGATATTCCGAAGCTTGAACTGATACCGGGCACAGGAGCCTTCAATGGCCAGTTCGACGCTGTAAAAAGGTTCGAGCGTCTCCCTAAGTTCGGTGCGACGATCCGCGTTTTGAGGTTCTGATTCGTGCTCGTTCATGGGGCCGCACCCTTTCTTTGCCTGCGGCATCAGGCCGTCTTGTGGTCAGCGGGCCTTTCCGAAAATTCCGCTCGCAATCAGCAGCACGCCGCCGGAAACCAGAAGCAGCGCATAGAGCGGCGCCGCCAGGATATAGGTGGCCGCCTTTCGCAGAACCGCCCAGGAAAGCGATTCAAACCACTGAACCTGCTCAGGCTTCATCAACCCCTCGAGGGTTATTTCCGTCCATGTGATCTCGACTTGCATGAGGGCCTGCAGCGATTGAAAGCCGAGCAGGAGCAGTCCGGCAATGATCACGATCAGGCTGAAGATCGTAAATCTCGACATACGCCAATCTCCCTAAGTGCTCGAAGGCATCATTGCGCCTGAAAGTACCAAGCTGCCGGTCCGATTCCTGTCCGGTTCCGGAACGGCTCGATTGAGTCAATACAATTACTTGAATATATCACGCAAATGATTTAATTTTCAACAGTATTCATAAAATCGCCGCCGCGATTTGATAAAAATTTTGTGTTCCGGGCAACGTTTTCGGCAAAAAGACATGAATCCAACATCGCGAATCGGATTTCTTCAAATTGCCGCCGCAGGCCTTTTTCTTACCCTCTGGGCCTGCACGGACGCGGATACGGGGCGATCCGCAAAAGGCGCCTCCGCCTCCAGCATTCCGTCCGTGGAATCCCTCCAACAGTGGGAGAACATCCTGTCGGCGTCGGAAAGCGGCCTTCTGGTGGCTGAATTTTATGCGCAATGGTGCGCCCCCTGCCGTGAAATGGCGCCGATTCTCGAGGCGCTGTCCGAAAAGTATCGGAACCGGGTTCTGTTTTACCGGATCGACATCGATGCCCAGCGAAGCCTTTCCGAGCCTTACCGGGTCAGGGGGATTCCTTTTACCGTCTTGATCCGGAACCGCGAAGTGGTCGACTCCCTTCTGGGCGTTCATTCGAAAAGACGCCTTTCCGAGCGCATCGAGCGCTACGTCGAACCCTAGCGATCGATCTCGCCCTTCCGGCTCGACCTCATCTGAAAAATCCTAAAAAAGAAACTGGGGTGAATTGAAAAAGCCAACGTCAAAGCCGATTGAACTGCATTTTCCCCGTGTAAACGGGTCGATCGACGACAAGATCGATGGGTTGATCGAAGAGGTCGGCGTGCACCGTGCGGAAATCGTCCGGGAAATGATCATCGCAGCGCTCAAGGCGGGCCAGGAATCGGATGATCCGGCCGATCTCAAGTTGATGAACACGACCTTGAAAGAAATGCGCTTTACCGGAAAGATCTTCAGTCCCTACCGCTCGATCCGCAAGGTGACGGTCTTTGGATCGGCGCGGATCACGCCGGACCGTCCGGTCTACCTGTCCGCCAAAAAACTGGGCCGGGCGCTGGCCGAAAAAGGATACATGGTCATCACCGGGGGAGGTCCCGGCGTCATGCAGGCGGTCAACGAAGGCGCCGGTCCCGAGGCCTCGTTCGGTGTAAACATTCGCCTCCCCTTTGAACAGCGGCCCAATCCGGTCATCGACGGGGGGCCGCGCACCATCAACTACAAATACTTTTTCAACCGCAAGGTGGCGTTTCTCAAGGAAACCGACGCGGTGGTGCTGTATCCCGGCGGCTTCGGCACCATGGATGAAGCCATGGAAACCATGACCCTGGTGCAGACCGGCAAAAACGCCCCGCTGCCGATCCTCCTCTTTGAAGAGCCGGGGGCTTCCTACTGGAAGCGCTGGCGTCAGTTTCTGCGCAAAGAACTCGAAATTCCCGGATACATCGGGCCCAACGACCTGGACCTGCTCGATGTCGTCGAGTCGGTGGACGAAGCAGTGCAGACCATCGACCGCTTCTACAGCGGGTTTCACAGTCTTCGCTATGTCAGGGAAAAACTGGTCCTCAGGTTTCTCAGACCCGCCTGCAAGCAGTGCATCCGGACCCTGGGCGAGGAGTTTTCAGACATTCTTGTTCCGGGCGGGGCGCTCCAGCAGACAGGCCCGCTTCCGGAAGAAGCAGACGAGCCGGACCTGGCATCCTTGTCGCGGCTGGTGATCGACTTTGACCGCCGCAGCTTCGCCCGTCTTCGCCGGTTGATCGATGCAGTCAACGACTGCCTTCAGCATGAACCCCAGGGAGAAACGCAATGAGCCCCTCCTGCCGGATGCTGCGCCTCCGGGTGTTCTTTAGCATGCCGTCGGCAGATCGTTTTCGCCCTCCCCTTCTGCGGTGCGCATGCGCATAGAGCGGCGGGCGTATCCCTCCAGTTTTTGCTGTGCGCGGCCGTAAAGGGTGGCCGGATCGTAGCGGCCCTCCGCATCCGGCATCCCGACCGTCTCTCCGGTCAGAATCTCCAGCCCCTGCTCGACGGTCTCCACCCGGTAGATATGAAATTTTCCGTCCCGAACCGCTTCGACCACATCCCGCCGGAGCATCAAGTTGTTTTCGTTGGCCCGGGGAATGATCACCCCCTGTCTGCCGGTCAGGCCGCGGGCACTGCAGACATCGAAATAGCCCTCGATCTTCTTGTTCACCCCTCCGATGGCCTGGATTTTCCCCTTCTGGTTGACCGACCCTGTCACGGCGATGCCCTGGCGTATCGGAGCCTCTGCCAGGCTCGACACGATGGCATACAGCTCCGTGGATGAGGCGCTGTCGCCGTCGATCTCGTCGTAGCTCTGCTCGAAGGTCAGGCTGATGGACAGGGCCAAGGGAAACCGTCGGGCGAAGATACGCCCCAGGCAGCCGGAAAGGATCAGCACGCCCTTGTCATGGGTGCTTCCGCTGAGCTGTGCCTCTCTTTCGATATTGATCATTCCCTTTCGGCCCATGAACACTTCTGCGGTGACGCGGGTGGGCCTTCCAAAGGAAAAGCCTCCGACCTGGTAGACGGACAGGGCGTTGACCTGCCCGACCTCTTCACCGTCCACGTCCATCAAGAGGGTGCCGTCGGCAAAGGCCTGCTGAACCTTTTCCTCCACCAGATTGTATCGGAAATGATGCTCCTTGAACGCCCGGAACACGTCACGGTCGGTGACCGCGCGCCCGTTGCGCTTCCGGGCCCAGTGGTCCGCCTCCTCGAGCAGGGCCATGATCGGACCGAAGCGCAAAGACAGCTTCCGGGTGTCGGCCACCGCTTTTTGGCCGAACTCCACGATGGCGGCAACCCCGCGGTTGGTGAAGGGAAGAAGTCCCTCCTGGCGGCAAACCCGCGCAATAAAGCCGGCGTACTGCTGCTCGGTCTGATCGCTTCTATCCACCTCGTCGTCGAAATCGGCCCTCACCTTGAAAATCTTGCTCATCTTGGAGTCGGCCTCCTGGAGCAGTTGAAACGGCCACGGGCTGCCGATCAGGATCACCTTGACATCGACAGGGATCGGTTCCGGTCTCAAAAAGGCCGAAATATATCCAAGTTCGGACGCCATGTCCTCTATGGCAAGGCAGTCGTTCTGCAGCGTCCTTTTGAGGGCGTCCCAGACGAAGTTGTTTGTCAGCACCGGGTCGATTTCCAGAATCAGGTATCCGCCGTCGGCCTTCAGCAGCGAACCGGCCTGGACCATGGTAAAATCGGCGGCCATCGAGCCCATCACCGCCCGCTTTTCGATCTGTCCGAAAAGATTGGTATAGGTCGGATTGGATTCGTAGATCACCGGGGCGCCTCTTTGGCCGCTTCTGTCCACAAGAACGTTGACCTCGTATCTCTTCAAAGTCGAATCGATGCCGGAGGCCCCGGCTTTGCCGCCTTCGGCAGGGCCCCCGTTTTCGAGCACGAAATCCTGGACGTTTTCGACGATGTCCTGTTCCACGGCGTCCAGGTAGGCCAGAACCGGGGCCAACTCCCTGAACTCTTCCCGAAGCGGCGTAAATTGCTGCCGCAGCAGTGTGCGGGTTTCGGCATCGACCAGTTTTTCGATCTCTTCGTGAAGGGACTGCCCGATCCGGCTGATCTTTCGTGCGGCGTCCTCCAGCTCATGGTTGATGAGGCGCAGGTTTTTTTCGATTCTCTTCCGCTCTTCTGCCGAAAGCGCTTCGAACTGCTCCCGGGACATCGGTTCACCCTCTTTCAGGACGACGGTGCCCAGTCCGGTGTCGCTCTGGGACACATGGATGTTTTTTTCCGCGGCCATGGCCTCGATTCGGGAGAGCAGGCGGGATTGGCGCCGGGCATGCTTTTTCTGGATGTCGGCCTTTTTCTTCAGAAAGACCTCGCCGGCAAAGGCTTCGGGAATGGTTTTTTGGAGTCCTTCGATGATCTTGGCCATTTTCCGGCTGAAGTAACTGGCCCTGCCGGTGGGAACGGCCACGGCGACCGGCCGGTATTCGTCCCTGAAGTTGTTGACAAGGCACCAGTCCACGGAAGGCTTGCGGCGTTTGGCATGTTCGCCGGCAATCTGGCTGACAATGGTTTTTTTGCCGGTTCCCTCCGCCCCGGTTACGCAAATGTTGTATCCGGCGCTGTTCATCTCCAGGCCGAATTCGATCGCCTGGACGGCCCGCTTTTGACCGATCACCCCTTCCAGGGGCTGGATCTCTGCGGTGCTCCGAAAGGAAAATTTCTTCGGGTCGCAGATCGATCTCAAGGCGTCGGCGGACAGCTCGTATTTTCCGCTCGTCATGGATTGTTCCTTCAGGACAGACTTTCTTTGCTGGGATGCTGGAAAGCAGGGAAGCTGGGAGGCGAAAAAACCTCGCTTTCTGTTTTCAAGCCTCCCCGCGCTGTTCGATGATTAGGATCCGTCTTCAACGGAGGTCAACTCCTCTTTCAGGGCGCCAAGCTTTTCAATGTGCCGCTGCTCTTCCTCGATGATCCGGTCCAGGGCCTCGATTACTTCCGTATTCTGAAGGAAGGGGCGCATCATGCGGTAAAAAGCAACGGTATCCTCTTCGAATTCGATGGACATGGCCAAAAGCCGGTCGGCCTCGTCGACCCGGGACAAGTCGGCTTCGTCAAGGGAAAAGGACTGCTCCTCCAACGAGGATCGAAGCATGACCCTTGCCATCTTCTCCAAGGGACCTTCGACAGGTTCGGGTGCTGCCCCGCGGCCCATCTCCTCGAACCATTCCCCGTGCCGGGCCTCTTCTTCTGCGATCCAGAAAAGCAGCTCGGCCAGCTCCTTCGACGTGTTGCGGTGAAGGGCTCTGCGGTAGATCTCTTCTCCATTGCTCTCGATCTGCACCGCCAGAGCGAGGATGTCTTTGATTGTGAACAATTCGGAACTCCTTCTCCCTGGGGGGGGTCTGACTTATGACTCAACTTTCGGGATTCATCATGCCGCGAAATGAATAATTTGTAAGAGCGCGAAGCGATTTTATCGCGGTTTTATGCCCTTTGCACTGATACCCTTGACGTAAAAGCGTTCGTCATTGAGAAAGCTTAAGAAAATCGTGATAAAGGCGATGGACGCTTCGAGCATCAGCGGCTTGTTCTGATACAGCAGATCGAGTCTTTGCGCGAGCTCCTTTTTGCCGGCAAAGGCAAAGTAGGTGGAAAAAAGCCCGTCGAGCAGATAGCGGCTGTCCGGTTTGGTCACTAGGTCGATGCGCCCCCGATAGGAGTACTCCATGGCTTCGAAGAAAAGCGTTCTCTGCTGGCCGATGTCGGTCTGGTGATGGCGGATCAGGTGCAGCAAGGTTCGCTGGGCTTCCCTGAGGCTGGCGGTGGCCACCGCATCGAACAAAGCGCGAAAGCTGCGGGCAGAGCGGCGGTCGATTCTTCGGCGGACAAGCGACAGCAGTACGGCGTTTTTGAAAAGCTGATACAGCCGCCGGGCTCCGTTGAGCACCGTGGATGTGGTAGGATGCGGCTCATTGTTTCGCGGCTGGTAATTGGGAACGAACAGAATCTGAAAGATGGTCTGGAAAAAATCGATCCCTTCCAGAGGGTCCCGCAGATCGATTCGCATGTCCAGCGTATTGTCGAGGCGGTCGGCCAGTTTGATCTGGACCAGCTCCGTAGAATCTTGGCAGTGGTCGAGCAAACGACCGATATACTCGTAATAGGACTCTGCTTCCAATCTCGTCAGGTGGAGCATATTCTCGGTCAGCCGCTGCTCGTTTCGAGGCCCCAACCGTTTGAGAATTGCGAAAAGCTCCGACTCCATCTCTTTCCAGAGGTGGTTTTCGAACTTGCCGGGGTGAATGTCTTCGAGGACGTCGTGAAACAGCGCCGTTAGCAGATCGATGGCACCGATCCGGGGCACGGCTCTGCAGTAAAGCGCTGCCGCCCGAATCGGATGAATCACGGCCATGGGGCCCAGTCTGCGCCTCTTCTGGCTGTAAGCCCCGAAGAGAAATCCGAGGGCCTCCATGATGATGCTCTTGTATCGTCGGTCCTGTTTTTCGTTGGAATGCAGTCGCTTGTCTTCGAGGATGAAAAGCAGCACATTGTAGCGGTTCAAAGAGGCGGCGCTCAGGTTGTAGTTGAGCACTGAGGAAAGTTTTAGAAACTCGGTCAGATCATACAGAGGCATATTCAGAACCGGTTCCGGGCGGCGGTGGGCAGCCTCCGCTGGAAGCTACAGTCGACGCGCTTCCCGTGCTGGGGGAGATGTCAGGTTGTCCCTGAAACCGGGGCGAATTACGTCAGGGTGATAGAACCCAAACCCCGCAGTTTGAATATACAATAAATTCGTACCCTTGTCAAAGTCCAGCCTCCGGTGCTGCCGGCGGCTGGGCTATGATGCTGAAATACCAGAAGTCGTTTAGGAATCAAATCGCGCCGGCGATTTGATTCCCCCGAGACAGACATACTTGATCTCGACGAATTCATCGATGCCGTACCGGGACCCTTCCCTGCCGATTCCCGATTCCTTCATCCCCCCAAAGGGCGCCACTTCCGTGGAAATGATCCCGGTGTTGACCCCTACGATGCCATAGTCCAGCCCTTCTGAAACCCGCCAGATCCGGCCGATGTCCCTGCTGTAGAAATAGGCCGCCAGCCCGTATGGGGTGTCGTTGGCCATCTGAACGGCCTGTCTTTCTTCGGCAAAACGGAAAAGCGGGGCCACCGGGCCGAAGATCTCTTCCTGCGCGATGCGCATGGCGCCGGTGACATCGGCAAGCAGGGTCGGCTCGAAGAAGGTTCCACCCAGAGTGTGCCGTCGTCCGCCGGAAACGATTCGGGCTCCGGCCGAGACCGCGTCCGCAATCAGTCCCTCCACCTTCTCCACCGCTTTCATGTCGATAAGCGGCCCCTGCTCCACCCCTTCTTCGAGCCCGTTTCCGACCTTGAGGGAAGCCACCTCTTCGGCCAGCCGTTTGGCGAACTCATCGTAGACGCCTTCCTGGATCAGCAAGCGGTTGGTGCACACGCAGGTCTGCCCCGAATTGCGGTACTTGGAAGCAACCGCACCCTTGACGGCGGCATCCAGGTCCGCATCGTCGAACACGATAAAGGGGGCGTTGCCGCCCAGCTCCATGGAAACCTTTTTCACGGTGCCTGCGCACTGCTCGATCAGTTTTTTACCGACCGCCGTAGATCCGGTGAACGTAAGCTTTCGCACCCGGGAATCGCCGCTCAAAACCCGTCCGATCCGCCCGGAATCTCCGGTCACCACGTTGAACACGCCGGCAGGGATGCCGGCCATATCTGCCAGCTCGGCCAGGGCCAGGGCCGACAGCGGCGTCTGACTCGCCGGTTTGACGACCATGGTGCAGCCGGCGGCAAGAGCCGGGCCAGCTTTGCGGGTGATCATGGCGGACGGAAAATTCCACGGCGTGATGGCGGCGCACACCCCGACCGGCTGTTTCAATACCAAGATGCGGGTGTCGCCCTGGTGAGCGGGAACCACGTCCCCGTACAACCGCTTTCCTTCTTCGGCGAACCATTCGATGAAGGCTGCGGAATAGGCGATTTCCCCGCGGGATTCGCTCAGGGGTTTTCCCTGCTCCCGGGTCATCAGGTGGGCCAGTTCCTCCTGGTTGGCCATGATCAAATCGTGCCACCGCCGCAGGATGCCTGCCCGCTCCTTTGCCGTCTTTTCCCGCCACGGCGCAAACGCCCTCTGGGCGGCGGCCACCGCCGCGTCGATCTGCGCTTCGCCAAGAGAGGGCACGGCTCCCACCACGGATCCATCCGCTGGATTGAACACCTGCATCGATTTGCCGTCTTCCGCCGCCACCCACTCGCCGTCGATATAGCAGCGGTCCTTGATCCACCGATCTATTCTCGATGCCATGATAATCCTCCTTTCCTATGAAACTTCAGCGACGCGAAGCGTCATGTTCTTTGCCGGATGACGGCCCCCGCCCGGGGGCCGCAGCAAAACAGCAGGTCGAAAACCGACAGATTTGCAATGAAGTCCCCCCAGAGCTGGGGATAAATGCAGCGGTTCGGCCGAAAAAACGCCAGCCGAATGCCTTTTGTCTCAAATGGCTGCGGGTCGAGGTATTTTTGCGCGGCGCTTTGGGCCAGCAGCGTATCTGCTCCGTAGCGGCGGCAAAGGGCGGTGAGCAGCTCCGTTCCTTTGGCCCGGATGCCGGTTTCCGAAAGCCGGACCGTCCGGCAGGAGAGCCCGCATTGCCAGGCGGCATAGGTGATCAAGGCGATGTTCAGCTCGACGAGACTTTCGAGGCTCGATTCAAGAAGATCCCTCAATATGCCGAAATGGTCGGGGAAAAACGGCGCTCTGTGATAGCCTGCCTCGAGGCTGGCGAGATGTTTATGGACCCAACGACTTTCTTCCCGCTGGATCCTCACCCGGTCGATGCGCTGAAGTCCAAGCTCTTTTCGATGAACCGGAATCCGAATCCAGAGCGTGCCGCCGTCGTTCTTGAAGCGGTTTCGGGTTATCCACGTGCCGCCCCGCGGAAATTGCACCGTGTCGAGGAGTACGAACAGGTCGCTCCTGAGCATCTTTTCGAAAAATCCGGGATAGGGGGCAAAATACGGCTGGGCAGCGGAGAGAATCATGACGGCAAAAAGCGGCCGAGCCGTTCACGGGAAGCGCCGGCAGCCACTGCAGCGATCTTTTGCGAATAGCGTCCGCAGCCGAGAAGACGTTCGGTCAGTGTGCGATACTCGCCGTCGGACAGCTTTCCGGAAAGCATCAGGATTCGGGGAAAAAGCAGCGCATTGATATAGGGAATGCCACTGTCCCGGCAGAAGGCGGCGCCTTTGCGGTCGTCGATGACGATAAAATCCCCTTTTCCCCCGGAAAAAAGCCGGATCGTCTCCCTTTCCCCGCAGCCGGACAAGGTGGATTCGGCCCCGGCTTCCGGACCGCTTCCGGCGGCAAGGACCTGGATCGCACCTGCATCGCGGGCCGCGGCAAAACGGCGGGCCCCGGGATAGCCGTTTCGGTTGATTTCTCTGTAGACGGCCTCTGCCATCACCACCCGATAGGTTTCGGTCAGACGTCCGAACAAATGGGTCTTGGCCAGTAAAATGGCTGAAGAGGCATCGACGATGGTCCGTTTTGGCTGCATACCTCGGTGTCGTTGATCAGTGAACCGACCGGCCATTTTATGGCCTCTGGTCATCGGTTGCGGACTTGATCCTGGATCCTGGATGCTGGATGGTTTTCCATTTTCGATTTTATGCAGTTTGGACTCCGGATAGGAAGCCTCGATCCGGGTCAGAATCTCTTCTCTGGAGAACCGTCTTCCCTTTCCAACGCCCGGACAGTGGCAGGCGGCTTTCTGCCAGCGCTGTTTCGACCGCATGATGTCGAACCAGAACGGATAGGTGCTGCACTGCCGGGGCCGGACCGGATAGATGCGGCAGCCGTTCTCGTAGAAACAACATCGGCCGTCGGCTTCTTCCCGAAAACTGATGCTGTCCCGGTATGGATATCCGTACCGGGTCTTCAACGCCTCGGTGGAAATATCCAGATACGCGGCAATCGCGTCGATTTCATCGACGGCGGCATAGATCGTTCCCGGCTCGCCGGTGCAGCACGCGCCGCAGCGTTGGCATTCGAACCGAATCCCGGCGTCGAAGAAATAGCGGGGCTTGGGAAGTCCCTTCGGGGGCGGCATTGACCCGATGATCATTTCCGCTCCTTTCTTCCGTGCTTCCCGTCATGGCCTCCGGCAGCGCCGGAAGCATGCCGAGAAGTCGCCTCCCCATTGCTGGGCAGCGTCAGGGCGGAAACACCCGTTCAGCCCATCCATTTTCCTGCCACCAGCGGCAGCAAAGCAGCCGCGCCATGGTGTGAACCGAAGAAATATTGGACCGGACCTGGATCTGGCGAGGCTGTCCTTTGCGGCCGGCATTTTCCTCGGGGTTTTCTTCGGTGAGGGTCTCGATGCCGATGCCGAAAGTCACCATATCCCGGCAGGCCAACCCGAACCTTTCTTCCAGCAGCGCCCGAAGGCGGAGAAAATTTTCGGCAACCGTCAGGGAGCGGCTTTCTCCGAGAAAGGAAAAGTCGACCTTTTCCTCCAGAAAGCGGACAACATCCGTCCCGGTTCGAAGCAGGAAGAGCACTCCTGTCCGTTCGCTGGAGGGCGGGGCAAACGCCGCTTCGGCCAAGCCGGCAGAAAACCGCTCCAGGTCCCGGGATCGTTTGCCTCGCCAATCCCGCAGCCGCTGTTTTTTCGTATCGTAAACGGCTTCCAGGACCAGGAATCTTTCCTTGGAGAACAGGGTGCGCTCTTTTGCGTCGCCGTCCCAGAGCTGGGTCGTTTCCGTCCCAAACCGGCACCGCACCGCATCGAATCCGCCAAAAGGCGCATCCAGAAAATCCCTGGCCACGGCCATGAACTTCAGCCCGCACGAAGCCAGCCGGTCCCCGACCCGTCCGGCGACCTCGTCTCTTTTGCAGGGTCCGAAAACGGAAGGAAGCCGGGTGCGCAGACGGTTTCGAACCATGTATGGGTCGTAAATGCCGACGTCGGAAAGGAGCGCAACGGCCTCCTCGCTTTCCTTTGAGCCGGAGAAGATGACAAGCAGGCTGTCTGAGGGGCGGTCTGTTTCGTTTGCGCCCATTGCACTTTCGAAGGAAGCGGCCGTTGGAAACGGATACAAAATCGAGGAAGCGACGGTACACGTTCGATATTTCACCGCCAGACGATTTTGTCAACATTATGAGGCTTCAACGTTGAGACCGGTTCCGGATCCGCTCAGAGATGATCGAAATGGGCCGCCGAATCCTTCCTTCCGCTTCCCTGATGGCCGCTTCAGTTTCGAAAGCCGTCCCCAGGGCCCTGAAGATCGCATCGTAGGGCGCCGGCCGGGAGCAGGAGGGCGGATAGACCACCGCCGGCCGGGTTCTTTGCCGGTCATTGAAAAAGTAGTTGACCGGGCCGGGAATATCCGCGGGCCGGTGCGGCCAGGTGCACTTGAGACGGAAAAATTCTTGCAGCGCCGATGCACAGACCGGATCTTCGGCAACGTCTTCTTCGGTGAGCGGGCGGCCGATGGCTTCTTCTATGGCGCCGAAAAATCCTGCCAGCAGTTTGTCTTCGGTGATGACGAGGCCATAGAGGTACCACCCTCCTGCGCTTTTTTGTACGATCTTTTTCCAGGCAGGCGCCAGGCTTTCATGGGACGGGCAAAAATAGATCCGGCAGGCCATTCCGCCGTAATGGCTCAGCCCGCGAAAATCGACGCCGTCGTTTCCTTGCCCCAGAGGATGGAGCAGGCATCCCACCCGGGTTCGGTCTTCACCGATCAATCCCAGAAAGGGACAGTGGTGAAACCCGGAGACCGGCAGCCGGTCTCCGAGGCGCTCGGTGATCTTTCGGCCGAATTCGGTGAGGGCCTCGATCTGCCGGGGGGTGAGGGCAAATGCTTCGGTCCGCTGCTGGAGCATTTGCAGCAGCCGATCTTCATCCGCCTCCTGCAGGTTATACAGCCCGCAGCAGGCGCCGCAGGACAACCCGTCGTCCACCTGGCAAAGATAAACGCCGCCGGGCACACCGGCTCCCGGAGGCCGGGGCGGGCACGCCGCCCCCTTTTCTCCGGTTCGGTGCTGCGCCTTGGCTCTGGAGCAAACGGAGGGTCCTGACTGCATCGGGCTCATGGCCCGCCTCCGATGCATGTTTCCACCCACCTCCGGAGCCGGTCCCGGCTTTCGGCCAGCTTCTTTCTGTCCTCGGCAAAGACCTCGAGGGTGATCGTCCCCCGGTAGCCGGCTTGGGTCAAACGCCGCATGACCCCGGGAAAATCGATATTCCCCTCGCCGATCGGCAAATGATCGTCGCGTTTGCCGTAGTTGTCGCTGGCATGAACGTGGCCGATCCGGCTGCCGCAGCGGCGGATGAACTCGAAGATTCTGCGGCCGCCGCCGTCGATGTTGGCATGTCCTGTGTCCAGGGTCATTTTCAGGTCGGGGTGCTCCTGTAAGACCGCCGAAAAATGGACGGGCTCGAAAAACGACCGGTACCGCGGGAACATGTTTTCAAGACAGACGCATAAGCCGAGGTCGCGGGCATAGGCGATCATCTTTTCCATGCTCTCTTTGGCATACCCCATGGCCAGATCCATCACCAGCGGCCCCAAACCCGTGATCGCGCCGGGGTGCATGACCACCTTTTCCCCCGCCATTTCGGCCGCAAGGTCCATGGACCGGCACATCTCCTGGACCGATACATTGCGGATGGCCTCGGTTAGATCGGCGGTCAGCACGAAGGTGGGCAGGTGAATCACCAATCCCATGCCGGATTCCCGCAGCCGTCGCCGGATCTTTTTTCCTTCCTGGCGGATTTTGCCGTGATGTGCTTCGGGGGCATCGAGGGAAAGCTCCAAATAGTCGAAGCCAAGGGCGGAAAATTCGGCAATTTCGTCAATTACCGGGCGAATCGGGAAATTCATGGCCCCGTATCGCATCATTCTTCTTCTACAATCTCCAGGGTGAACGCTTCCCCCGGAAAGCTCCTAAGAAGGCTTTCAGACGCCTTCTCGGCAGAGGTCTCCCGCCAGGCAAGCAGAAAATCCCCGCCGGTCACCCCGTCCACCGAATAGGTCCATCCCTGGTCGTCCTCGACCAGGGTCAAAACAACCGCTTTGGGGTTTTCAGCCGCTTTGGCCCTTACCCGTGCTTTTTGAATTGTCATGGCCGATCCTATGGCACGAACCCAAGGGATTTTCAAGGAAAGCCCGGTTCGGCCAGCCGTCGATTTCTTGACATCGCCCACCGATCGCCATAGAAGGAAAGGCATCATTGTTTAGCTTGTTTCGCGGAACGCGAAACTTTTATAAAATCGCGACGGCGATTTTATTGACAAGAAAATTAACCTTTAGGAGAAAAACCGATGACTGCGGATGCACCGACCCGGGAAGACGCATGGCTCCTTCTCAACCAGTACAACAAAAGCGAAAGTCTCCTCAAACACGCCCTGGCCGTGGAGGGGGTCATGCGCTACATGGCCCGCAAAAAAGGGGAAGACGAGGAAAAATGGGGGGTGGTCGGGCTGATTCACGATCTGGACTACGAGCAGTTTCCGGACCGGCATTGTCAAAAGACCGAAGAAATCCTCCGGGAAAACGGATGGCCCGAAGAGTACATCCGGGCGGTGATCAGCCACGGATATGGGATCTGTACCGACGTGGAACCGAAGACCGAGCTGGAAAAAACCCTCTACGCGATCGACGAATTGACCGGCCTGGTGGTGACCACGGCCCTGGTGCGGCCGAGCAAGAGCGTCATGGATCTGAAGGCCAAGTCGGTCAAAAAGAAGTGGAAGGACAAGCGGTTCGCCGCCGGGGTGGACCGCTCCATCATCGAAAACGGGTGCAGCCTCCTGGGGGTGGAACTGTCCGACCTGATCACCGACACGATCATGGGGATGCGGGAGGTGGCCGAAGAGATCGGGCTCAGGGGCGACGCATAGGGCATATGTCAGATATCAGATGTCGGATGTCAGATGCCAGAACTACCAGAGGTCCGATGTCGGATGTCAGATGTCGGCCCTGACGGTTTGCTGTCTTTTTGTCTTTCTGACATCTGACATCCGACATCCGATATCTGGCTGTTCCTGACATCTAATTATGGCACTTTGAACCTTGATGAAATCGTAAAAAGTACCCGAAACCTTCGTCGGGCTTTATTCGGTTTCCATAAGTATTTAAAAACACTGGATTCCCGCTTTCGCGGGAATGACGGAAAAAGGAATATTCGGCCTTTTTACGAGACTATCAACCTTGAACCTCTGAACCTCTGAACCCTGAACCCAGAACCCCTGAAACCAGAACCCAGAACCCAGAACCTCTGAACCTTTGAACCTCAGCACCCGGACCCCGGACCTCCCGCATGAACCTTGCCCTGTTCGCCAACTTGAGAACCACCGGCAGACGCACGGCTTCGGCGGTTCGAACGATTCTAGAGCACATGGCAGGCATCGGCATTCGGCCGACAGTGCTTGCTACCCGGCATCTGAGTCAGCTCTCCGGGTTGATTTCCAAGCTGCGCATCGAACGGTTCGACGGCATCGCCTGCCTTGGCGGCGACGGCACCCATTTTCACATTCTAAACGGCCTGGTCCGGCGCTTCGGCGTCGAGCCGCTCCCGCCGGTGGCCGTCGTCCCCATGGGACGGGGCAACTCCTTTGCCCGGGACCTGAATCTGTTTTCCGCCGCTGACACGGTAAGGGCCCTGGCAGCCGGAAAGACCCGCCGCGTCGATCTTTGCCGGTTTTTCTGCAACGGCTCCGATTCGGTGTTTACCAACCTGATGGGCGTCGGATTCGTCACCGACGCAGCCGCCACCGCGGCACGGTTTGGCCGGGCCGGAGACCTGAGCTACGTGATCGGCGTATTTTACCGCATGCTGTCGATGCGCCCGCAGCAGGTCCGGTTGGAAATCGATGGAAGGGATTTCAGCGGACCCTTTTGTTTCCTCGAGTTCTGCAATTCAAGATACACCGGTGGCAGCATGCTCATGGCCCCGGATGCCCGACTCGATGACGAAGCGTTCGATGCGGTTCTGGTAGGTCCGATGACATCGATCCAGCTGCTCCGGGCCTTTCCGCTCATCTACCGGGGAGCTCATCTGGCACATCGGGCGGTGCGGGTCATCCGGGGCAAAACCGCCCGGATTTCCAGCGCATCGCCCCTTGGGCTGCTGCCCGATGGTGAGCTTTTTGGAGCGACCCCCGTCGATATTCAGGTGTTACCTCGATGCGTGCGATACTTTACCCGATAGAAATCTTCGGTTCCTCTCTGCTCTGGGCCGCCGGACTGGTCTGGTTTCTGGTCTGCTTTTCGGTGCTGTCGTTCGGTTTGTCGATCTCTTCTCCGCGCCGTCTCTTTCCCGTGGTCGGCGTGCTGACGAAGATCCTTCTCCGGATCATGGGGGCGCCGGTAGCCGTCTCCGGTCAGCAACGGCTTGATCCAAAACGGGCCTATCTGTTTTTGGGCAACCACCAGAGCCTCTTCGACCTGTTTGCCCTGCCGGCCGCCCTCCCCTCTTTTGCCGTCGGGGTGGAAGCCGCCTCCCATTTTACCCTTCCCCTGTGGGGGAGTCTCACCCGCCGCTGGGGAAACATCCCCATACCGCGCCGGAACCGGGCAAAGGCGATCACCGTTTTGGACGCCGCCCGAAGCCGCCTGCAGTCGGGAACCTCCATTGTGATCCTTCCCGAAGGCCACCGAACCAGGAACGGAAAGCTGGGCGATTTCAAGATGGGCCCCTTTCCCCTGGCGCTGGCAGCAAAGGCCGACATCGTTCCATTTGCCATGTGCGGTCTTTTCCGGTTCCAGCCCAAGGGGCGTTTCCTGCTGCAGCCGGGACCGGTTACAGTGGTGTTTGGCCCTCCGATCCCCTATGCATCGGTGCGCGACCTATCTGCTGCGCAGCTCCGCGACAGGGTCCGGGAGGAGATTGCCATCCTGCTGGGACAAGTAGAAAAAAATGTTGCCAAGACCAGGGGTTGCGGGGTTGATTGGTGAATTCGTCGATTCGTCAAATGGGGGAAATCGGACAGCTTTAAATTTCTGGAGGCCGTCGATGAGACTGTTCTCCCGAATCGACCAATCAACCCATTGACCAATCAACCTGCTCCGGTCTTCACGGGCGATCCGTGATGCCCGGAGCGTTTGCTACCCCCAAAAAGCCAGGCGATAGGCAGCCAATGGCCCGAGACGAAACCGACACCCACGCCCGATACCGGTCGCTTCTTCAGAAAGCCGTCCGTAGGGGAAACGACGCCCTGGTGATCACCACCTGCGCATTGTTGGAAAGCATCGGCCCCCGTGAAAAAAGCTGGGTCCGGGAGCGGGCGGCGATTATCACCTTCGAAGAATGCTGGCCCCTTGGCGGCGCCCTGGTTTTTAACAAGCGCTTTCACAGCAAGGTGGCCGCCCTGGTGCGGGCGGCCCGGTCGACAAAGGCAAAAGACGCCTGCGGCTTGGGACTTCTGGCCTATCGGCTGGCCGAGGGCGGTCGAAGCGTTTTAGACGGGTCCGAGGAAGACCGGCATCTTCGAATCGTGGGTGAAGCCGTGGAGCGTCCCGAGGATTTCTGGAACTGGGTGAAGGCGGAAGAAAAGACGGAGCACGCGGCCTCCCTGATCAAACGGGCCTACCGCTTCCGAAATGCCGGTCTGCCCAGGGATCGGGCCATCATCCAGGCGGGAGCCTACCTGGCGCTTCAGGGCGAACTGCCGAGCCTGGCCCCGGCGGACTGCAAAGAGAAGAGCTTTCCCTACTGGGTGGCCCTGGATGTCCATACGCCTGAAGGAAAGAGGGTGCTGCGCGACATTGCCCGGGACCTTCACCTGCCGTTGTCCCAGCTCGAGTGGGTCAGCTTTTACTTCGAAGGGGCGGCCACCAACAACGCCCGCCCCTCTTTCTGGTGGGACCGGTACTGCCGGTGGCGGTTCGAAAAGGCGGCGCTGCCGGAAGAAGAGGCGCACCTGTTGTGGGACCCGGTCCGCCCCCAGGTGATCGATGCCCTATCCGAAGACAGCCGGCGACTCCACAAGGAAATCTATCAGTGGAAGATGGACCACCTGGACCGCATCGGTTATCTGCGCCAGCAGGTCGACCTGTTCCTGGAGCATTTCGAAAAGATGACGCCCGATCAGATGGAGATGTTTGGGGAGGAAGAAGAGTAATAGAATGCCTAAAATGAGCTATAATGCCTAAAATGCCTAAAATCAGCGGTACAACGTTCCTACATTTTAGCTCATTTTAGTTCATTTTAGGCATTTTAGGCATTTCCCATCCCCTCCTCCCGGATCAAAAAACCGGTCTCAACGCCTTTTCCACCCCCACCGCCTCCTGGATCTGCCCCTGTTCGATCATGATCTGCTCGGTTTGCCGCCAGGCCGCTTCGTCGATGCTCCCGATGGGCGCGCCGTCTTTCGGCACGACAAGCCGGCGGGTGACCGCCAGCTGCTCGGACAGGATGTTTTCCGGCGTTTCCCTGTCGAACCGGCGAAGCGTCCTGATCGTTTCTGCGGAATTTTTCGGGTCCATGGCCTCGGACCATCCCTTGAGAAGCGCCCGGACAAACCGGCGGACAAGATCGGGGGATCTGCCCGCTGTCTTTTCTGCGGTGACCACCGAGTTGGCCACGAATCGTACGCCGTAATCAGCCGGGTTGAAAAAGGCCGTTTTTTCTCCGGCCCTGCCGAGCCGGTCCTCCAGGATAACCCCCTGGGCGTTCCGGTAGACCGGCCAGATCGAAACCCGGCCCTGGAAAAAAGGGGTGTAGTCGTACCGGACGCTGAACAGCTCGACTTCATCTTCGGAAATACCTGCCTTGGCCAGCAGGGTGCGCATGATGGTCTCGTCGTTTCCCCCGTATGTGATTCCGATCACACGGCCGCGAAGGTCTTCGAGACGGTCGATGCGAAGCTCCCCCGGCCGGTAGATCCACTGAAGCGGGTTGACCTGGAAAAGCTGGGCCACCACCACCACCGGGGATCCCATGGCCCGGGCGCGGATGACCTGGTCTGCCGAGGCCGTACCGAACAGGGCTTGGCCCATTTCCAGCTCCCGGACGGCGTCTCGCTCAGGGCCCCCTTCTTTGAGGACCACCGAAAGTCCCTGCTCGCTGAAGTACCCATGGGTGTCGGCATAAAGCCCGCCAGCCACGCTGATGTTGAACAGCCACTTGAGCCGGTAGACCGCCTCTTCTTCGGCCAAAGCAGGCTGCCATGCTGCCGCCAGCACGATCGCCAGCACCCCGATCACCGATGCTGACGGTATCATCAATGATTTTCTCCGCTGCAGCTTACCAGAGATAGAATTCGACCTTGTTTTGGTCATTCGGTCATTCGAATTTTGAATTTGTTTCGTATTTCGAATTTCGTGCTTCGAACTTTTTCATCAACTCCCTCCCCAGGCTCTTCGGACCGCCTGCCCGGAAAGCTCCAGCAGCCCCTGATAAAGCGAGAGCACGATTCCGATCATGAACAGCGCCACCAGGATCTTTCCCATGTCGCTCTGGTACAGGGCGATGCGGATGCTGTAGCCGATTCCGGCGTTTGCCGCGATAAATTCGGCCACGATGGTGCCGGCAAAAGCCAGCGTCGCACTGCCCGAGATGACGGTAGTCAGTTTGCCCAGGTTCTCGAACGCGCGAATCTTGACCTCGAGCTGCCAGCGCATTCTTCCGGTGGCGCGGTAAAAATGCTCGATGTCCTCCACCGGCTCGGACATGATGCCCAGGACCGAAAGCAGCACCGGGAAATAGCAGATCATCGCGGCGATGAGCAGCCGGGTAAACAGGCCGTCTCCGACCAGGATGAAGAGAATCGGCGCCAGGGCCACGATCGGATATGCCTGCACGTTGTAGGCGGCCACCTTGATGAAGGACCCGAACCAGGTCGCCCGCCGGCCGGCGATCCCCACGAAGCCGGCCAAAAAAACAGAGATCACCTGGCCGGCCATGGCCACCCCCAGGGTGTTGCCCACATCGCCGAAATAGCGGCGGGCCGTCTCCTTCCCGGTCTCCCAGACACCGGAAGGGCTGGGGATCACGTAGTCGGACAATCCCATGACATATTTGATGGCAAACAGCAGCCCGAGCCCCAGCGCGAATATGATGAGAAACTGGTAGACCCTTCTATGCAGCATTCATGATCTCCAGCATGACCTGCTCCAACCGTCCATTGGGAAATTCCCGGTCATTTCTGTGGTCCACCCCGCGGATCGTAAGGCCCTGGGGCTTCTTATCCGAATCCCGGACTACGACAATCTGCCGGCAGAACTTGGACACCTCCACCACATTGTGGGAGATGTAGAGAAAAAGCTCTTCCGGATAAAGCTCCTTGATCTTCAGTAAAATCGTTTCACGGGTCTTTTCGTCCACGTTGGCCAGGCTCTCGTCCATAACCAGGACCTGGAAATCCTGCAGCAGGTAGCGAAGAAGATTGACGCGGTTTCGCTGGCCCAAGGAGAGGCTCAAAAACTTCGAGCCCATGCACTCTTGGAGGCCGAAAACCGACACCAGCTCCTCTTTCCTGCCGACATTTTTCTCCGGGGTAACGCGATCCAGGTGGCGTCCGACGCTGGACCAGCCGGGAAGCCGCTCGAGGTTGTAGCAGTAAAGAACCGTGTCGATGCCCTCCCTGGCGATTTTTCCTGCGGTCGGGGAAAGGTCTCCGGTGATCATCCGCGCCAGGGAGGTCTTGCCCACGCCGGAAGGGCCGAAAATGGCGTGAAAACCCGGTTCCGCCAATTGGAAGGAAAAGTCCTTGAATACGGCTGATTCCGCGCCAGGATAATGAAAGGTGATGTTGGTGCCTGCCAGCCGCATCCAAGGCGCCTCGAGATCGGGGTTGACCGCAGTCCAACGGTTCGAGCGGGTTTCCGCTCGGGTCGGCTCCAAAAGGCCGAAAGTCCCTTGTGCCTTAACACAACTGCCCGGCAAATTCCAACCGCCGGTCATGGAGTATGGGGCCGGAGCGTGATATCAGAGGTCGGATGTCCCGTCTTCGCTGCGCTACGCCGCGGCAAGCGGATGTCCGATGTCGGCCCTGACGGTTTGCTGTCTTTTTGTCTTTCTGACATCC
>JAIPEL010000119.1 GCA_021737185.1 Desulfobacterales bacterium | reverse complement strand
ACGTCAAACCGTCCTTTCCAACAAAGTCCGCAGGGAGATGGAATGGCTTCGCCAAGGCCCCAAGGCGAGAACCACCAAGGCGAAGTACCGGGTCGGCGAGGCGCATCGGCTCCAGGAAGATCTCCAAGCGGTAAAAGACCGCAACGCGCAGGACAAGAGCGTCGGCATCGGCTTTGACGCCACCGGACGAAAAACGAAAACGCTCCTGGAGGCAAAGGACCTGGGAAAGTCCCTGGGAGGGCGGCTTCTTTTCGACCGTCTCAGCCTGAAACTTTCCCCGGCCATGGTGCTTGGGGTCATGGGGCGAAACGGAACGGGCAAAAGCACCCTCATCCGGATTCTCGGCGGCCGGATGGACCCGGATGCGGGATTTTTGAAGACGGCCGACGGGGCGAAGATCCTGATGCTGGACCAGCAAAGAGGGCTGGCGGAGGGCAGCCGGAGCCTGAGGCGGGCCCTGGCCCCGGAAGGAGATACGGTCATCTATGCAGGCAGACCCTTTCATGTGACCGCCTGGGCCAAGCGGTTTCTCTTCGAACCAGATCAGCTGGGGATGCCGGTTTCCGAACTTTCCGGCGGAGAAAAGGCCCGGGTGCTGATTGCAAACCTGATGCTGCAGCCGGCCGACGTCCTTTTGCTGGACGAACCCACCAACGATCTGGACATCCCCACGCTTCAGGTGCTCGAAGACAGCCTGGAGCAGTTTGCCGGCGCCGTGGTTCTCATCACCCACGACCGGTTTCTCATGGATCGCCTCTGTGACCGGCTTCTTTACCTGGACGGAGAGGGCGGCGCGCAATATTTTGCAGACTACCACCAGTGGGTCCAGTATCGGAAACAGAAGCGATCCGACCGGCGCCCGGCCGAAGCACCCCAGCGGCGAGCCCCGAACAAGAAGCCGAAGAAGCCGGCCCACGAAGAGCGAAAGGAGCTTTCCCGGATCGAAAGACAGATCGAAAAGGCGGAAGCTTTGGCAGACAGCTTGCAGCAGCAGCTCTACGATCCGTCGATCACCTCCGACGCCGACCGGCTGGCGCAGATCTATGCCCAACAGCAGGAGGCCCGGAGGATCGTCGATCAGCTCTACCGGCGCTGGGAGCAGTTGGAAAGCGACCTCGCGGCCGAGCCGTCAAAGGAGCCCCGAGGACCTTCCTAGCGGTGAACGCATCGTGACCATAATCACGCCCACATGTACGTAGCGTGCCCATGAACCGTTTTTGCCCACAGCCATGAAAGGAAACCAATGGATTTTCGCAGCCAACGCATTCTGACACGGCCCCGGTGGAGCAAGGTCCGGGCGCTTTTCAAGTCCATGGGCTACAGCGATACCGATCTTTCGCGGCCCCTGATCGGCATCGCCAATTCCTGGAACCGGCTCGTCCCGGGCCACTACAACCTTCGCCGCGTGGCCGAGTACACGGCCCAGGGAATCTATCAGGCCGGCGGGACGCCGGTGGAATTCGGCGTCATGGCCGCCTGCGACGGGGTGGCAAGCGCCCACGAAGGCGGACGGTACATTCTACCTTCCCGGGAGCTGATCGCCGGAAGCATCGAAGCCATGGTCGAGGCCCATCGGCTCGACGGCGTCGTGATGCTGGGTTCCTGCGACAAGATCGTGCCGGGCATGCTCATGGCCGCGGCCCGACTGGATGTTCCGGCCCTGCTGGCGGTGGGCGGTCCGGCCGAAGGCGGATGCGAATTCGACGGCCGGGCGGCGGATACCACTTCCATTGCAGAAGGGCTGGGAATGCTCAAGGCCGGCCGGATCGACGAGGACGCCTACAATGCCCTGGAAGACTGCGTGATGCCCACCTGTGGTTCCTGCTCTTTTCTGGGCACGGCCAACTCCATGTGCTGCGTGGCCGAAGCCCTGGGAATGTGCCTGCCCGGCACCGCCACCATTCCGGCCGTGCACGCCGACCGCCTCCGCGCCGCCCAGGAGTCCGGCAGGCGGATCGTGGACCTGGTGCGCCGGGGGGTCGGCGCCCGCGCCATCATCAACGAAAAAGGGCTCGAAAACGCGATACGGTTGACCGCGGCGATCGGGGCCTCCACCAACGTGCCGCTGCACCTTGCCGCCATCGGGTACGAGGCCGGGGCGCCGGTATCCCTGGCGCGGTTCGACGAACTTTGCCGGCAGACGCCCCACATTGCCAAGATGAATCCGGCCGCCGCCGCCAATGTCCCCGATTTTCACCGGGCAGGGGGGGTGCCGGCGGTTCTAAAGGAAATCATTTCGCTGCTCAACGGCGATGCTTTCACGGTTTCGGGAAAGACGCTTGCAGAAAACCTCTCCGGGGTTTCCGACGGCCGCCGGGAGGTCATCCGCCCCTTGGCCGATCCGTGGAGCGCCTCCGGCGGCCTGGCGGTGCTCACGGGCAACCTGGCGCCGGAAACCGCCATGACCAAGCCTGCGGCCATTGCCCCGGACATGCATGTGTTCGAAGGTGCAGCCCGCTGTTTCGACGACGAGGAGGCGGCCAACCAGGCCATCTTCGACGATGCGATCCGTCCGGGAGACGTGCTGGTGATCCGCTACGAGGGCCCGAAAGGGGGGCCGGGCATGCGGGAAATGGCCACGGCCATGAAGCTTTTGTATGGAAAGGGACTTGCGTTGAAGACGGCCGTGGTGACCGACGGCCGGTTTTCCGGCACCAACAACGGATGCTTTGTCGGTCATGTCTCACCGGAGGCGGCCGAAGGCGGCCCCATCGCCGCTGTGCGCGACGGGGACGCCATTCGGATCGACATTCCGGGGCGGAGCCTGCACCTGGCGGTCGATGAAGCCGAAATGGCGGCACGGTTGTCGCAATGGCGCCGTCCGCCGCGCCGGATCGACCGGGGCTATCTCGCCCTGTATTCGCGGCTGGCCTCCTCGGCCGCCGAAGGCGCCATCCTGAAAACGGATTGATCCGCGTTTGATGTTACGAAAGTCTCGCGCAATGACGTCTTCGAAGGGGTACCCCGCCATGTCCGTTCAACATGCCGACGGCGCCGGTCTGATGACGCAGCGCGCCCGCTGCGCATGGGCGGCAGTCATTGTTGCCGCGGCGCTGGCGATGATCGCCGCCGCCTTCGTCGTCCCCTTCAAATTCGAATCTCCGTCCATGTACTACAAGTTCGGGGTCGACAAGCTGCTGCTGCGCGCAGGAAAACTGGTCGGCCTGACCGCGGCCCTGCTGCTGTTTTTTCAACTGCCGCTGGCCGGACGCCTCAATGCCCTGGATCGGGTCTTTTCTCTGCCCGCCCTGTACCGGGTCCACCGGTTCGCCGCATATGCAATTGCCATGCTGGCCCTGATACACCCCGCGTTGGTGTTCGTCCCCGACGACATGTACATGATTCCTTTCCAGGCCAGGTACTGGCCCGAATGGGTGGGGGCAGGACTGCTGGGTCTCATCCTTTGCCAGGTGGTCTTTAGCCGGTTCCGGCGGGTGTTTTCGATCCGGTATCACCGGTGGCTGTGGATCCACCGGCCGGCCGGGGTCGCCGTGGTCGCCGCCCTGGCAGTTCACGTCCTGTATGTCAGCGAGACCTTTCAAAGCGACGGACCTCCCCGCACGGCTGTTTTACTCCTGGCCGGCGGCTGGGTGCTGCTGTGGATCTGGGTCCGGCTGCAATCCAGCGGCGGCCGGCGCCGCCTGTGCACCGTCTCTTCAGTCGCCGCCGCTGGAAAAGACGCCTATGCCGTCGACCTTGCCCTGTCCGGCCCCAGGTCTTTTGTATACGCCCCCGGGCAATTTGCGTTTTTCTCCTTTCACTCGATGCGGATTTCCAAAGAAGCGCACCCGTTTACCCTTTCCTCGACGCCGACGCGGTCAGGGGCGCTGCAGATCACCGTGCGGTGTTGCGGGGACTGGACCGACCGCATCGGCGCCCTTGAACAAGGCGACTCCGTCTACCTGCAGGGCCCGTTTGGAAAGTTCACCCATCTGATCGACGCCCCCGGCCGGCAGATCGTCATGATTGCCGGCGGCATCGGCATCACCCCGATGCTGAGCATGCTCCGGTATATGCGCGACACGCAAGACCCCCGTCCCGTCACCCTGATATGGAGCAATCGTGCAGAAGAACACCTCTTTTGCCGGCAGGAGCTGGACGAAATGCAGGAAAAATTGACACGCTTTGCGTGGATTCCTACTTTCACCCGTAGAAAAGCCGGTTTCGGTCGTTTCGGACGGGTGGACCGACCCCTGTTGGACCGCCTTCTTGAAGACACCCCCCGAAGCGCTGCCGTGTATGTCTGCGGTCCGCCGGAGATGATCCGGGAGATCAGCGCGGCGGCAAGGGACCTGGGGTTTTCCGCCGGTTCGATCAAACAGGAGGCATTTGGATTATAGCGAAAATAGGAGAAACGCCATGAGAAAATCATTTTACGTTGGTTTTGCCGCTGTCGCGGTCTTGCTGTTTGCCTTGAGTGCCCACGCCGCCGCCCCGTCCTGGAACGTGGACAAGGCCCATTCAAACATCTATTTCGGCGTTCAGCATATCTATTCCACGGTCAAGGGGGTTTTCAACGATTTTGCCGGGGATATCCGCTTCGACCCGGACAATCTCGGCGACAGCCGGTTCGATTTTACGGTCCAGGTGGAAAGCATCGACACCAACATCACCAAGCGGGACAACCACCTGCTGTCGGGGGATTTTTTCGACGCCGGCAAACATCCCGAAATGACGTTCAAGAGCGCTGCGATCGACCACCTGGGAGGAGACGAGTATTCCGTGGAAGGGACCCTGACGGTCAAGGACGTCAGCCGCACCGTCACGGTCCCCTTCACCTATTTCGGCACCACGGCCAACCCTTTCGACCCCAAGCAGCTGGTGGCCGGTTTCGAAGCGCGCATGACCATCGACCGGCTCCAATACCATGTCGGCGCGGGCAAATTCTATGATATGGGGGTGGTCGGTAAAGAGGTGGATATTTTGATTACCATCGAAGCGCTACGGGACAATTAGCCCCGGAAAGGAAACCCCATGGAAGTCATGCACTGGCGGGATTGCAGGGAAACCCCGGTCGAGAAAATCTCCTATCGGGAAAAGATGTACGACGTGATCGGCACCAGCATTCGCTGGCTTTCGAAAAATGGCGACGACGGTCACGGCAATCCGTCATATGGATTGAGGTTTTTCACCATCCAGCCGGGCGGGGAGATCCCCGCCCACAACCATGCCTACGACCAGACCATGTATATTCTCAAAGGTGAGTTCGAATGCTGGGAATTCGATCCGGAAACCGATGAAATCCTGCAAAGGGAGATCTGCGGTCCGGGCAGTTCCGTCTACATTCCCGGCATGCAGCCCCACGGAATGAAAAATACGGGCGACGAGCCCGGCACATTCCTGTGCTGCATCTGCAATGTGTCCGATGACGGCACCCTGGCCTGAGCCCGTCTGCCGGGCGATGATTTGTATCGTCTGCAGGCGGCGTGTCCTGTAGTGTAAATTGTAAACAACGTCCCCTAAAATTTTCACTGCCGGTGACATCTTTTTGAAAAATACAGTTTTCCCCCCATAGGAAATCCCGGGAGAATCTTCTACCTAATAAGTAAGGTTCAGACAGGGGGATCGTGAATCCGGCAATCGGGGTCGAGTGCAGTCATGACGGTTTCAGCACGGCCCCTGCCGCACGTTGTGAAATGACTCTTTGATGAAAAAGGAGGGAAAATGATTCGGAAAAACATCTTGTTACTGATGATAGCGCTTTTTGCCGGCGCTGCGGTTCTCGGCGGCTGCGCGACATCCCAGGAGATCGAAAGCCTTCGAAGCCAGGTGAATCAGGCCATGCAACAGGCAGAGCAGGCGCAGCAGGACGCCCAGGCCGCCACAGCTCAGGTGGATGAGTGCTGCACGGAATCCGAGGCGAACGCCCATCGGGCCGAGGCCGCGGCAGACCGCGCCGAGCGGGCGGCAAACGAGGCCAAGGCCGCGGCCAACAGCGCCCAGGCGGCGGCGAGCACAGCCCGGGACGCGGCATCAGGCGCCCGGAGCGCTGCGGAAAAGTCTCAAACCATTTACGACCGGATCATGGAAAAATAAAATCGCGTGAGCGATTTTATTTTGACTGATGAACTCCCCCGCCGCAAGCAGCGGAGTGTCAAACGCTCAATCATTGATCATCCCCTCGCAAGCGGCGGGGAATTCGACCCCAAGGAGCATAAGGATCGGCGAAAATGCCGGGGTGCAGCATATTCTGTGCACGGCTGCCTAATTTGCACTGCAAATCCTTCCCACCGGTCTTCTTTGAAAAAGTCCGATTACTAAATATGCCAATTGGTTAAAAGCTCGATGGGATTCCGGCACAGATCGTGCTTGGAAAATGACTGTTGTCTCCAGGGCAAGAGAGGACCCCACGGCACGGCTTCGTCGAAGGTGAAAAGACCGGCACCTTCAAAGAGGCTTTCTCTCTTGCCCTTTTTATTTTTCGAGAAAGAATCCCGGAGCCGATGCCGGAAGGTGGATTTCCGCTCCGCCGCTGACGGGATTTAACCCGGGAAGGAGCCTTGGTTCCAAGATCACAACAACCAACCACCGTCACTTCTCCAAATCCAATGTTTGTCACTCCCGCGTAGGCGGGAGTCCAGAACTCTTCGAAACCGCTGGATTCCCGCCTACGCGGGAATGACATGAAAAGGGAAGCGGGCGGGAAAGACATCAAAAGGGAATCGGATTGTTAAAACAAGAAGCGTCATCGACGGGTTTCATCAGGCGTGCCCGATGTCCGTTGCGCAATGCCGGTGGTGCTTGATCGGGGTCGATAGATGTATTACATCCAATAAAAAGAAAGACTTTCCGCCCATCATGTTCCATGGACCGGAATCAGGTAAAAAGAGCGGTGCCGCCAAATGGAAAGAAAAGTCGCCAAGATCGCAGAAAAGATCCTCGAAGGCGGGAAAAGCATCGTTTTCACCGGGGCGGGGATTTCCACGGAAAGCGGCATCCCCGATTACAGGAGCCAGGGCGGCATCTGGGACCGGTTCCGTCCGGTCTATTTCAACGAATTCATGAGTTCCCGAAAATCCCGGGAAGAATACTGGCGCCGGTGGTTGGAGCTTTACCGGGGTCTTCGAACGGCCGCGCCCAACCGGGCGCACGCGGCAGTGGCCAAACTGTGCGACATCGGCTTCGTCAATGCGGTCATCACCCAGAACGTGGACGGCCTTCACCAGGCGTCGGGGGTTGCCGCAGACCGGATCGTCGAACTGCACGGAAACACCCGCCGAATTCGCTGCATGCACTGCCGGCAGGTAATCCCCACCGAAGAAGTCTGGGACCGCCTGGGCGGCGGCGACACGGCCCCGGAATGCAACTGCGGCGGCTATCTGAAGCCGGACACCATCTCCTTTGGCCAGGCCATGCCGGCGGCGGAAGTCGACCGGGCCGTGACGCTTTCCCGCGGCTGCGATTTTTTCCTGGTTGTGGGATCCACCCTGCTGGTCCAGCCCGCCTCCCACATGCCCCTTTACGCCAAGAACAGCGGCGCCTTTCTGGCCATCGTCAACCTCTCCGAGACGCCTTGCGACGATATCTGCGATGTGCGGATCGAAGCGTCCGCCGGAGAGGTGCTCTCCGCTGTCTACGAGAAAGTGGATGCCTTTCTGAACGGAAAGGGGAAATAAAATCAACCGAGGCGACCATGAAAAAAATGCTTCTGGTAGCTGTCGTCAGCCTGATCCTGTCCACCGGCCCGGCTTGGGCCGCGGATATCGACGGCGTGCACCCGTTGTCGGGCGTCACCGGCAAAATCATCGAAATCAACGAATACCGGATCAACGACGACGTCGATGCCGACACCGTCGGTCTTCCGAAAAAGTTTCTGGTCGACTTTCAGTCCAGAACCCTTCGCCCCACCAAAGACAGCGTGATTCGAAAGACCATCGTCTTTAAAAGCGTCGACCACATCGAAGACATGATCGTTTTGCAGGGGGTCGACGAAGGGGTGGACGGGGTCGACGACGGCCTGGCCTGGAGCCTAACGATATCCAGGAAAAACGGCAAATCGGTGCTCTCCGCCTCGGGCGGCGGCGTGGCCTATGTCGTGTTTGGGGTGTGCACCCCCATGGGCAGTGCCCCATAGCGGTGAACCCGCGTTTCCATTTTCTTTGGCGGAAGCGGAAAAGTTCTACCGTTTAGTATCGAAGGGCCGTAAAGAACGAAATTCGAATCTCGAAATTCGAAACAAATCCGAATTTCAAATGACCGAATGACCATAGCAAAGATATTCGCCAGCCCTGTGCAAGGAGAAAACGGCATGAAAGACAGCCGCTTGGTTTATTCCACGGAAACCGGCCGGATTTGCGCAGATTGCGGCAAACCGGCGTCCGCATGCGCCTGCAAAAAAAAGAGGGCGCCCGCATCCTCGAAGTCCCCGGACGCCGACCGCGGCGACGGCGTCGTCCGGATTCAGCGAGAGGTCAAAGGCCGAAAGGGCAAAACAGTCACCGCCGTCTATGGCGTCCCGCTGGAAACCGACGAGCTGCAGACATTTGCCAAATCATTGAAGCGCCGCTGCGGCGCGGGCGGGTCGGTCAAAGACGGGGTGGTGATCATCCAGGGTGATCACCGGCAGGCGATCTTGGAGGCGGTCCGAAAGCAGGGCTATACCGCCAAACTTGCAGGAGGCTGACGGAATTGGTGGAAAATGTCATCATCATGGGGGCCGCCGGCCGGGATTTTCACAATTTCAACGTCTATTTCAGGGACAACCAACGGTATCGCGTGGTCTGTTTTACCGCCACCCAGATCCCGGATATCGAAGGGCGCCGGTATCCGGCAGAGCTGGCCGGCAGTCTTTACCCGGAAGGCATCCCGATTCATGCAGACGACCGGCTGTTTGACATGGTCAAGGCGCATCGTGTGGATCTGGTGGCCTTTTCCTACAGCGATGTGCCCCACGCGGAAGTGATGCACAAGGCCTCGATCGTCACTGCGGCCGGCGCCGATTTTATCATTATCGGCGCCCCCTACACCATGCTCGCTTCGAACAAACCGGTCATTTCGGTCTGCGCCGTCCGCACCGGGTGCGGAAAGTCCCAGACGAGCCGGAAAGTCGTCCAAATCCTTGCCGAAGCGGGGAAAAAGGCGGTGGCGGTCCGCCATCCCATGCCCTACGGCGATCTCACCCGGCAGGTCGTGCAGCGGTTTGCCGGCTACGAGGACTTCGACAGGCACGACTGCACCATCGAGGAGCGGGAGGAATACGAACCGTACATCGACATGGGCGCCGTGGTCTACGGCGGGGTCGACTATGAAAAGATCCTGAGGCAGGCTGAGGCCGAGGCCGATGTCATCGTCTGGGACGGCGGCAACAACGACACCCCCTTTTTCAAGCCTGACCTCCACGTGGTGGTCTTCGATCCTCACCGCCCAGGCCACGAAACCGCCTATCATCCCGGCGAAACCAACCTGATCATGGCCGACGTGGCGGTGATCAACAAGGTCGACAGCGCAGACCCCGAAAATGTGGAAAAGGTGCGAAGCGCCATCGAAGAAAACAACCCCAAGGCGCAGATCGTCCTGGCCGATTCGGCCCTCACCGTCGAAGGCGACGTGCAGATCCAAGGAAAAACGGTGCTGGTGGTCGAAGACGGCCCCACCCTCACTCACGGGGGGATGGCATACGGCGCCGGAGTGATTGCGGCCCGCCGCTTCGGTGCGGCCGAGCTGGTCGACCCGAGGCCTTACCTGGCCGGCTCCCTGAAGGAGGTCTTTGAAAAATACCCCGGCATCGGCCCGCTGCTTCCGGCCATGGGATACGGAAGGCGGCAGATCGAGGAGCTGCAAGAGACCATCAACCGTATCCGATGCGATCTGGTGCTGGTGGCCACGCCGGTGGACCTATCCCGGATCATGACCCTCGACAAGCCGACCATCCGGGTTCGCTACGGCTACCAGGACCACGGCAGGCCGACCCTGGCGCAGATCATTCAAGAGCGCATGCCGGGGTGATCCCTGCCGCCGCCGGACAACCCATCGCGCCCACGGGAGGTGATGTTGCCGGGCATCTTATGTGAAACTTCGCCCGAAGTCAGCGGCAAAAACCGACCTGTCTCCGTTTTGGGTTTTAGAGGTTGGAGGGCCACGCTCCGTCGTGGCCGGTATTGGGTCATTGCTGGCAACACGGGCGCGACAGAGCGCGTCCCTCCACCGTCAGGGGCTTCGACATAAGTTTCATTTTGGATCAATATGGGCGCCCCGGCGGCCAGAGGCCCCGCTCGTATGAAACTTCAACATATAAGGTTCGTCATGCCGGACTTGATCCGGCATCCAGTTTTTTCCCTGGATCCCGGCTCTCCGCTTCGCTGCGGCCGGGATGACGGGCTGAGAAGTTTCCATCATGATCAAACTGATCGCCCCGAGATCAGCGGCAGGGCTTAGGTGAAACTTCGCCCGAAGCCGGCGGTAAACACCGACCTGCCCCCGCCTTGGGTTTTGGCGGTTGAAGGGCTGCGCTCTGTCGTGGCCGGTGTTTGTTCCTTGCCGGCAATACGGACGCGACAGAGCGCGTCCCTCCACCGGAAAGGGCTTCGACAGAAGTTTCGGTCTTGATCAAGCCGGCCGGCTCCGGACCGGCCAGCCGAGAGGCTCAACTGGAGGATCCCATGGCACAATCCGAGAAAGGCAAACCGATCCTTCTGGTCGCCCTGGGCGGCAACGCCCTGATCCAAAAGGGCCAGCGCGGCACCATCGAAGAGCAGTTCGACAACCTGCACCTTCCCATGCGGCAGATCGCCGCGCTCGCCGAGCGCTACCGGCTGATCATCACCCACGGCAACGGCCCCCAGGTGGGCAACCTGCTGCTTCAGCAGGAAGCCTGCAAAAATGTGCCCCCCCTGCCCCTGGAAATCCTCGTCGCCCAGACCGAAGGCCAGATCGGCTACATGATCGAATCCACCCTGGATGAAGTGCTGATGGAGCGGGGGATCGAATTCAGGCCGCTGGTCACCCTGATCACCTACGTGGTGGTGGACAAAGACGACCCGTCTTTTCACCGCCCCACCAAGCCGATCGGTCCGGCCTACAGCCGGCAGGAGGCTGCACGGCTGCCCTATCCGACGATCGAAACCCCCAAGGGGTACCGCCGGGTGGTGGCCTCGCCCGAGCCGGTCACCATCGTCGAGCGGCGGGAAATTCGACAACTGCTGGAAATGGATTTCATCGTCATTGCCTGCGGCGGCGGCGGCATTCCGGTGATCCGCGAGGGAAGGGCGTTTAGCGGCGTCGATGCGGTGATCGACAAGGACCTGGTCAGTGCCCTGCTGGCCGAGGAAGTCGGGGCGGACCTCTTTTTATCGGCCACGGACGTGCCGGGGGTCATGCTCGGCTTCGGCGAACCGGACCAAAAAATGCTTCGGGAGCTGACCGTCGACGAGGCGGTGGGCTATGCACGAAACGGGCATTTCGGCACCGGCTCCATGAAACCCAAGGTGGAAGCCGCCGTCCGGTTCGTCCGGCATACCGGCAAACGGGCCGTGATCGCTTCGGTGGCAGAGATCGAAGCCGGCGTTTCCGGAACGGCCGGCACGCAGTTCGTTCTTGAGCAAAGCGACACCTAATGGATTGAATGTATTTTCGAGGGTCCGTTCAGGTTCCAATTGACAGTGCCAATCGGTGTTGATAATTTTGACTTACACGGAAAGCTCTATATGATCCTGCGCTACCACCACATCAGGGTTTGCGCACCAGCGAATCACTTCTCTTCGGCGCCTCCACCGACTCCCTGAAATAAAACGAATTTTCTCAGTTCCATTCATTTGAATGGGGCAGCGCGCCCCATTGATGGGAGAGGAAAGCTTCCACCAAGGGCCGCTTTTCGTTCCGAACCCGATAGCGAAAGGAGGGCACCATGGCCGTGAGAATCCTGATCAAAAGACGATTCAAGGAGAAACATTTCAAGGAAATTTCTGAAATGATCAGAGAACATCGTTACGGAGCCATGCGCCAGGACGGGTACCTCTCGTCTGAAACCTTGTGGGACATCAAAGACCCTTTCCGGGTTGTGGTGGCTTCCAACTGGGAGACGCTCAAGCAGTGGAATGTGTGGAAAAACAGTGAAGAAAGAGTCGCCGCGGAAAAGGAAATCAGCAAGTATCTCGACGGGGAGACCAAGTACGAGGAATATCAGTTGGGAATGTACCCCCATTGATGGAGATGCAGCACGGCGGCTTCGGTGACACTTGACGGCGCCCGCCGATTGAGGCATTCAGGTGATGCACCCTTGTCCTTCATCCCATCGGCGCGGGCGAATCTCATTTCGCCCGCGCTGCTTTTCGTTTCGCCCGCCGGTTTTTTGCCTGCCGCGCCCTATCCCGAATGTTTCATGAATGCGGTTCTCTATAAAGCTCAAGTTGCGAAGTATTCAGAAATCGGATCTATGTCCCACATGATCTGTGAATAGGTGATCTTTGCCGATTTCACCGCTTGCTGAACCAATCGCATAAATATTTTGCCAGCACTCTTTGACTTTCTGCGGTTGAAACGAAACACATATTCGTCAAGATAGTTTTGAAGATACTTGGGTTCAAAACGCCCCTGAAAGGTCCCTCGGATCAGGCGTTTGACCAGCGAGGCTACCAAATGAACACCGTAGAGCCCTGGGTTCTCTTTTAACCTGATCTGTGTGGACTTTTCTCGGCTCCATTGGGAACCTTCGATAAAATTGTAGCCTCTCCATGAGTCTGTGACGATCGTACTACCTGGGGCTACGTTACTCATGATGAATGTCTCTAACGAATACGTCGTACAATCCAAGGCTATATGCAGGCGAATGCGTCCCATTCGCTTTTCTATGTTTCATCGCTCAACGGCGACGGCTACAATTGTTTTGACATCGGCACTGCGGCCT
>JAIPEL010000118.1 GCA_021737185.1 Desulfobacterales bacterium | reverse complement strand
AGTTGCGGTGCAAAGGGCCCGGTCAGGGGCTCCAGCTCCGGAATCCGGTCCTTCTGGCGCTGCCACACGAGTTTATCGAACTGTCAAAGTGCTATTTTGCGGGATTGTTGTTTCTTTAGCCCGATGGAGCAGCATAAAACCAGCATTAAGGGCATATACTCATTACATGTCTTGAATGCGGATCCGACTTTTTACCAGCGTGTCAAGTTTCATATTTGATCAATCTGGACGCCCCAGCGGCCAGAGGCCCCGCTCGTATGAAACTTCGGTCGAAGTCGGTGCATTTTGTAGGGCACGACCTCTGTGTCGTGCCGCACGGGACGGCACGGAGGCCGTTCCCTACGTGGGCAGAGGATTCATGAAAAGTTTCATTCTTGATCAAACTGGCCGGCTAAGACCAAAAATTTCCTATAGAATTCCTTCCGGCAAACCTTGAACCCTGAACCTTGAACGCCGCGTCAGCGGCAAGGCTAAAATTGCCAAGCGCTCTAAATGTATCCGAACCACACCCGTTCGACCTGCTCGAAGTTGGCCTTGACCGCGGCTTCGCCTGATACGATTTCCCCGTGGCCGGGCAGCAGCCAGTCGGCGTCGAGTTCGGCCATGCGGCGGATGCTGTCTTTGAGCTGGCTGCCGCTGCCGCCGGGAAGATCGCTGCGCCCCAGCCCGTCTTTGAAGATCAGGTCGCCGGCAAAAAGCGCCTTTTGCTCCGGCCAGTAAAGAGTCACCGCCCCGGGGGAATGGCCGGGGGTGTGATAGACGTCCAGCCTTGCCTCCCCGATTTTTAACTCCCCTTCCGTCAGGAAAAAATCGGGCGTAAACCGGGCCAGGTCGATGTTCATCGATGCCTCAAGGAAGGGCGCCATCTCCTGGACCAGTTCCCATTCGGCAGTATGCATCGCAAAAAGAGCTTGGGTGCCCTCGAACAGTTGAACGGCCTCGATATGGTCCGGGTGGGCATGGGTGCCGATGACCAGATCGATGTCGCCGAGCGGCAGTGAAAGCCGGCTCAAGCCCTCGCGAACGTGGTCGAAATAGGCGGCGTGGCCCGGATCGATCAGGATGTTCTTCTCCTTGGAGCGGATCAGGTAGGTGTTGCAGTTGTTGATACGGGGTGACGTCCATAAAAATGCGTGCATGTTCGGGGTCAGTTCCATATAGAAGGGTTCCTTTCGATTTTCAAAGTTTGATGAAATCGTAAAAAGTGCCCGAAGCGTCATTCCGGGCTTGACCCGGAATCCAGAACTTATCGAAATCACTGGATTCCCGCTTTCGCGGGAATGACGAAAAAAGAGAATTTCGGACTTTTTACGAAACCATCAAGGGGAGCGCAGCGACACCTATTACTGCGCAGCCAGAAGTTCGGCGAGTTGGCTGTGGCCGGCGGACTCAGCGTATCTCCGGGGCGTCCATCCGTTGTTGTCCTTGGCCTTGGGATCGGCGCCGGCATCGAGCAGATCTTTTACGACCTGAATGTGGCCCTCGGATGCGGCCAGATGAAGCGCGGTGCGTCCCAGAAGGTCCTTTAATTTGACATCGGCGCCGGCATCGAGAAGATTACGCACCACGGCGCGATGCCCGTTGGTGGCGGCGAACATGAGCCCCGTGGAGCCGTTTCGGCTCTGTTCGTTGATCCGTGCGCCCTGCGTAAGGAGAAGACGAACGATTTTCAGGTGCCCGAACTGCGCGGCCTGCATGAGCGCCGTCCAGCCGGCATCACCGCGGGCATTGACGTCTGCGCCGCGCCGCACAAGCTCGGCGACGATATCGAGATGTCCGTTGAAGGCCGCCCGGATCAGCGCCGTCCACTGGGCATCGTCACGAATGTCTACCGCGACGCCCTGTCCGAGCAATGCCCGGACTTTTTCCAGGCTGCCCTGCTCGACCGCAAGGAAAAATTCACTTCCCGCGTCTTGGGCCTGGAGCATGCCCGGCGTCGCCATGCTTGCGGTGATCATAAAGGCGGCCATAAACAAGACCCACTTTAAAACGCGTCTCATGTCACCCTCGTTGAACCCAGGAAATGTTTTTTTGTTGAAGCCGCAACCTCTATGGTGAAACTATGTCATTTTGGCCTAATTTGACATAAGCCCCGCCGCTGACCGCGAGGCGATCAGCTTGATCAAGGATGAAACTTCCCAAGTCCGTCATTCCGGGCTTGACCCGGAATCCAGTTGTTTCTGGATCCCGGCTCTCCGCTTCGCTACGGCCGGGATGACGGGCTGGGAATGATGAAGTTTCATACGAGCCCCGCCGTCCCGCCAATAGGCGGGATTTGATCAAAATATGAAACTTATATCGAAGCCCCTGACGCTGGAGGGACGCGCTCTGTCGCGTCCGTGTTGCCAGCAATCACCCAATACCGGCCACGACGGAGCGTGGCCCTCCAACATCCAAAACCCAAGGCGGGGGCAGGTCGGTTATTGCCGCCGGCCTCGGTCGAAGTTTCACATAGGCAACTTAGACATTTCACACTGAATAGTCTCTGATCCCATCATCATACCGACTCGTCATAAAAAATCAATCACGGAAGAACTACGAAAGAAGTACTACTGATAAGGAATGCATACCGCCGCATTCCTTATATTATCATCTCCTACAAACAAGTTTCTCAAAAATTGATGCTTATCGCTGAAGATTCTTGTCGTCATTCCAGCAAAGGAGGCTGTGTCGCAATTCGTCATCCCGGCCAAGCCGAGCGCAGCGAGGTGCGAGCCGGGATCCAGAACTGCTCGAAAACTCTGGATTCCCCCGGATCGAGTCCGGGGCAGGCTTACCTCGCTTCGCTCGTCCGGAATGACGGACTCAGCAATTGCGACATAGTCTCGAAGGCGGGAATCCAAGGGTATTCTAGCTGACCTGCCGCTGCCCGATTTTTTTCTCACCCGTTTTTCGTATGACCCGACAATTTCCGGCAAAGAATTGACAAATTTTGTCAAAACGAATTCTTCCCGCATTTTTTGCCGTTTCGAAAAGACTGTTTTTTCTATAGGTTACAAAATTGTCTGCCCTGGCATTCAAATTGCTTCTCCATATCGCGGGTGTAAACATCTCGAAAGGAGGCATACAATGAAATCCCCTATAAATGGGACTTCTGCCAGGTTCCGGATCGCCGCGGCGGTTGTGTTTTCTATCATTCTACTTTTTTCAAGCCCGGCCGTGGCATTAGACTATCAATTCGGGGAAGTGGAAGTTAACAGCAAGGCTACCGTCACTTTGGATATTCAAAACATTGATCCCAATAATGAATATAATTTTGGTCTATCGCTTGCCTCTGGAAGCGATTCCATCTTTTCGCTGTCAAGCTCTCAGGTGACCATTCCAGGCGATGGAGTTGTTCAGGTCCAGGTCACCTTTGCCCCAACCGAACCCATCTCATACACAGATACTATTCAGATACGCGTTGGGACTTATTTAGTACAGGAAATGGGAATTAATCTTTATGGAACCGGCATCGAAGCCGCGGCGGCTGCGCCCGCCGACCTTAGCCCCATGGCCGCCGCCATGCAAAGATGGGCCTCGGCCGTCGCTTCCAGGGAATGCAATGGAAAAACGATCGGCGACAGGGTCCAGGAATGCATCGAATCGGCCGACAACCACGGCGAGGCTGTCCGCTGCGTCGCCAAACTTGCAGCGCAGCTTCGCAAAGAGCGCAGGATCTCCCGCTGGGACGCCTGGGAGATGAGAGATTATGCGGCGAAGTCGCGCTACCACCACATGCACAAAAAGCATTGGATGCACAAAAAAGCCGACTTCCGGGAAACCCATGAAAAGAAGGGACGCCGCTGGTCCAACTGGGACTAACACCGGCTCAACATGAGAGATCGACCCCTTTATATCCTGCCGGGGCACTGAAAACTGATTTGACAACCGAAGAAAAAAAGCTCCCTCTTTCGAGGGAGCTTTTTTTCTTTTTAAATCGATACCTCCGCAAATAATCCGAATTTCCTTTTGTCGTCATTCCCGTCCCGCATCGAGTGCGGGTTAAACTGCAGCCGGAATCCAGCCCCGCCGATGATCGCGAGGCAATCAGTTTGATCATAATCGGAACTACGGTATTCAATAAGATATCTATTCGAATTTTATTTTTTTTTGTTCATTTTCTTTGCTCGCCCAAAGAAAACGAACCAAAAGAAAAGGCGCCCTGCGCCCCGCTTCTTCCTGCGCTTCTCGAAACGGGCCGGCCCTTCAAGAACTCGGCCCCCAACGAACGGGGGCCTCAGACAGCTTGAAGGGCTTATCCGCCCGTTTCTGCGATGCTCGGCGCGGGACGATGGGCTCCCCCGAGGGAATTCAATGGCCTATCTTCGATGGTTTCGTAAAAAGTCCGAATTTTCCTCTTTCCGTCATTCCCGCGAAAGCGGGAATCCAGTAATTTCAAGGATATCTGGATGCCCCCGGATCAAGTCCGGGGCAGGCTTATCAAAAAAGCTTGCCCCGGACTTGATTCGGGGTCCGGCATGACGTTTCGGGTACTTTTTACGATTTCATCATCTTTGGGGGAAATCTCAAACTACTATCTAAAATTCATTCTTGATCCCCCGTCGACGTTGCTCAGGGTGGTGAGCTTGTCGAACCACGGCTCTCCGCTTCGCTCCGGCCGGGATGACGAACTTGAAAACCTACGTCTGTCGATTGCGCGCCGACGCCACGGATCGCGAATGCCAATCGCAGTGGCGTTATCCCTCCTTCGGATCCCTGGTCACTCCAAAAACGGGGAAAGCATGTAGATCAAATCGCTCTCCCGGGAGGGGTACGGCGCCATGATGCTGGTTCGGTGCAGATCGCCTGCGGTCATGCCGGTCACCATGGCCAGGCGCAGGGTGTGAAGCAAGCCGGATGCGTTGTCCGACAGGATGTGGCCACCGAGGATGCGGTTGTCTTCGTCCACCAGAATCTTGTAAGCCGCATGCCGCATACCGACCCGCCTGTAGGTGGGCCAGGACAGCTTCCTGCCGAAGCTCTTGAAATACCGCACACTTTCTTTTTTTAGCGCGTCCTCGGTCTTTCCGATCATGCCGTACTGGGGATAGGTAAACAGCAGCGCAGGTGCGGCCGAATAGTCGATCTTTGCCGGTTTGCCGCCCTCTCGCTCTGCCACGATGGATTCGGCGGCCACCCGGGCTTCGAAGTCGGCCACCCGGGCAAGCTGGAGAGTGGCCGCGCAGTCTCCCACGGCAAACACCCTGGGATTTGTGGTGCGCAAGGAGGGATCGACGACGATCCCCCTTTTTTCCGTTTGTATGCCGGCATTGTCCAGGCGGAGCCCTTCGATGTTCGCCGCCCGGCCGGCGCCGTGGACCACGAGATCGGCCTCGTGCACCTCCCCTGAGCCCAATTGCACCGCAAAGCCGCTCCCCTTTTTCTCGATGGAGTCGATTTCGATTCCGGTAATCACCTCGATGCCCTCTTCCTGCGATGCCGCAACCAGCAGCGCCACCATCTCCGCATCGAAGGGTCCCAGGGGGCGATCGCCGGCCTCCAAAATCTTGATGCTGCGGTTTTTGGGGCCGAGCCTGGCGGCAAAGTGGGCAAACTCGAAAGAAATGAACCCGCCGCCGACAAAGACGATCTTCTCCGGCAGCCGCTCCAGCTCCAGAAAGTCCCTGCTGACGGTCAGATGTTCGCTTCCGTCAAAAGGAAGCGATCCCGGCCGGGCGCCGACCGCCAGCACGAAATAGGCCGCCTCCAGCGGTTTTCCATCCACCTCAAGGGTCTCATGGTCTGAAAACCGGGCGTTTCCAGGGATGTAGTCGATCCCGGAGCCTTCAAGCCCCTTTACCGTGGCATCGGGCACTTTGGCAGTGAAGCTGTTTTTCTCCGCCAGGATCGCGGCCCAATCCGTCTCCGGCGGGCGGGAAACTCCCCTTCCCTCCAGGTGCCGGGCCCGGGCCGCGGTTTCGGTGACCTCGTAGAACCACTTTTTGGCCTGGCACCCTGATAGGGCGCAGACTCCCCCCGGACGGTCGCTTTTTTCCACCAGGCCGACGTCGAGTCCCTGGTCGTTCAGCAGATAAGCGGCCGTTTGGCCTGCCGTGCCCGACCCGACGACGATTGCGTCGTATTTTTTCATAGCCCCTCCCACATGTTTGCATCATTCCCGCGCAGGCGATGGTTTTACAGGCTCACCATCCTGAGCGAAGTCGAAGGGGAATCCAGAGGTTTTTTTGCTGGACGCCCACTTCGAGGTTTTTCGCAATTCCAAAAGTCGTCATTCCGGGCTTGACCCGGAATCCAGTTTTGCGGTTCACTATAAAGCTCAAGTAACCTCAAGCCGGAGGCGGTGGAGGGACACGCGCAGTCTAGTCCGCGTTGCCGGTAACAACCAAATCCCGGCCACGACGGAGCGTGGCCCTCCAAGCCCAAACCCCACGGCCTCCGGCTCCCCCAAACTGGCGCTTGAGTCTTCCGGATAAGCGCATCCAGTTTCTTTCTGGATCCCGGGTCTTCGCTTCGCTTCCGTCTTCGCTCTATGAGCTTCGCCGCGACAAGCCGCCCGGGATGACGAAAAAGAGGGGCTTTACCTGGAATGACGGCTTTTGAAATTGTAGATTGCCGGGCAAAGAATCTCTTGGTTTTCCGTTATTCCGCCTTTGCGGAACCTGTTATAATTCAACTTTCGGGTTTCGTCTCCAATGCAGCGAAATGGGTGATTTGATGGCGGTATACGCTGTCTGAGCGCCTTAGGATACCTTACATCAGCGCCCACTGTGCGATCCTTGAGCCGATGCCATTCAAACACCTCATTGATTTTGAAGATATTTTGGCCTGCGCTGATGTTAGGTATCCTTTGGGGCGAGTTCGTATACCGGCAGCAAATTATCCATTTCGCGGCATCATGAATCCCGAAAGTTGAGTTATAATGGATCCCGCCTCGGTGGGACCGAATCCTTTTCTGCGCTGTGGGGGCCCAATTCTTTTCTCACCCTTCCCTCCGCCGAAGGCGCTCCACGGCCCCTGCGGCCCATCGGCTCAACTGGCCGACGGCGTTGGAGTTGACATCGGGCCGGGCGTCTGCCGCGTTGAACCAGAACTTGCCCTCCAGGGGAATGCCCAGGGCGCAAACATGGGGATGGGCGGTGCCGTCGTTGCCGATGAGATGAAATTCATCGTCCACGTCGAGCCCGCCCAGTTCGTATCGGCCCGTTTCATCCTCGTTGACAAAATTGCGGATCAGGCCCCGGCGGTAAAGGCTCCGAATCAGCGGAGAGGTGTCGTTTTTGTTGTCCACTCCGTGGATCCGGCCGTTTAGCACGTGCTGTACCTGTCGGCGGGAGCCGGCCACCTGCCCGCTTTCCAGGACAAAGCATCCGGAGTTCTCGTCGGCCTCGAGCCGCGGAGAAGGCCCGGAAAACGAAAGCAGGCCGGCTTCTGCCAGGAGAAGCAGCTCCCGGGTGCTGGAAACCGGCGGCCCCACGGCCGCCCGGTTGTTGATGCGGTTGAATTCCCGGTCAAGAAAGCGGTGAGAGCGGGCAGACAGTCCTCCGCCGTCGACCGCCAGACGCAGGTGGTCCCGAAGATCGCGAAGCACAGAATCCACGGCATTTTTCAGGGGGCTGGCCATGTTGCCCAGGCTGGCCTCTTCAATATCCTTTGCCATGGCATCGAGGACGAAACGGGTGTAAGCTTCCAGCGATTCGAACCAGGGCGCGCCGGCCTTTGCCTGATTTTCGACATCGGCCATGGGCCTGGCAAGGGCCTCCCAGGAAAAGCGGTCCTCGGGCCTGATTCTTTCTTCGATCAGCCGTTTGCGGGCCGGTTCATCGCCGCATGCCTAAAAGTCTTCGCCGAACCGTGGACCGAGCATCTTGGAGTAGTAGACGAACTCCATTTCCCGGATCATCAGCGAAAGCAGGTCCTCTTTGAAATCGACCTTCGATTTTCTGGCTTTTACGGCCTCGACCGCTTCCCGGGTGAAGATCCGGCCCTTGTACTGGTCGCTCTTCTGGTTGCGCCCCCGGGCCGAATAGGGCATCCCCAGCCGGGAACCTAAAATGACATACGGTTCTTTTCCGCTTGGGGTGTACCGGTCGGGTCCAAACCGCCCGCCCCTGCCGTAGGTGAAAGTCTTGACCACGTCGACGGCCGTCAGGCCCATGCCGATGACATACACCGTCTCTCCCGGTTCGATGTGCGCAGTCTTTTCCGAAACGGGGTAGACAAGGTTCACATAGCTGACATTGCGGCCCTTTTGCTGCTGTCCTTCGGCAAACTGGGCCCAGGCCTCCATCAAGGATCCGGGCACGATGCGGTTTTTCGCATGGCCGGTGAGCAGGAGAATTTCATGGGCCGCCACCGCGGATCCGTCTTCGAACCGGATGAGCTGCGCCCCGTCTTCTCCCGGCTCGATATCGACAGCCTCCCGGCAATGGCGATGGACGGTCACCCCCGGCGGCCGTTTGGCTTCGATCCAGTCGAACATGGCTGCCAGGTACCGCCCGTGCCGGGCCCGGGAGGGGTAGTCGTTCGGGCCGATGGAAATCCCCTGGTCGATAAGGTACCCATGAAGGGTTTTCCGGGCCGCCGATGCCCTGGCTTCTGCGTCATCGTCTCCAAATGCCGTGATCTGGCTGCCGATGGTGTTGAGCAGCAGATACTCCGGCTGGGTCGGCGAATGAATCCCGCCGCCGCCGAATTTGCCTGACTTTTCAATGAGGTGGATGTGAACCGGATCAGGGAGCGGATGCTGCCGGAGGTATAGTGTCAACCGGCGCAGGCAGTATGTTCCCCGGGGACCCGCGCCGATGATGGCGATGTTGTGTTCCATGGATTACACTTTCCTGCCGATAATGACGAATTTTTTTTCCGGATCACAAAACCACCGGGCATGGTGGAAAAAGGACGACGTTTTCCTGGCACATGAGCATGTGCGACCGTAAATGTTCCACCAGGGTTCTGCTGCAATAGGTTTATCCTCTCTGGGTTGCCTGCTTCAGCTGCAGCAGGTATCGGCGCGCCTGCCCTTGATCCGGATCGATGCGTAAAACATTTTCAAACATCCGAACGGCATCATCATACTTTTTTTGGGTCGTGTAAAGCCTTCCGAGAATCATTATGGCTTGCGTATATCCCGGTTTCAGATCGACCGCTCGCTTCAGGCTGCTTTCTGCCTGGGAATACTTTTTCAGGTGGATGGCCGAAATCCCCAGATTGTAATGAAAATTGCTGTTTTCAGGTTCGACTGCAACCGCCTTCGAAAAAAAATCAAAAGCCGTCTCATGATCCCCCTGGGCCCCATGGATCATGGCGATATTGGCCAGTGCACCACCGTGCTTGTGGTTCATGGCAAGAAGCCGGTGATAGCTTTTCATGGCCGACTCATTATTTTCGAGCTTCTGATGAACAAGGCCCAGGTTGTAAAGCGCGGCATAATTGTTCGGATAGCGCCCCAGAAAAGACCGATAGCTTTCAAGGGCTTCGGCGTATTTTCCCTTCATAAAAAGCGCCTGCCCGATCAGAAACCGGCTCTTCCAGTGTTCCGGGTCTCTTCGAAGAGACTCCTGTCCATGTTGCACTGCCATCTCCCAGTTTTTCCGGGAGATGGCAGCCATCATGCGATAGTTGTAATAATCAGCAGAAACCAGGGCATGGGAATGAACGAGGGACACGCCAAACGCCATTATTCCCAACGCCAGGCCTGTCCAGCCGGCGGCCGGATGCCATGGAACTGAAAGTGTTGGAGCGCGTTTCGAAGTTCGGTCATCACGGCCGGCGGTCACCGCTGAAAAGTTGAGTATCGCCAGGAAAACAGCTGAATAGAAAACCGCCGCAGGAAGCTGAAGAGGAAAGCTGAAAAAGGCATTGACCGCAATACCCGCAAGGGCCGCAAACGACGACAGGGACAGCAGCCATCCCCGAAACGTATCTGCATTGCGCATCGCACGAACCGCGGAATATACTGCGGTGCCGATCACGAAGAAAAAAAGCAGCAAACCGATCAAGCCGGTTTCGGCGATTATTTGAAGATAATCGTTGTGGGTGTAATAGGTGGCCCCCCCTTTTCGGTACTGCTCCACCGCAGCCATCTGGTATTCTGGATAAACAACACGAAAATTGGCGAGGCCCACCCCGAAGATTAAATGGTCTGCAATCAGCACCCCGGTATTTTCCCAGTAGCGAAGGCGCACGCTGAGGCTGGTATCGAAAGCCTCCGTCTCAGGCCCTGAAAAAACGGCAGAAACGGCAGTGGCGGCGTCATGGGTTCTCGGTTCAAATCCTTTGCTGGACAACTGGGAAACGAAAAGAAGAGAAAAAACGACAAGCACGGCAGCAATCTTCTTTTGCCGGTCGAGACGGGTGAAAACTTCACTTCTCTTTCCAAGCAAAAAAATCCCCATCAAGAGCAGTTCGGCGGTAGCTGCCATCCAGGA
The DNA here is from genome assembly GCA_021737185.1 of Desulfobacterales bacterium. Classification (GTDB taxonomy): domain Bacteria; phylum Desulfobacterota; class Desulfobacteria; order Desulfobacterales; family CAFBRK01; genus JAIPEL01. Next base: position 2,951 of record JAIPEL010000118.1, on the reverse strand, counting down.
GGCTTTCGTAAAAGAATGAAAAATGAAAGACGCCAGCAGGATGATCCCCGCCGAGGATGCGGCGACGGCAGCGGGTCGACGGCTCATGAAAAACAGGCCGATGGCCACCGGAAATGCCAGCACAACAAACTCGGCAGCCATGTTTTTGTTGCCGAAGGTGGCCGCTGGTGCAACAAGCTGTCTAACCCAATCAACCCCCAAAAAATACTGAAGCAGTCCGAGCCCGGCAACCATGACACCGGCAGCAAAGACGCAGAAGAATAATCGCTGTACTTGCTCTTGACCTCTCAGAGTTGAAGCCAGGACAACAAAAAAGATCCAGGAGGAGAGCCAGATCATCCACTGGCGAAACGCCAGGACTTCGTTGACCGCCCAAAGAAAACTGACCGCCCCCCAGGCGAGGAGAAGAAGCAGGGCGATGGAGGGCAGGGTGGCGGGGAATTCCAGCCGTCTCCGGGTCAATCCGGATCCCAACCACAAAACAAGGAGAAACAGCGAGGTGGCCTGCACGAAGAGCGCCTTTGGGAGATTGGTTAAATCGCCCAGGGTGTTCACGCAGATCAATGGGGCGGCGATAAGGGCCGCCATCGCAACCCAAAGGATCGACCGATCCCACAGCGGCAGTTTTTTCGTATCCGCAGTTTCAGATGAAGGCAATCGGTTACCCTCAGCAGCAGCGAGTCATGGGGAAATCCCCCTATTTTTTCTTTCCGAAGGGAAGTGCCTTGATCAGGTCTTTTACCTGCTCTTCGGGCTTGGCCGCGCCTTCTTCTTTTTTCCCTGATGGAAAAAGCTTCTGCAGCCCTTCTGGAGAGGTCAGCTCTTTTATCTTTTCTTTGAGCGCTCCCTCCAGGTCGGGGGCGAATTTCAGGGAAGAAAAAGAGCCGCTGACATTGATCGGCACTGTCAGCCCGGACCCCCCTTGTGCGTCCCCCTGACCGGTACCCTTCAGCCTGGGATCCAGCCGCAGGTCAAGGACCCGGTCGACCAGATCCGCTTTTCCATCGGCTTTGAATAGAATGCGAGAAGACTCGAGGGTCGTGCCGGGTATGCTGGCCACCCCGTTTTTGATTGAAAACGGGACCACGAGTTCGGAAAATTCGGTGCGCGGTTTATCCGCACCCTGGTTTGCCGCACCAAAGGCCGACTGGATGTTGCGGGCCATGGACGTCAGGTCGACCCCCTTGATCGCCCCGTCTTTGACCGCCAACTGTCCGCCGCCGGAAAGCGTCTTCAATATGGCTTTTGCGCTGTCTCCGGCAAAAGAAAGGGCGATCTTGGCGCTGGCGGCCCCTTCCAGAAAATCTTTTTTCAGCAGGTCGTTCAACAGTGGATTGACGGCCAATCGAGCCAGTCCCAGGCGAAGGTCGGCCTTGGGCGTATCGGTGCGCACATCCAGGTTCAGTCCCGCCGCCATATCGCCGCCATACAGGGAAAGGGCAAGCGGATCGAGCCGGATCACACCGTCCTTTGCCGAGACGGTCAACCGGACGTCCTTCATTTTTACACCGGCCGCCTTCAGCTCGCCAATCCGCGCCTTTCCGTCTAACACCAGCCGACGGAGCGGCTCGTAATCCGTCTTTTCCTTCTTTTCTTTTCCGGTTGTCGGCGCTTTTTCTTTTTTCTCGGCCTTTTCCTCTTTTCCGGCGGGAAGATACCGGTCAAGATCGATACGGTCGAGCTGCATGTCAAAGGAGGCCTTGGGTTTTTCAAACTCGGATACCTGGGCGGAAAACTTCGCAGTGGAATCGTCGATGGTTAGGATGCCGTCGACCAGGGAGATCGACTCCGGACCGCCCCTGACGCCGGCTTTCATAGACACCTTTTTTAGCACGCCGGGATCTTTCGTCTCCAGCGGGAACGGCTGTCCCATGGCCGAGACAAGCTTCCGCGGCGAAAAAGGCGAGACACTCACCGTGACATCCACCTGCGGCTTGGATGCCGCGTTGCTGACTTTGCCTGCTGCGGTCACTTCGAGCTGCCCGAGGGCCTTGGCGATCAAATCGAAGCCGAGGTCTCCCTTTCCGGGCTGGCGCCCCACCGGTCCGACAGTGCCCTCCAGGGAGATCGGTTTGCCGTCCACTTGAGCGGAGAAAACCAGCGGAACCGGCCGGTCCAGGGACACATCGGTCAGCCGGAGAGTCAGATCCGACACGGTGTGTTCAGATCCGGTCCCCCGGTCCACGTATCGAACCGATCCGTCGGTTACGGCAAACTCCCCCACGGTCAGGGTTTCGATCGGAAGGCTTGCTTCGGTCTCAGACGGCATCGCCGTTGGGGTTTTCTCCTTTGCCGGCCCGGCCCCTGATTTTTCTGCGCCGCCGAACCCTTCCCAATTGGCGCTGCCGTCCTTTTGCCGGATCAGCACGATCCGGGGACGTTGAACCACGAACCGCTTGACCTGGATGTCCCGGAAAATCAATGGAAAGAGTTTTACCCGCACTTCGAAGGCCTCCAGGCCGGCCATCTGCTTTTCGTCGAATCCGGGCGGATTGCCCAATCGGATGTCGGACAGCGCCACCCCGGCCCAGGGAAAAAGAGAAAGATCGATGTCCCCGCCGATGGAAAAAGACCGTCCCGTCATCGCGGTGACCTGCTGCTCGATTTGCGGCTTATAATCGTTCAGGTCCACGAACATGGGGATGATCAACAATGCAGCAACGATCAACACAATGAGTCCGCCGACTGCGATGCCGATCCATTTCAAGGCTTTCATTTTGCCTCCTATTTACTTGAATGACCTCTGCGTTTTTTTATTCAATTAACACTTGAAATCGGCCAAATCAAGCCGTGGCCGGTGCAGCCCAGGGTTCCGTCAAAGTCCAAAAATGGAGGGCCACGCTCTGTCGTGGCCGCCCGCGGTCGGACGCGACAGAGCGCGTCCCTCCAACGGTCGATACGACCGGCGCCCCATCAATGGTTCGTCCGTTACGCGGACTTTGGCGGAGCCC
>JAIPEL010000117.1 GCA_021737185.1 Desulfobacterales bacterium | reverse complement strand
CGACCGTAATCCGGCGGCCCCCCAACCGCCTCTTTCTCTTGCCCGCCACGGGGTAGTAATGCGGGGCGTGCCGTTTTTCCAGGTACCCGCGGTAGCGACCGCCCAGGACACGGTCCAGGGTGTTGTGCAGAGCGCACGAGACCGTTCCGGCCATATCCGAGCCGTCCTGGACGATCACCTGCCCGCCGTCGAATTCAGTTTGAGACCATTCCCCCACCGATGCGTAGAACCCCGGAAGGCGCTCCTCGGAACGGTTGAGAAAATCGTAGTGACCGCTGAAAAAGCGTTCGACCAGCCGATCGACCTCTGCCCGGCTGGGTATCGCCAGGTCCAGCAGGCGGGTGCTGGCAAGAAGCCGGCCGGTCTGGTCGAGGACTTCTTCCGTGGTCTGCGCATCCAAGCCGTTCAGCGAGGCCCGCAGCAGCTCCCCGTGGACGGCTGCTGTGTAGCCCAGTTGCTCCAGCACCCGGCCCAAAAAGGCGATGCGCCGGGCCTTTCCCTCCCCGGTGCCGGCCCCGCCGGCAAACTGCACGGTAATGGTGTTGGCCGCCGGATCGTCGGAGGCCAACGCTTCCAGGTTCGCGTAATGGTAGCCGAACTTCACGCTCAGGTTGAGATAGTCCTCCGTGCCCAGGGCGTAGGAATCGATGCTGGGCCGGACCCGATTCTCCGGCCCGATACTGCCGGCCATCAGCGCCATGAAATTGCGTGCACTGATGTCCACCGCCCCGGACCAGGTGATCCCCGGGTGGCTCAGCCCCCGCCAGAGGGCCGCCATCGGCCGGGAGCGGATATGTTCCGGCAAGATCTCGTCGCAGTCGGTCAGCCCAGGCTGCAGCCCGCCCCCCAGGTCGATGAAATGCAGCGCCAGGGGAATGTTGGCGCTCATTTTACGGGAAACCACCGAACCGTCGGCCAGTTCCGAGAGATTGAACATCTCCGTCACGGCCTTTTCATGGGCAAAACGGATCACGTCATGCAGGGTGCGGCACCCCTGGGGCGAAAATTCGAGGGCCTCCGGATCGGTGAGATTCAGCGGCGATATGGTCTCCAGGATTTCGCGCAGCCTTTCCCCGATGGGGCCGGGGGCCTCGTCGCCGCCTTTCGCCGTCAGCTTGCGGGCCAGCTCAGGCACCCGGCCGAGGTAAACCTCGCCGGCATCGGCCAGCAGCGTGATCTCCTGTCCCGCCGGAATCTTCGCGGTGGCCTCCCGGGTGTCCACCAGGGCCGGCACATTGAATTCCCGGGCCACCGATGCCAGGTGGCTGGCCGCGCCGCCAAAGTCTGTGACCAGACCGCGTACCCGGCTCATGTGCCGGGCCAAGTCCGGGGCGGCCGTGCGCGCTATCAGGATGGCGTCCGAAGCAGCCTGGAGAGTCGGCTCGTCATCGGCAAAAACCGCCGTTCCCGACACCATCCCCGGCGAGGCGGTCTGACCGCCGGTCAGCACCTGTTCCAAGCCGGAAAGATCCGGGGCGGGCTGTTTTTCGCCCTCTTCGGCAATCCCCAGGGGCCGGGTCTGGAGGATTTTCAGGGAACCCTCGGCATCCTCGGCCCATTCGATGTCCTGGGGGGCGCCAAAATGCTTCTCGATCCGCAGGCCCGATTCGGCCAGTGATGTCACGGCGGATTCAGCGATGGCCGGCTCGGAATCTTTTGCAGCGCCGCCCTCGCTTTGGGAGCGAATCCGTCGATCGACGATCTTCAACGATGTGCGGTCGACGCGAAACACATCGGGGGAAACGGACCCGCTCACCACCTGTTCGCCCGGCCCGCGGGCCGCGTCGATCCGGACCTGACCGGCCGCTGGACGGGAAGGATCCACCGTATAGAGGACCCCGCTCGACCGGGGCCGGATCATCACCACCCCGGCCACCGCCATGGGGGTTGCCGCATCCGTCAATCCGTAGCGCAGCCGGTAAAGGATGGCCCGCAGGGTGTATTTGCTGGCCACCACCGTCTTGTACGCCTCGGCAAGCCCCTCGGCATCCACCGGCAGGACGCTGGTATACTGGCCGGCAAACGATGCCTCGGAATCTTCCCCCACGGCGCTGCTGCGCATGGCCAGATCAAGGGAGCTTCCGTAACGGGCGGCAAGATCGCGGAAAGCCCCATCCAGGGCTTCGGTCAAGTCCTCCGGCAGGGGAGCCCGGAGAATCGCTTTACGGATGCGCCGGCAGTCCTGTTCAACTTCCTCGCGGTCCGGATCGAACTCGGCCAGCATGGCCTCGATACGGTCGAAAAGCCCGTTTCGGCGCAGGAACCGGTCGAAGGCGGCCGTGGTGACGACGAATCCGTCCGGGGCCGGCATGGAAAGTTCGTTTCGCACCCGAGCCAGGTTGACCGCTTTAGCTCCGGCCAGGGGGATCCGGTCGGCCCCGAGCTTTGAGAACGGCAGGATCAGGGGCCCGTCGAAGGTTGGTCGCGGCTCTTCGATCAAGGGGGCCAAGGATCGGGAGATCTCGTCCAGGACCGGGAACAAGTCCTGGTAGCGATCGTCGGCCAGGCGGCTCAGGGCCTCGGCCAGACCGCGCACTTCTTCAAAAAGTTCTCCGGTGCGGCGCCGGATCGAGGCCAGGGTCGCCAGGCCGGCCCCCCGGTCGATCAATTCCAGTTCGGCGAGCATCTCCAGGGCCCGGTGATTGTGCTTCAAAAAGGCTTCGTAATGGCGGTAGCGCCGGGCCGCCGGACCCTCGGGATCGGCCAGCAGGCGGCAGGAATCGTTCGTGTCGGACATGTTCTTTTCTCCTTGGACCAGGCCGGCAGTTGCCCGTCGCCGGAAGGATACAGACTCCGGATCATCGGCCGCGGCCTGGCTTTTTCCATGCTACCGGCCGCGCTCGAACAGCCGGGGATTGCTCTCGATAAAGGCGTGAATCCAGCGTTCGAGAAAGGATTGGCTTCCGGCGGTTTTCAGATAACCGTAGCCAAGCACGGCAATGACGAGGGCGCCCACGGTATTTACGATCATATCCCACATCGTGTCGGTCAAACCGGAGGGATCGCCGCGCATCTCCTTTTGCATGTTCATGCCAAAGAAGCTGTCCATGCCGTATTCGAAAATCTCCCACAGCGCGCCGATCCCGATCGCAAAGACAAAAGCGATGGCAAGAAGCTCGAATTCCGGTGGGGTATGGACGCGGAGGCTTTTTGCCATCAGCTGCGGGATAAGCGTGATCACGATAATTTCGACCGTGACCCCCGCCGTCAGCCACTGCTGATCCCAGACCGCAACGGCGGCTTCGATCAACAAAATCCCCTTGAGCGCAAGGCTCAAGCGGCGATGGAACGTCTGTGCCCTCATGACAAAAAACCCCTGAATTCCGGTTGAAGCCTATGGCCGCGGTTGGTGCAAAATCCTCCTTCTTACGGTTTTTTGCTTTTCAACAACTCCTTCAGGATGGCAAAAGGCTTGTTGTCGGAGACAACTGCCTCCTCGCCCGCCGGTGCGTCTCCGTCGTACCACTGCGCCACCTGGTCGCGCGAATGCTCGTTGTCGTGGCAGTAGATGCACAAAAGCTCCCAGTTGCTGCCGTCCGGCGGATTGTTGTCGTGGTTGTGATCCTTGTGGTGAACCGTCAGTTCCCGCACTTTCTTGCCTGAAAACTCGCGTCCGCACCGGGCGCAGATCCATGGAAACATCTTCAGCGCCCGGCCCCGATAGGTTTTTTCCATACGCTCCCGATCCTGCCGGGCTTCTGCGATGACACGATCGAGCTTGTCGGAACCGCTTCCCGTCTTCTTCGGTGGCATGGGCATCTCTCTTCGTTTATCCGGTATCGAACCGCTTGCTCGAAACAATCCCTTTACATGATTTGGGATTACTGTAACAACCGGCGGCACGGCATACAACCGGCTTGACAACCGCGCAACAGCCCATCTTTTTGATTCATTTTATCTGATCCGGGGCCATGCGCTCTCAAAGGAGGACAGGCATGAGGGAAATCCGGAAAACCGCCATCGTCGGGGCCGGCGCCCTAGGCGGTATGTACGCGGCCCGTTTTTTCGACAGCGAGGAGCGGCTCGCCGCCGCCTATGGATGGGATCGCACCCTTTGCTGCGTGGCCCTCGGTATGGACCCTTTCAGAGAAAACAACCGGATCCGGGTGCACCGGGAGGGGAGGCTTCTCTTCGGCGAGGCCGAAACGATCGCCGTGGCCCGGGCAAAGGGGATCGATCTGACCGAGAAAGACATCGGCAAATGGCACGAGGTGATGGCCGGCCTTTCCCCGGAGGGAAAAACCTCCATGCTCCAGGACCTCGACGCCGGCCGCAGGACCGAGGTGGACATGTTCGCCGGCACTCTCGTTGCCATGGCAGAGGAGCTCGGCGTCGACGCCCCGGTCAACCGCACTCTGCTATGGATTATCCGCGTGCTGGAGGAGAAGGCCGATCCCGGATAGCGGCGGGCATCCAGTTTATTTCAACCATCAATCCGCCGCTTCGATCCGTTCTTTCTGGCGTGTCACCTTTTCGTCCCAGGATGGATCCTCTCCGGAAAGATAGATGCCGGCCAGCCGGTTGAATTCCCGGGCCTGCCCGGCGACCCCCTTCATGAGCCACGCCTCTGCCAGAAAATAAAAATTCCGGCCGTTGTTCGGGTCGAGGTTCACGGCCCGCTCCAGGATCCGGATGGCCTGATCCGGCTGGCGGGCGTCGAGGCGTTGACGGGCCTGGTCGGTAAGTCTCAGGGCGGCCAGGGCCCGGGGGTCGGGTTCAGCGGGCGTTTGCCTCTCGTCGGCCCCCGGCGGTGGGGGTTCGGTTTTCGGAGCCGGCTGCAAAGCCGGACCCGCCGACGGTTCCCCGGCCGGCTCGGAAGGACTGTCCACCACGATGACCTTGGGCGCACAGCCGTAGAACACGAGGCCGATCGCAACGAGCACCGCCAGAATGGATCTACTGTTCCTTGAAAAAATCCTCCACATGATTCCAGACTCTCCTGAATGAATTCATGGCATCGTGCTGCTGGCAGAATTCCGTCGGGGCATGATCCGCCAGAAAGTGCTCTTTCACCGGATTCGGACAGAGGGGGACGGCCAGTTGGCCGGTTCGCGCGCACACCGTTTTTTCCATGACGCCGGGCGGGGTTCGAAACCAGTTCCCGGAAAGGTGCTGCGGGATGTGCTTCATGAAATCGGCCCAGATCGGCATAGCGGCCGAAGCCCCGGTGCCGTTTATGGAGGCCCCGTCGTCGAAGCCGATCCAGACCAGGGCGAGAAGATCCGGCGTGTAGCCGATGAACCACGCATCCCGGGAGTTGTCCGTGGTACCCGTCTTTCCGGCGATGGGCTGCGCCAGGCCAAGCCCCTGGATGGACCGCGCCGTTCCTTCGGTCACCACGCTGCGGAGCAGGGAGCTCATGATGAACGCTTTTTCCGGCGTGGTGACCTGTTTGACGCTCATGTGTCTGCGGTCGAGAACGTTGCCCTTATCATCGAACACGTCCATGATGGAAAGGGGGTGGGGCAGCATCCCGTCTGCCGCAAAGGCGCAGTAGGCGCGGGCCAGCTCCAGGGGGATGAGCTCCATGGTCCCCAGGGCGATGGACGGGACCGGCTTCAAAGGGGTCGTAAACCCGTAGTCCGATGCGCTGCGGATGACCTCCTCCACGCCGATCTTCATGGCCAGGTCCACGGTCGCCACATTGAGAGAGGCGGCCAGGGCCGTTCTCAGGCTGACCTCTTCTTCTGTCAGGGAAGAGGCGTTTTGCGGCTCCCATTGTTCTCCGTCTACTTCATAGGCTTTCGGGACGTTGGAAAGCCGCGAGGCCGGGGTGAAGCCGTGATCCAGCCCTGCAAGAAACACAAAGGGTTTGAAGGCGCTTCCCGGCTGCCGCTTGGCCTGGGTGGTCCGGTTGAACTGGCTGGCGGCATAGTTTCGGCCTCCGACCATGGCCAGGATGTATCCGGTCTTGGGCTGCATCACCAAAACGGCCCCCTGGAGCTTTTGGCCCGGCTCTTCCCGGTAAAGTGCGGGATCGGCCTCCTCCAGCCGATTCAGCCCCCGCAAAAGCGCTCTTTCTGCGGCCTGCTGCACCTCCGTGTCCAGGGTGGTGAAGATCGAAATTCCCAGCCGGGAGAGGTCCTCTGGAGAATAGAGCGCCTGCATCTGCCGGGAAAGGTCGTCGATGAAGTAGGGGGCCTTTTCCCCGTAGGTCTGGAATCCGACCGGCTCGACGGGATTTCTGACGGCGTTTTGAAGCTTTTCCGCAGAAAGCCACCCCTGGGCCGCCATCGATGCCAGGACCTGGTCTCGGCGGGCCCGGCACCGCTCCTTGTCCACATAGGGCGAATACAGGTTCGGCGCCCGGACAAGGCCCGCGATCAGCGCCCCTTCATCGGCAAGGAGATCTTCCACCGATTTTCCGAAATAAAAATGGGAGGCCTCGCCGAGCCCGTTGACGGCAACCGATCCCTTCTGGCCCAGGTAGATCTCGTTGAAATACATCTCCAGGATTTCGTCTTTTTCGAACATGACCTCCATGATGACGGCCATGAGCATTTCCTTGAGCTTCCGGGAAAGGGTTCTTTCCGGGGTCAGAAAATAATTTTTGGCCAGCTGCTGGGTGATGGTGGACCCGCCCTGGCGCACGTCACGGTATCGAAGGTTCACATACAGGGCCCGGACGATGCCCCGGGGGTCAAGGCCTCGGTGATGGTAAAATCGGACGTCTTCAGCAGCCAGAAAGGCCCGCTTGACATGTTCCGGGACCTGGGAAATGGAAATGAGCCGCCGCTGCTCCCTTTCCGGACCGAAGAAAAGCATCAACTCCTCGGGCGCCAGCTCCAGAAGGTAAAGCGGCTCGCCGCTGATCAGGCGGGAGATGGACGTGATGGCCCCTTGTTTTACGCCGATCCTGACGGGAAACCCCTCTCTTTTCATGGCGGGGAGCTGAATGTCCTTTAAAAAAAGTTCGACGGTTTCCTCTTTTACCCGCATCTCCCCTCTTTGCCGGGGGCGCATGTCGGTCCGGCGGTATCCGAGGCGGGTCAGCTTTTCTATGAGCCGGGGCAAATCGATCCGTTCTCCGGGGTATAGCAGCATGGAGTCTGAATACACCCGGGAAGGAACGCTCCATCTCCTTCCTGAAAAGCGCTTGTCGATGTCCTTGGAGAGAAAATAGCCGTAGCCGGCGATCGCCAAAAAAACTGCCAGCAGGAGCATAGCGGCGCCTTTGACGACGGCAAACAGGAGGGACCGTTTTTTGCCCCTCTGCGTTGGGTGTTCTTGTGCCACCTTTTTCCTTCAGGCCCCTGTTTTTTCCTGAGGTGCATAAAGAGCGCGCATTTTACGGAAACGGGCCGGTCGTGTCAAACGACAGCCCCGCCGGCCGGCCGCGGCGGGATTCAAGGTTCCAAGTTCAAAATTCAAGATTGATGGCTTCGTAAAAAGTCCGAACTTCCCTCTTTCCGTCATTCCGGACGAGCGGAGCGAGATCCGGAATCCAGTGATTTCAAATACATATGGATTCCGGGTCAAGCCCGGAATGACGCTTCGGGCACTTTTTACGATTTAATCAAGATTCACCGGAAGGATTCGATTTCAGTTTATATTCTTCTCGCCGGAAAATACTTCGGGGCATCCACCTCATTTGTACGCACCGCGGGGTTGATCGAACAGCTCTTCGGTCCCGAGCGGGTGGCGCAGATGGACTATTTTATCAAAACTGCGCCCCGGATCGACTGGCAGTGGATGTTCGTCGTCGGTATTTTCCTTGGAGCGATGATTTCGGCGGTCACCTCCGGATCGTTCAAGTGCAGGCCGTGCCCGACATGTGGGCCGAGCGTTTCGGCGCCCAAAGCACCGCCAGGCGGGCCGTGGTTGCCTTCGTGGGAGGGGGGTGGCCATGTTCGGGGCCCGGCTGGCCGGGGGGTGACCCAGCGGACACGGGCTGAGCGGTTCGCTCCAGCTGGCTGTCAGCGGGTACATCGCACTGGTGTTTTTCTTTATCATCGGGGCGATGCTGCTGTTTCGGTGGTTTGAAAAAAAGGGGCTGTAGAGAACAAAAACCCATTCGCACGGATATTTCATGAAACCGGATATCTATAAAGCTCAAGGAAGCTCAAGCCGGAGGCCGATGGGTGTCGGCTCGGATCCCGGGTTCTGCCGATCCGCCCCGCAGACAAACTCAACGAGGTCGGGGAAAAACCGGAGAAAGTCGGCTTCAAGCCGGCCATAGTGCTCTTCGACTTCGCGGATTGCCCCCTTGAACCGTCCACCGTTGGACAGGCGGCCGGCGATCCGGTCCAGGGTGACGCCCACCCGGTCCAGATGCAGGTAGCTGCCAAGCCAGTCTTCTTCGATCATCATGGGCAAAATGCGATTGAGACGAGCAGGAAGAATGCCCCGGTGCCGCCGCAGCAGATCGTAGGCGTCTTCGATGAACGAAGTCCGGTCCCTGCGGCTGAACCGGTGCCAGTGCCGGGACAGGAAATGATCCCCGCACACGTCCACGATGACCCCGGAAAACCGCCGGCGCCGTTGGCTGAATCTTTTGCGGCTCTGCCCGGTCGACGGGTGGGCGTCGGTGTATCGGTCGATTCTTCTATGCAGCAGAATCCCTTCACAAATACCGGCATCGAAGCGGCCGGCGGGATCGCCCTTGACAAAGTCGCCGAGCACGCTTCCGAGCCGGGCGTTATCGCCGTCGCCGGCCAGAAACAGATGGGCAAGATAGTTCATATAGGGATTGTCAGAATCCGTTCCGTTTCTGTTGTCACGGTTTGTCCAGGGGGATGGCCTGCCTGGACTTCGAAAAAGTCTGTAAGACAATCCCTATAAAATAGGAGTTTTTCTTTATTGTCAAAATCCTCTGGCTGTCGATATGAATACAGCCATTGATTCGAATGCACCGGCGGAGAATTCGGACTCCGAGATAGGGATTATCAAACGAGAGATAACATCATGTTCAAAGTCGGCTTTTTTCAGTTCGCCCCGCGCTTCGGGCAGGTAAAAGAAAACCTGTCCTCGGTTCTACACGCCCTTGCCCATACCGAGGCCGATCTCGTCGTGCTGCCGGAGCTGCCGTTCACCGGCTACCTGTTTGAAAACCGCACGGAACTGGAAGACCTTGCCGAGTCTCCGACAGCGTCCGCCACCCTCGATGCGTTGTCTGAGCTTTGCGCCAGGGGCGATTTTTTTCTGGTCACCGGGTTTGCGGAAAAGGCAGAGGGCCGGATATTCAACAGCTCGGCTCTGGTCGGCCCCACCGGCGTCCTTCACGTTTACCGAAAGCTTCACTTATTTAACAAGGAAAAGGAGTACTTCGACCCCGGCGACACGTCCCTTCAGGTTCAGGAAATCCGGGGCGTGAAAATCGGCATGATGGTCTGCTTCGACTGGGCGTTTCCGGAAGTGTCCCGCGTATTGGCCCTCCAGGGGGCGGACGTGATCTGCCACCCCTCAAACCTCGTCCTGACCTTCTGCCAGGAGACGATGCGGGCCCGGTGCATCGAAAACGGCCTTTATGCCGTGACCTGCAACCGTTACGGCACCGAGCGCCGTCCCCGCGGGGAGCTGGCCTTTACCGGACAGAGCCAGGTGGTGGGCCCGAAAGGAGAGGTGATGATCCGGGCGGCGTCCGATCAGAATGAACTGGCCGTGGTGGAGATCGACCCTGAAAAGGCCCGCGACAAATCCATCACCGAGAGAAACGATCTTCTTTCCGACCGCCGGCCGGAATTCTACCGCGCCTTGGTCGCTTCCTCTTGCAAGACCTGATTTAAAGCGCTTGCTAAAAGATCCGAATATCATTTATTGAAGGCTCAAACCCTGGTGGTCCGCATCCAGGCCGCAGAGAGCCGGGCGCAGGACATGATGGAAAGACTGGATTGGGATGCGCTGCGGGGGCTTTTGAAGTAACTCAAATTAGATGGCTTCGGATCACTCCGGCGCACGATATTCCCTGCCCATGGACGACTTCATGAATCACCTACAACTTCTATTGTAACGTCTATGACCCCCGCACGCGCATTGCCTATTTTACTGAATGCGGAACGGCTCAGGTCAATGATGCGCCCTCTTACAAACGGGCCTCTGTCATTGATTCTCACGACTACGCTTTTGCCGTTTTTGACATTGGTGACTTTGACTTTTGTTCCATGTTTCGCTTGCCAAAACCACGGACGTTTCCACCTGTCGCTCCGGTATCGACCAATACTTTCTGAGGAGGCAATTCTTTTCTTCCTCCGACACGCGGGTATATCCGTTCTTTTCATAAAATGAGATCGCCCAGAAAGCAGCTGCCCACGTGCCGATCAGGATGGGTTTTTCCGTCAGGCTCTCCAGTTGCTTGAGCAGCGTGGTTCCGATTCCCAGGTGTTGATCCGGCGTCCGAACGTAGGCATGACGGATGAGCGCAACCTCGCCCCTGTCCTGGATTCCCATGACCCCGGAAAGCCGGCCTTCATGTTCCAGGCCCCAGAAAATCACACCGCTTTCAATTTCCTTTTTGAGCTCTTCAAAGGGCATGTACGGCTCATGCCAGCGGTCTTCCGGGATCACTCCTTTATACGCTTGGGCAGCATCATTGATGATCTCAAAAATCCTGCGCCAATCTGATGCTGTACATTCCCGGATCATCTTTATTGCCCCCCGACGGCCATATCACCGGCGGAAATCAAGCTGTGAGTTTGGCTTGGATCTGAAGCTGATAAAGACATGTTTTTATGCTCGGCGTGACCAGCGCCGCCTGTTGCTTTCAATTTTAGGCACGATTTTCCCGGCATCTGCTCAACGCCGAGGTTCGGAGTTTTTCAAAGATTCCAAGGCCTCGACGTCGGCCAAATCTTTGGTCCTCCCAGTCGCCTTCTTGTTTTGGATTAGATCGTCGATGGAAGGGATTCGGACTTCGATTCCCTCGATATTTACAGGGATTGAATTTCGGTATGCAGGCTCAAACTCAAGCCCAGATGCTGCGGTGATGATATCAATACGTCTTGGAGCGACGCCAATCTGGAAGATGGTTCCTGCCGTTAAAAGGTCACCTTTGGTCAGATTTTCCAAAGGTGCACCGAATCGGCTCAATGCACGTAAGACAGCATCAGCGTTTTCGGGAGAAGGCATGACCCAGATGTCAATATCCATTGTGGCCCGGGGATATCCATGGGCGGCAAGCGCGTATGCCCCAACGAGGAGAAACCTAACATTCTCGTCGGACAAGGAATGTAACATGTCTTTGTAGTCTTCGTTCAGCATCGTATTTTGTGCTCAGAGAAACAATTTCCTGGGTCAGCGGCCAAACGAGTTGAATGCGCTCTTCCAGCGTGCCGGGAACATAATCTTCGTTCTGATTGTCCGTCATTCGATGTATGGTTGTGTATGTTTTGTTCATAGTGCAAAAATACCATTTTCCCGATGTAAAATCAATATGATAGTTACTCCGAACGGAAAGCTCAGCCGCCGAGTTTACGAGGTCGGCTGAAGCGACATGTTCGCCGAAGAATCTTGTTTTGTATCCATCCAATCCGGCAGCGGGGAATTGGTTGCTTCAGCGTAAAGGGTTTCCGGTGCAATGTCTATTTCGTCTCCCCATGTAAGAACTCCAAGCTCCTCATTAATTGTGAAGCTTTTGAAAAATTCTATATCCTTAAATTTTTCAAACACTCCACCTTCTGACAAATATCTTGAGAAATCTACCACTCCCTTAGCACCATCCTCGAATATTACCTCGATTTTATATCCGCCTTTATAATTTGCCGATATTACATCCTTCAGCATCACTGCACCTCCCTTTTACTTCAACGGTTCAATTTTATTGGGAGTTTGATTGTTTTTAGCTATCTCCCAGTTACTCATAAGTTCGTCCTTATGCTGAGCAGCCCATTCAATTACCAGCCCCAATGCACGCGGAGAGATTCGACCTTCCAGAACCCGGAAGGATTCTATTTCGATTGCGACTTTCTCCCCAGCATATCGTGCGTGAAAATGCGGAGGGTTGTGATCATCAAAAAACATGGCAATGATTATACCATAAAATCGGCTGATCTCAGGCATTTTCAATATTCCTTTTTAGTACTGCAAACAAGAAGCTCAGCAGCAGCCAGGGCTTCCAACGAGTTTTAAGATACACTTTTTCCAGCCATACTTCGTCCTGTCAAAGATGCCAAGGCCTTGGCTGCCTGCTGAAGCGCCATGTTCGCCGGTGCTATCAGTTCGCACGCCCAGATTTGCAAAGGCGCAGATTCTCCCGCGCGATATCATCCGATGGATTCGCGGCAACCGCCTTCAACAGGACTTCTTCTGCCTCTTTAAGCCTCCCTGCTTGAAACAGACTCCACCCGAGGTCGTTTATCAGTTTCTGGTTTTCAGGTTCAAGTTCCAATGCCCTCCGGGACGCATCTACTGCCTTTTCGAACAATCCTTTATGTCCGGCACAGCAACCCAGACCCTGGTAAAGGGCCGCCCGTTCGCTAAACCTCTCTACCGCAGCTTGATACAGCTCTATTCCTTCTTCATACCTTGCCTCTTGAATTAGGAAGTCGCCGGCCTTGTCGATGACCTCCCAAAGATCTCCGGCCTCGTCCGTCAGCGAAAGCAAGGTCGAAAACAGGCGCGCACCCTCGTCCGATCTCCCACGTTGATATTCGATCGATCCCATGGTGAGTAGTGCCGGAGGATAATCCGGCTTTATATCAAGTGCTTGTTCAGCAGCAGCGATACTCCCTTCCATATCTCCAATGGCCTGGCAAAAGATACTCTCAGCGTAAGCCGCTTCGGCATCAAATAAGCGCCATTCTTCTTTATTCCGTTTACTGTCCATAAAAATCCTTTTGAATTGAATCCTTGACGTTCATACACACCAAGGTCTCTTTCTGTGTGGCGAACGCCCGGCATAAGGCGCGGCAGCTTTTTGCCGTCGGACTTAATGCCGTTGTTGGGCGGCCGCGTCGGAATATTCAGAAACTGTGCCGGCAAGGCATGCCTTCACCCAGGCGGTGGCATGCGCGAACTGGGATTCTGACATTTCCTTCTGGCCGACAAGTTGTGAATAAACTGGGAACATCAGAAACTGCTTGCCGCTGCTTGTGGTGAATGACTGTGGGGCTAGTTCTGAGGTATGTGCACTTCGGAACATCGCGAACAAGCCCTTGGCGAAATGGATCTTATAGTCATATCTTTCAGACGAGTATACCCCAGGTCCGTACCAAGTGTAACCGTAATGCCTGCACCAGCGCTTAACTGTCGATTTCATATTTGATCTCAATTTTGGATTAGCCTGCCCAACGCCGCGGATAACCTGGACAAAAAGCGCCAGCTTTTTGGATCAGAGTTAATCCGCTTGTTGGACGAAGCCGCTACGCGGCAGACGAGCCCCGAGCGATCCTGCTTGTCCATAATGGATATGTTGTAATCTCACTGCATCCGGTAATAGATAGAAAGCGGCCGGGCAAAGGCAAGGCCGCCACATCAACCATTAC
>JAIPEL010000116.1 GCA_021737185.1 Desulfobacterales bacterium | reverse complement strand
GCATCGCCTGGCGCAAAGGCGCTTCTGTGGCGGTTTTCGCCACCGCCCGCAAACTGGCCCAAATCATCTACCGCTTGGTTTGCTACGGCCAGGCCTATGTCGATATCGGCGCCGAGACGTATGAAAATCGTTTCAAAAAGCGCCGTTTATATCATTATACCCAAACCCTTAAAAATATGGGCTATACGGTCCAACCTCTAACAACTGCAGAGGCTGCTGCAGGGTGAAGTTTCACATAAGACGTATGAAAATCGTTTCAAAAAGCGCCGTTTATATCATTATACCCAAACCCTTAAAAATATGGGCTATACGGTCCAACCTCTAACAACTGCAGAGGCTGCTGCAGGGTGAAGTTTCACATAAGCCGTTCCTGCATCAGGACAAAATGACACACAACTGTCTCTCACGGGTGTTCTGAGACACTCACCACCGGCCAAAAATGTTTTTTTCTTGGATAACCCATTATAATTTTTGGGAATTTGAAAAAATTGGCAGCGATGCCGCAGATGGCACGCAATTTGATGATACCTCCACAAACGGTTGAAACGACCAATCGCTATCGATCCATATCACCAACGACGACATCTAACAGACAAAGGAGGAAACATGAGTCAGACGGAACAGGACCTGTGGGAAGCGTTTGCCGGGGAATCCCAGGCCAATCGGAAATACCTCGCTTTTGCCCAGAAGGCCGATCGGGAAGGATATCCACAGGCCGCCAAATTGTTTCGAGCCGCGGCCGAGGCCGAAACCGTTCACGCCCATGCCCATCTGCGAACCCTCAAGGCCGTCAAAGGCACGGTGGAAAACCTCAAGGAGGCGGTCGCCGGCGAAACCCACGAGTTCAAGGACATGTATCCGGACATGATCGAACACGCCAAGGCCGAAGGCAACGCCGCCGCCGAACGAAGCTTCACCTACGCCAACGAAGTGGAAAAGATCCATGCCGGCCTCTATCAGAAGGCCCTGGACAATCTTGACGCCTTGGAAGAGGTCGATTACTACGTGTGCAGCGTCTGTGGATACACCTGCGAAAACGAGCCGCCGGAAACCTGCCCGGTCTGCGGGGCAAAGGCAAAGGCGTTTTTCGAGGTGCAATAAACGCGCTGGCGCGCGTTTATGAGCGGCGGCTGCGCCGCCGGAAAAAATACAAAAGGCAATACAGACGCTTGTCCAGAAAGGAATCGAGATGGAAAGATGGGAATGCCCGTGCGGGTATGTGTACGATCCAGCCGAAGGCGACGCGGAGCGAGGGATCCCTGTGGGAACGGCCTTCGAGGACCTTCCGGACGATTGGGTCTGCCCGCTGTGCGGCGCGGAAAAAGAATATTTCGAGAAAATGGACTGAAGCTGCTTCGCAGCATTCGTCCATTTTCTCTACTAAAGAAAAAAACTTTAAAACAACGGGTGAAAAATGATCGATCCCGGTATGGACAGAGTACATGCTCCGCCTACCCGGGCCTTCACCCGCTGAACCTTTGAACCCTTGAACCCTGAACCCTTGAACCCTTGAACCCTGAACCCTTGAACCCTGAACCCTTGAACCCTGAACCCTTGAACCCTGAACCCTTGAACCCTGAACCCATACCGGTTGTGATTGTAACGGGCGCTTCCAGGGGCATGGGAAGGGAGATTGCCCGATGGCTGGCGTCGGCCGGCGCGGCGGTGGTGTGTGCTGCGCGCTCCGCCGATAGGATCGAGAAGCTGACAGAGTCGATTCGAAACGCCGGCGGCAGTGCCCTTGCAGTTTGTATGGATGTCTCGAAGCGGCGGGAATGCGAGGAGGCGGTTCAAAATACCGTCTCCACTTTCGGGCGCATCGACGGCCTTGTGAACAACGCCGGGGTGCTGGACCCGGTCGCGCCGCTGGCCGACGCCGATCCGGACCAGTGGCGATACAACCTTTCTGTCAATCTTCTGGGGCCCTTCTACCTGATCCGGGCCGCCCTGCCCTGTTTGCGCGACGCCCGCGGAAGGGTGGTCAACATCAGCACCGGCGCCGCGGTCAAGGTGATCGAAGGATGGAGCGCCTACTGTGCAGCCAAGGCCGGATTTGCCCATCTGACCCGGGTTCTTGCGGCCGAGGAGCAGCAAATCACCGCGGTCTCCCTGAGGCCCGGCGTGGTGGACACGGCCATGCAGGAAAGAATCCGTCAGGTGGGGCCGAAAATGATGCCGCCTCAAAAAGCGGCCTACTTTCAGGAGCTGAAAGAGACCGGAAGGTTGGAGGCGCCGTCCGTGCCGGCGCGTTCGGCCGCCTGGCTGGCCCTGCACGCTCCTGCCGACTGGAGCGGAGAACTGCTCGACTACGACGACCCCCGGATCACCGAACCCGCTAAAAAAGCCTTTCCGGCCCCAGTCGAATAGACTGCACCGATGGGTAGACGGCAGTGCTCACCGTCGCGGAGATTGGAAATGCCTAAAATGCCTAAAATGCGCTTAAATGCCTAAAATTGATGAAATCGTAAAAAGTGCCCGAAGCGTCATTCCGGGCTTGACCCGGAATCCAGAACTTATCGAAATCACTGGATTCCCGCTTTCGCGGGAATGACGAAAAAAAGAGAATTTCGGACTTTTTACGAAACCATCAGAATTATGGAATACTGCCTGTTTAATCTATAAGGGTCGAATTCCCCGCCGCTTGCGGCGATAAAAAAAGACGAAGAGCTTTTGATACCCCGCTGCTTGCGGCGGGGTAGTTCATTATGAAAACCGGAGCGAAATGACACCACTATTTTAGGCATTGATTACGATCCGCACGTATTTCCATTCAACATACGAGGGCGCAGAGAATTTTTTTATCAAAAGTTTTTTCTCTGCGTTCTCCGCGCCTCTGCGGTGAAGTTTTTTTCACCGGGTTCCGAAGATGACCCCCGAATCGGTCGGACCCCGGAAAGGATGTCTTTGAATATCGCCGATGCCGGCATCCTCGAGCATGTTGCGGATTTCCCCCTCGCTGTACGCCTTGCCGGACTCGGTTCCCAGCAGCATGTTGAGCGAAAACAGGGCCGGAAACAGCGGGCGGTCCCGGACGTCGTCCAGGATGAATTCGTGGATCAGGATCAGGCCGCCGGGCTCCAGCGCCGCTGCGGCCTTTTCGATGAGCATCCGGCAGGCCCGGGGGCCCTCCCCGTGGAGGATGTGAGACAGCCAGGCCGCATCGTAGGTGCCGGGCACCGGCTCCTTGATGTAGCTTCCGGCCTGAAAGTCGATCCGGTCTTCCAGCCCGAAGGAGGCGATGGTCTTTTCGGCAAACGGCCGGGTGGTCGGCAGGTCGAACACCGTGGCGGTGAGCCCCGGGTTGTGCCGGCAAAAATGAATGGCATATGTACCCGGCCCTCCGCCCATGTCGAGCAGATGACGCCGACCGGAAAGATCGACTTGGGGTACCAGCTGCGGGGCGAGCAGCATGGCATTGTTGTACATCCCCATCAGAAAGCTCTCCCGGCGCTCGCCGTCTGAAAAAGAGGCCCGGGTGCGCACCGGTTTTCCGCTTTTCACCGATTCATCCAGCCGTGACCAGGACTCCACCAGGTGGTGGTGATGAAGGATCATGTGCCCCACGTATTCGTCGGATTCTTTTGACAAAAAGGCAAGGGATGCCGTGGTGTTGGCGTATCGATCGCCGGATTTGGTCAGCAGGCCCATGGCGGCCAGCGCGTCCAGAAGCATGGCCAGGGCGCGGGGGTCCAGATCCTTGCTCTGGGCCAGTTGATCGGCGTTCAGGGAAAGACCACCCAGTTCGGTGAAGAGATCGAGCTTGACCCCGGCATGAAGGGCGCAAGTCTGCCAGTAGGCGCCGCTGACTTCCAGAAGCTTTCCGGGATTCCATCCCTCATTGTTCATTTGTTTCCCCATCTCTGTATTTTCAACTTTCAAAGCCCATATTTGATTAAATCGTAAAAAGTCTCCGAAGCGCCATTCCGGGCCCCGGATCGAGTCCGGGGCAAGCTTTTTTGATAAGCCTGCCCCGGACCCAATCCGGGGGAATCCAGAACTTATCGAAATCACTGGATTCCGGATCTCGCTCCGCTCGTCCGGAATGACGGAAAGAGGCAAATTCGGACTTTTTACGAGACTGTCAACATTGAACCTTGAAGCCGGAACCCTGGACCCGGAACCTTGAACCCAGCAAAGGCGGAGGCGCGAAGCGAAACTCCAATAAAATCGCGCCAGCGATTTTATATATCGAATTCGATTCCCTGGGCCAGGGGCAGCTCTCCGGACCAGTTGATGGTGCAGGTCTGGCGCCGCATGTAGGCCTTCCACGCATCGGATCCGGCCTCCCGGCCGCCCCCGGTTTCCTTTTCCCCGCCGAAAGCCCCTCCGATCTCGGCCCCGGAAGTGCCGATGTTGACATTGGCGATGCCGCAGTCGCTTCCCCTGTGGCTGAGAAATGTCTCGGATTCTTGCAGGTCGTTGGTAAAAATCGCCGATGACAGCCCCTGGGGGACTCCGTTGTGGATCGAAACGGCCTCGTCAAAATCGCGGTACGGAATCAGATACAGGATCGGGGCAAATGTCTCTTCGGCCACGACCGGCATCTGGGCGTCGGCCCGGCAGATGCAGGGCGTAACATAGGTGCCGGTATCGTAAATCCCGCCGGAGAGCACCTTGCCGCCATAAAGGATTTCTCCGCCCTGGCTCTCGATTCGATTCAAGGCGTCCATCATATCCACCACCGCCCCGGTGTCGATCAGCGGCCCCATGAGGGTCTCTTCGGCCAGTGGATCCCCGATGCGGACCTGACGGTAGGCGCCGATCAGGGCGTCCTTCAGCCGATCGTATACGTCCTGGTGCACGATGATCCGCCTCGTGGTGGTACAGCGCTGGCCTGCCGTGCCCACGGCACCGAAAACAATCGCCCGTGCGGTCAGATCCAGGTCTGCGCTGGGAGTGACGACGATGCCGTTGTTCCCGCCCAGCTCCAGGATCGTTCTTCCGAGTCGGCCGGCCACCACCGCGGCTATCCCGCGCCCCATGGCCACGCTGCCGGTGGCTGAAATCAGCGGAACTTTCGGGTTTTTTACCAGGGGTGTGCCGACGCTTTTGCGGTCCCCGATCAGCAAATTGACCACCCCGGCCGGACAATTGTTTTGTTCGAGTACTTCAGCGGCGATTTTCGTGACCGCTGCCGCGCACAAAAACGCCTTGGATGACGGCTTCCAGATCACCGTGTCGCCGGCGATTAGGGCGATCATGGCGTTCCAGGACCAGACCGCCACCGGAAAGTTAAAGGCGGTGATCACGCCCACCGGCCCAAGGGGGTGCCATTGCTCGTACATCCGATGGCCGGGCCGCTCGCTGTGCATACCAAGCCCGTAAAGCATCCGGGACTGGCCGACGGCAAAGTCGGCAATGTCGATCATCTCCTGCACTTCTCCCTCCCCCTCGGCCCGGATCTTGCCGGTCTCGAGGCTGACCAGGGCGCCGAGCGCTTTTTTGTTCTTCCGAAGGGCGAGGCCGATCTGCCGGACGATCTCCCCCCGCTTGGGCGCGGGCACCATCCGCCAAGTCGAAAATGCCTCCACCGCCCTTTCGACGACGGTCTCAACCTCCTTGGGGCCGGCCCCGGAAGCGGTGCCGATCACCTCGCCGTTTACCGGAGAGACGCTGTTCACTTCTCCATGGGTGCAGGAAAGCCAGCTTCCGCAAAACGCGCCGCTCAGTTCCCCTTCGACGCCGGCATTTTTCAAAATGTCTTTCATGGCAAACTCCCGATACGAATAAAAGGATTAAAGCGAACGGTTCATGCTTCCCATGCGGTAGCCTTCCAGGTCCAGGGAGACATGATCGAATCCCAGTTCGCGAAGCGCCGCGATCAGCGGCAGGCGAACCTCGGCGGACATCACCCGATCGAACTGCTCCGGCGCGACTTCGATCCGGGCGATGTTTCCATGCACCCGCACGCGGCATCTGTCGACGCCCTTGTCTGCCAGCACCGATTCGGCCTGCTCGATCCGCTGAAGAAGCGCCGGCGACAGCAAAATCCCATAGGGAACGCGCGTGGCCAGGCAGGCATCTGCCGGCCGGTTCCAGTTGGGAAGTCCCATTTTCCGCGCCAATTCGCGGATCTCCACCTTTTTCAACCCCGCCTCTATCAGCGGGGCGATGATGCCCGCTTCCCGGGCGGCAAGAAAGCCGGGCCTGTAATCGTCAACGTCGTCGGCATTGGCGCCATGGGCAATGGTCTCGATGCCCCTGCCGGCCGCCAGTTCGCGCATCCGGGAAAACAGATGCTGCTTGCAGATGTAGCATCGATTTTCGGGGTTCGTCAAAAAAGCCGGAAGGGACATTTCATCGGTAAGAAGCCGGTGATGCACGACGCCTATGGCTGCCGCCAGTTTCTCCGCATTTTCGCTTTCGCACCGAGAATGGACCGGTGATATCGAGGTTGCCGCCTCCACACGGTCTCCGAGCACCTCCCGGGCCACGGCCAGCAACAGGGTCGAGTCGACCCCGCCGGAAAAGGCGACCAGCAGCCTCGGGTACGACGCCAGGATCGCCTCCATTTTTTTCAGTTTGCCGTCCACAAGCGATCCTTTATCGTCGTTTCGCGGGGCGAAACCTTCATAAAATCGCATCGGCGATTTTATGTTTACAAAATGGGACCGATCCGATATGCATAAAAAGTTTAAATCGGCAGTCTTATCCGTCTATTAGATAGAGCGCTTGTCGAAATAACGTTCCGATAGCAGGGGTTGACGCTTGATCGAGCGCACCGATTCACCGCAATAAGCCGCACCCAAGCGCTCTGAGGGGTTTTTATTTTATCCAACCGGAACGGAAACAGGACAATCCCTATATATGCAAAACTTTTTCTAAATTCAAAGGGGTTTGTATGGGAAAAAACAGCCTGATCAAATCGACTTCGAAAAAGACCGCCGAAAAGGACGCCGACGAAAAAAAGAAAAAGGCGGCGGCAAAATCCAAGAAAGCCGCAAAGGGTGCCCCTGCCAAAGCGAAAAAGGCAGCCGCGGCCACTGCTGCGAAATCCAAAGCGGGATCCAAATCAAAAAAGGGATCAAAGCCGAAGACGGCCGCCCAAACTCCCCCCAAGACAAAGACTGCGGCAAAACCGAAAAAGACCGCTCCCAAGAAAAAAGCCGCCAAGGCGCAGGCCCCCAAAAAGGCCGTATCCATCAAGGATCTGCTGTTTCAGAAATTCGACTCCTGGACGCCGGAATCGGTCTTCTCGCCGCCGAAGCATGAACCCACCGGGCGGGAATTCACGGCGCCGCCCCTGATCTCTACAGACGACCCCGATGAGGCCGAACGCATTCGCGCCCTCTTGTTTCTCAAGTTCGACGAGGCCTCGCTGAAATCGGCCGCAGAAAAAGCAAAAACAGAACAGGCGGCTGCACAGAAGGCCGAGGCTGATAAAGCGTTTATCCAAAAGGCCGCTGCAGAAAAAGCCGCCGCAGAAAAAGCAAAAACAGAACAGGCGGCTGCCCAGAAGGCCGAGGCTGATAAAGCGTTTATCCAAAAAGCCGCTGCAGAAAAAGCCGCTGCAGAAAAAGCCGCCGCAGAAAAGACCGGTGCAAAAAAGGCTGAACCGGAGCCGGAGGTTTCCGTCAGCTACCCGCCTCCGCCGAAAGCGGCTGAACCCGCCGATCCCATGGAAAAGGCCTTCAAGTACGGCATCGCCGGTTTCGCTGTGCTGCTGGTCATCCTGATCGGTGCCAGCTTCGCCAACAAAGGCAACTATTACCTGGAATCCGCCAACGGCGGGCTCAAGATCTATCAGGGCCGGTTCTCCCCCATGGGAAAGGAACTGATGATCACGCTGCCGGGCGTCGCTGCCCCGGCTCCTGCAGAAGAAGCCTACACCATGAGCCAGGTATATCCTTTGATCTACAACTACTACCTTGACAAGGCAGACGCGCTGCTGGGAGCGCAGGGTTTTCCGGATTACCAAGGAATTCGGCGCTATCTCAACGAGGCACTGAAATACGCCCCAACAAATGAGGCGCGAAAGGCGGTCTACGAAAGACTCGACGGCATCGAACTGATGGCCCTGCTTTACAGGACCGATATTGCCGCGCGTAAAGGCACCATCGAGTCCCTGGAAGAATCCCTCGACTATCTCAACCAAGCGGCCGGTCTGGAAATCGACGAAAGCCAGGCGGAGTTGATCGATCAAAAAAGAGAGGCGATTCGGGCCGCCATCGAAGAAAAAAAGGCCCAGGCCGAAGCGGCTGAAGCCGCCAAGACGCCAGCCGAGTGAGGATTTTCCTACATAAACCGCCCCGGGGAATATTCTGAGAACCGCCAATGGACGTCGGAACGACCCCCTATGAACGGTTTGGTTTCACGGCGGACGGCCGCTGAAAGGCGGCCGCCCGCTTTTTCCGATCCCGCCGGGACCTCTCCGGCAATGGTAATGCCCTTCCTGCCATGACCACTCGACGGTTTCTCATCATCGCACCCATTGTTGTCATTGGGGTGCTGCTCCAGTCCTATTTCTGGGTCCCTACCTACGAAGAGCAGACCCGGGGCAACCCGGAGCGCCTCGAAAAATTCATTGCCGCGTCCAACGGCGACGCCAGCGTGCTCAATCCGATCCTTTCGGCCGATACGGCCAGCAGCAGCATCGAATCGATGGTCTTTGAAGGACTGATCGACCGGGATGAAAACCTTCGATTCCGCGGCCGGCTGGCCCGGTCATGGAGCATCTCTGAAACCGCATACTTCTATGTCAACCCCGATGCAACTATCAACGGCGCCGAAGACAATTCTGCGGCCCAGGTGGCCCAAAGGATCAGACAAGCCAAGCAATTCGGCCGGGGCCTGCCCGCCGCGCTTCGCCGCTCCCTGGACCGCATCGAATCGATCACCGTCGAACCGCCCCGCCGCTTCACATCCCGCCAGCAGACCGCTTCCGGCAAATCAACCGATGTTGTGGTTTCGGCCCCGGCCAGGATTCGGCTGGCGCTCTCTGAAGTCGATCCGGACCTTTTCGAGAATCTTGCCCTCCTGCTGGGAGAACGCTATTTTTCGGGGTTTCCCTCAGAACGCTACATTCAGGCCGATGCGGAAATTTCCGTGGATCAACAGAAGATTCTTGCCCGCCGCGTATTTCCGGCCTTCGAACACAATCCGATTCTTCTTTTCCATCTTCGGCCCGGGGTCCGGTTTCACGACGGCCATCTGTTGGATGCCAACGACGTGAAATTCACCTACGATGCCATCATGAACCCCGAAAATCTCTCCCCCCGCACGGCCGATTACGAACCGGTCAAGCAGGTGGAGGTGGTCGATCCTCTGACGGTCAAAATCGTCTACAAAAGGCTCTACTCTCCAGCCATCGGCACCTGGGCCATGGGCATCCTGCCCCAGCACCTGCTCGACGAGACAGCCTTGGCCGAAGAAGCACAGGCCCGGGGCCTCGATCCCGAAGATTTCGGACTTCGCAAGAGCCGCTTCAACCGAAATCCGATCGGCTGCGGCCCGTTTACATTCCGGCAATGGAAGTCGGACCAGTACATCGTCCTGGAACGTTTCGATGACTACTGGGAAGGCCCTCCCAACTACGAAGAGTACATCACGCGGGTCATTCCCGATTCGCTGACCCAGGAAATGGAGTTTTATGCCGGCACCATCGACAGCTACGGCGTGGAACCCCACCAGGTCCGGCGCCTCGCCGAAGATCCGCGGTTTCAGAGCTTTTCAGGCACCTCCTTCGGCTACACATACATCGGATACAACGCCAGAAGGCCGCCTTTCGACGATCCCCGGGTGCGCCGGGCCCTGGGGATGGCCATCGACGTAGACAAGATCATCCGGTTCATCCTTTATGGGCAGGCGGAGCGAATCACCGGTCCCTTCGTCAAGCAGACCGACTATTACGATCAGAGCATCGAACCGCTCGCCTACGATCCGCAAGCGGCCCTCGCCCTGCTGGAAGAGGCCGGATGGCGAAAAAATTCTCAGGGATGGCTCGAAAAAAACGGCCGCCCCCTGCAGTTCACCCTGATCAGCAACAGCGGAAACGACCTGAGAAAGGCGATCGTGGCCGTGGCCCAGGATGCCTGGCGGAGCATCGGGATCGAGGTCCGCACCGATCTGCTGGAATGGTCGGTTTTTTTGCAGGAGCGGATCAACAAGCTCGATTTCGATGCCGTGGTGCTGGGCTGGTCCATGGGAATCGAACCGGATCTTTACCAGATTTGGCATTCAAGCCAAACGGGGCCGAATCAACTGAATTTCATCGGATTCGAACATGCCGAGGCCGATGAGCTGATCCTCCGGATCCGCAGCGAGTACGACCATGAAAAGCAGGTGGCGGCCTGCCACCGTCTTCACGAAATCATCGCCGAGGAACAGCCGTATACCTTTCTCTACGTGGGAAAATGGACGGCGGTGCTCGACAAGCGGATTGTCATCAAAGAGACCGACGAACAGGGGCGCACGGTGTACAAAAAAATCACCCCGACGCCCACAGGCAACTACCGGTTTCATTTCAACAAGTGGATCAAGCTGCCCGAGGCGCCCGATTTTGCCCTGCAGTAGTGGAAACCGGCGCAGGTGCCATGAGCGATGGTTTCGTAAAAAGACCGCATCATCCGCACCCGGAAAACCGGGCCTGGGGTGACTTTCTACGGGACCATCAATCTTGAACGTTTATTGCTTCGTAAAAAGTCCGAAATTCCCTTTTTCCGTCATTCCCGCGAAAGCGGGAATCCAGTAATTTCAAAAACTTCTGGATGCCGGATCAAAAAAGCTTGCCCCGGACTTGATCCGGGGTCCGGCATGACGCTTCGGGGACTTTTTACGATTTCATCAACGTTGAATCTTGAACCTGGAATTTCGAACCGTGAACCTTGAACCAGCACCCAGAATCCAGGATCCGGAATCCAGCAACCAGGATCCAGAATCCAGCAACCAGGATCCAACATCATGATTTCATTCATCGCCCGCAGCGCCTTTCAGAAGATGGTCACCCTTTTTTTCGTCTCTGTGGTGTCGTTTCTGATCATTCACCTGGCGCCGGGCAGCCCCAGCCAGGTCGATCCGCTCAATCCGAAATTCACCCCGGAGATGGTGGAGCGGTTCAGGCAGGAATTCCACCTGGACAAACCCCTCCACATCCAGTACCTGCTGTTTTACCGCAACCTGTTCACCGGCCGGACCGTTTCCTGGAAAGACAACCGATCCGTTCTGGGCAAAATCGGCGAACGGTTTTTAAACAGCCTCCCCCTGTTCATCGTGGGAACCCTGCTCACCTGGACCCTTTCATTTCCGGTGGGGATCCGATCGGCCATCGAACGAGGCGGCATCTACGATCGAACCGCCACGTTTCTCTCCTACCTGCTCATATCGATCCCCGGCTTTTTCTTCGCCTACATTCTGATCATCTTCGTGGTCACCAAATTCCACGTACCGGTGATCGGCATGCAGACCTTCGGCCTGGGAACCACTTCGTCCCTTCACGTTTTCATGGATCGGATCTGGCATCTTCTGCTTCCCTCGGTTCTCGGCGCCACCGGCGGCGTGGCGGTGCTGTCGCGCTACGTTCGAAGCCAGATGCTGGAAGTCGAAGGCCAGGACTACATTCGAACGGCGCGGGCCAAGGGACTTCCCGCCGAGCAGGTCCACTACCGCCATGCCCTGAGAAATGCGCTTCTTCCCTTTGTGACCATGGTCGGGCTGATTCTGCCGGGGTTGATCGGCGGATCGGTCATCATCGAATCGATCTTCTCATGGCCGGGCATGGGACGGATGGCCTACGAGGCGATTCTCGCCCGGGACTACCCGGTGATTCTCACGGTCAATTTCATTTCGGCGGTGCTGGTGCTGGCCGGCACCTTCGTCTCCGACATCCTATACATGGTTGTAGACCCGAGGATCCGGCTATGACAGTCGATCGAGACCAAATGGGGCCGGCCGAAGGCGGCCTGGACCGCCCGACTGCTCCGCATCGGACGCGAATGGAGCGTTTCTGGCGGCTGTTTCAAAAAAACCGGATGGCCGTCATCGGCCTGGCGATTTTCATCCTGTTCTTTTTGACGGCCCTGGCAGGGCTGGTGTTGACCTCCGGGACCGACCCGATCTTCGATCCGGCCCAGATCCGCCTTTCAGAAAAACTCCGGCCGCCGTTTTCCATGATCAACCCGGAGGTACTGACGCCGGCCGAGGTGCCGACGCTGGCCCTTTACATTCTCGGCACAGACGATCTGGGACGGGACGTGTTCGCCCGGATGCTTCAAGGGGCATGGGTTTCGCTGACGGTCGGCTTCGTTGCCGTCGGCATCTCTGTGATCATCGGCATCTTCATGGGGGGCATTGCCGGCTATTTTGGCCAGCGCAGGATCCGTCTGCACCAATGTTTGGCAGCTAGCGCCGCCGCTGCGGCTGCAGCGGCCCTGGCCGCAGGGCTTGGATGGCTTGCCGTTGCTTTCGGCGGGGCCGCTGCCTTCCTGCTGCTCCTTGCGGCGACAGACCGCCGGCGGCGCTGGCCGGCGGTCAAATCCCTGTCGGCCGGGGTGATCACCGTAGACACCCTGGTGATGCGGGTGGTGGACATCATGCTCTGCTTTCCGAGCTTTTTTCTGATTCTCACCGTGGTCGCCCTGCTGCCGGCGAGCCTATACAACATCATGATCGTCATCGGACTGACGAGCTGGATGGGAACCACCCGATTTGTCCGGGCCGAATTTCTGTCCTTGCGAGAGCAGGATTTCGTGCTGGCCGCCCGCGCGCTGGGCGTCGGCAATTTTCGGATCATCTTCCGGCACATGATTCCCAACGCGGTGGCGCCGGTCCTCGTCTCGGCCACCATCGGCATTGCGACGGCCATTTTGACAGAGGCGGGACTGAGTTTCCTCGGCTTCGGCGTACCGCCGCCGCATGCCACCTGGGGAAACATTCTCTCGGACGGCCGCCGGTTTATTTTCGACGCCCCCTGGCTGACATTCGTTCCGGGAGTGGCGATTCTCATCGTCGTGCTTTCTTTCAACCTCTTCGGAGAAGGACTGCGGGATGCCTTGAATCCGAAGCTGCGCAGCCGAACGTAGGGCGCCTTCGGCGTGCGGGGAGGCAGGGAGGCCTGTAAAGCCGGATGTCAGAGGTCAGATGTCAGATGTCAGCCCCGCCGATGGCGCTGCGTTCAAGGTTCAGGGTTCAAGGTTTGCCGGAAGAAATTCCATTGGAAATTTTGGCCTTAGCCGGCATGTTTGATCAAGAATGAAGCTTCTCAGTCCGTCATCCCAGCCGGCTTGTCCGGCAAAGCTCGACCTGTCCTCCGACTTGTCCGGCGTAGCTGAAAGCGAAGACGGAAGTTCGAAGAACGAAGGGGGAAGAGCGAAGAGGGAAGCGGAGTCCCGCATCAAGTGCGGGGCAGGCTTGTCAGGCCCAGAATGACGGCCCGGGAATGCCGAAATTTCACACGAACAAAAACCGAGTGAACCGAGACGCACAGGTTTTTTTGTCCTTCTGACATCGGATATCCGACATCGGACATCTGTCTTTTTAAGGAGCCAGGATCCAGATTCATG
>JAIPEL010000115.1 GCA_021737185.1 Desulfobacterales bacterium | reverse complement strand
GAACGGCCTCCGTGCCGTTCATGAAGGCACGACACGGAGGTCGTGCCCTACAAAAACCCCGGCTTCGAGCGAAGTTTCACATAAGTTAACCGGAGGCAAAGTCAGTTGCCGATTTTGTCGAGCAGTGCCGACGGCGAAAGAATGGGAATGTTCTGATACACCGCAAGTTGAAGGAGCCGCAACCGTGCGGGCGAATCCGGTCTACTTTGCGGAAGCCTGAAGCCTGAGCCAGGTCGGCCGCTGCAGGAAGCTGCCCTCCACGTTGTCTTCCATTTCCTGAAACAGGGGCCAGGGCATGGCAAAGGAAAGGTACTCCGGCCCCAGGAGCTTGCGCACGTATTTCCTGGCCGAGATGTCGGTCAGGCCCACCACCGCCCGGGGATTTTCCGATTTTCCTTCTTGAAAGGGCAGCAGGCCGATCGTCTGACAGCCTGCCGCCCAGGGAATGATCACGTTTTCCATGCCCTGCCGGGCGTAGTTGGCCAGGATGACCAGCGCCGAGATCTGGTCCGCATCGGCAACGAACACGACGGTGGCCGGCGTTTCACGGGCCGGGTCCACGTGGGCGAGCGGTTTGAACAGTACATGGCGGGATTCGGGCTCGGTGATGGGAAGCTTGTCGATCCATTGCTTCACCAGTTCGGGGTCTTTCACATATCGTTCACCGCTGAGAAAATCCTCGGCGAATTCTTTTCCAGCGGCTTGCTCGACGCCGGCGGCCGCCTGCCGGCCCGTTTCCCATTGATCGTTGCCGGAGGAAAGAAAGTGGGCGAAGCAGTCCACGCCGCCCGGAAAATCCAGGTAGGCGTTGCCGAATCCGAGCCCGACGCCGCCGCCCCAGCATCCATAGGTCTCCGCATCGAACGCCGCGGTTTTGCCCCTTGCCGCATTGGCGAACATGAACATGACACAGCCCCACTTGCCCGGTTTGAACTGGAGGGCCTTTTCCGGCTTTTCATCGGCCCGCAGCACGGCAACCGGTTCATACTTGAGGTTCAATGCCGCTGCGATTTTCGAATCCATTTTGCCTCCTTGTTTTTTCCCTTTATAGGGATTGTCATATTTCCGTTCCATTGGGGAAAGATGCCGCGGCCCGCGAGTACGGTGGCGCAGGTCTGCGGCTTGCCGGTCAGGCCGCTGCATAGACCGCTTGGTAGGCTTCGGTCAATTCCTGGAGCCGGTGTTTGAGGCTTCTTAGCTGGACCAGGGCGAGCACCAGCCCGAAATAGCCTTTCCAGGCGGAGTTAAAAGCCTTTCGCAAAAGGAAGACAAAGGTGCCCACGACCAGGCAGCCGAAGGAGAACTTGCCGGTGGCGGCGGCAAGCTGCGTGCAGCCGGATAAGATGCGATCAGGGTCGGCCCCTGCGGCGGTGACGGCGTACATGTCGTTGTCGCTGTCCCGGTAGAAAAGGATGCTCGCTTCATCCGAGCCGGGCAGCGTCGGCGCTGCCACCCAGCGCACCACCGTGCCGAGGCTGTCAAACACCCTGGAAACCACCGTAAAGGAGCCTAATGCAAAATCGTAGATGAGCCGGGAAAGATTGGTGCCAATCTTGAGCACCCTTTCCTTGACCCGCTTCAGCATCCGGACAAACCAGCCCCAGATTCTTTGAACCCCGTCCCAGATCCTGGCGCCGAGACGTTTTACCGTCTCCCAGATGGAGGGGATCTGAACTTTTCGTTCCAGGATGAACTTTTCCAGGTTGACCTGCCGCTCGGCGGCATCCATGGCGTCAGCGCTCTGGATGCCGTCTGCCGCGACCTGGAAAAAATCCTGAAAAAACTCCAGAAATTCAACGCTTTTTTGATCGGCGCCTGCGTCGTCTTCGCCTTGATCGAGCCAGAAGGAGTGGAGCGCCTTGTAAAACAAAAGGTTTTTCTTGATTTTGTTGTACTGGGAGAGGGTCGCCGATTTCATCCATACATCCGTGCCGGTGAGCCCGCCGTTTTCGTCGGTACCGGGCGTCTTTTTTTCCACCAGGTCGTAGCCGCCCGGCGGGACCGTGTATCCCATCAGCCAGAGCTCGACCTTGGCCGCGTTGAGAATGAACGGATGGCAAAGGTTGATTTCTTCTTTGCCCAGGTCGGCCGCCACTTCAGACAGCCGCCGGGTGATGCCGCCCATGTCGAACAAAAGGCCCGCCCACTCCGGGGAAAGTCCAGGTTCGGTCTGCGGCTCGTCGGCGAACAACAGCCCCCAGATTTCGGCAAACGTTTTCAGCCCTTTTCCGACGGCCACGTCCGCCGAATCGGGGCGCTTTTCAAGCATCCCGAATACGAACAGCCGCAGGGCCACGGCCCGGCGCAGGGCAGGGCACGGCCTGCCGCCGGAAAACCATTTTGAAAGGTCGATGGGCGTTTCGAAGCTGACCAGTTCCTGGAGCGCCGGCCAGGTTTCTTCTTCTCCCACCCATCCGTCCGTCTCCAGCCCCGCTTCGGCCTGAAAGGCCCGGATGGCCTCTGTAAGAGAAGGATCCAGGTTCCCGCGTCCGGTATCTTCGGAAAGGTATCCCATGATGAACAGCCGGTTGCGAATCGTTTTGATCCGGGCTGCGTCTTTTGACACGCTCGGTTCGCTTTGCGGCAGCGGAACGAAAAAGCCCTTTTCTTCGGCTTTCGATACATCGGCCGCCGCAGCGCCGACCATTGCGATGACCTGATCGGCAGGGATCGGTCCGGCTCCGACCGGTCCCGCTGCCGCGGCAAATCGGGCCATTGCCTTTTCGAAATCGTCGTTCACGGTCTTTTCTCCCGGCAAAGGGCGGCAGGCTCATCCGGCTGAGGATGCGCGCCGCTGCTGGACAACTATTTGCTCGCTTTCAGTCCGATCACATCGGAAAACAGGGAGATCAGGCCCTGGCGGACGTCGTTTCCCGCCTGCAGCGCAGTGTCATGGGCCTGCTGGACGTAGTCGGCCGGGGCGCTGGAAGGGACCAGCACGATGCCGTCGCCGTCGAAATTGATCTTGGTGACCAGCTGGAGCTGAATTTTCCCCGCCTGTTTGGCCTGCTGCAGCGATTTTTCAAAATCCGTGGAACCGGTGATACCGTCGATGACCACGTCGATCTCACCCACATAGGTCTGGACTTCCAGGCTGGTCAGATCGCCCACCGCATTTTTCAGATCGGTCAATGCTTTTTCAAGGGACATGGCGCTCTCCTTTCGCTTGGGAATGCCCAGGGGGCATCCTGGTTCGTTCGTCTGCTATGAGACCTGTTTGTCCGGAAGCCGAGGCCGGAAGCGTCGGCTGGGCAGCCGGGAAAACCAACAGCAATATAACACGAATCATGCCTTGCATTGGAATAGATTCAAGGCACCTTGATGGAGGTTGACAGGTGTATATCTTTGGGATACACATAATCCATGGCTGCGACGAATGACACCGCCCATTGTACTGGATTCGACTGGGACGAGGGCAACCTATTCAAGAACTGGGACAAGCATCATGTCTCTGCGGCCGAATGCGAACAAATATTTTTCAATAAACCATTGGTCACGGTTGCTGACGATACGCACTCACAGAGCGAGGCCCGATCCTATGCATTGGGCCAGACGGATTCCGGAATGCTGTTGTTTGTCGTGTTCACAATCCGTAAAAACAGGATCCGGGTGATTTCAGCAAGAGATATGAACCGAAAAAAAAGTATACCGGAAATCATGAAAAAGAAAATACCGAAATTCAAATCGGAAGAAGAAGAAAGTAAATTTTGGTCGGAGGCGGACTCGATCGATTACATCGACTGGGCCAAGGCAAAAAAAACGGTCCTGCCGGATCTTAAACCGTCGACCAAAAAAATCTCACTGCGGCTGCCGGAGCTGATGATCGAGGAGTTGAAGCTGCTGGCCAATAAAAACGACATCCCATATCAGTCCTTGATGAAGATCTACCTGGCCGAGCGCATCAAGCGGGAACTGGGATCGATCGATTCTCGGCAGGAATCCTGATTTTCTCGGAACTCCGAAATGGTGAACAGATGAAAAAAATATTCGATGGAATAAAAGAGGGAAAGCTGGGTACCGAAAGCAATCCCGCCGTGGTTCATGTCAAAACCAAAAAAAGAATGAAGGAAGTAGAAGCCGTGTTCAAGAAAAACGGCTGGAAATACGCCATCGAACTGGAGCCGGACAAACCCGAGGACATTGCGGCCCTGGAAATACTGCTGAATCCGATCCAAACAAAGATCGCCGAAGAAAAAGTCGGGCGCAACGATCCCTGCCCCTGCGGAAGCGGCAAAAAATTCAAAAAATGCTGCGGCCAATAATGATTTCCGGCACCGGAGCGACGGCGCGATAGGCGCACCCCTCCGAAGAAATCTCAGTCGAGGCGAATCACGTGGGTGGAGCAAGAGATGCAAGGGTCGTAAGCGCGGGTGAGGATTTCGAGCCGGTGGCCAAGGACCTCTTCGGGCTCCTCGATGACTTGGGGGATGAAGGCCTGCATGTCGGCGTGCAGGCTGGCCAGGTTCTGTGCGGTAGGAATGACCAGGTTGGCTTCGGTGCAGGTCCCCCGTTCATCGAAGGTGTAGTCATGAAAGAGCGTTCCCCGGGGCGCTTCCACCGCCCCGACGCCGTTTGCCTTCACAGGATGTACCGGAACGCTTGGGTCCTGTCGTGAGATTTCCGGTTCGATCAGGCGGTCGATGAGGTGCAGGCTTTCATCCAGGCAGTGGGCGGTCTCCGCCAGTTGGGCTGCGGGGATCATGAACGGATTGGTGCAGGGGGCGCTGAGCCCGATCTCATCGGCTACGCGGCGCGCCGCATTCGAAAGCTGCTCATAATTGTTGTTGAAGCGGGCCAGGGCGCCGACCATGTAGGAGGCGCCGTCGATGACGGCGTGCTTTGCCGTGGAACCCGGGACGGTATACTCCGAAATAGTGCGGCGGTAATCTTCGACAGGCATCGAGCCATGCCGGCTGGAATACAATTCGCCCTCATAAAAGGCATAGCTTTTGGGGGATTTGAGTGACACATAGGCGGTTTTGCGCTGGAAGTCGGGCCAGGAGTGGCGGCGGAAAATCGGCACCAGGGCCTGTAGGTCTTCAACGGCCCCTTCCACAGCGCCCCGCAGCTCTGCCAGGGTGCGGGGGAGGGGATTGAAACTGAAGCCGCCGACCTCCATGCCGACGGGATGGATGTGGCGACCGGCAGTGGTGCGGCAGATTTCCAAGGCGGCGCGCTTGAGACGCATGGCCTTCCGCACGGTATCTTTGTGTTCGGGGGGCAGATGAAAAACGCTGGGGACGCCGAACATGTCCGGGGCCACCAAGAAAAACAGATGCAGTACGTGGCTGCTGATGACCTCGCCGTGAAAGGCCAGGCGCCGTAGAAGGCGAATGCGTTCGGATACGAGCACACCGAAAGCCGCTTCCGAGGCCTTGATGGCCGCGCAGCGGTGGCTCACGGCGCAGATGCCGCAGATGCGCGAAGCCATATGAACAACCTGGTTGTAATCGTGGCCGCACAGAAACACTTCGAACAGGCGCGGTGCTTCGTCAATGTCGAACCGCGCTTCTTTCAGCCGTCCGTCTCTGATTATGGCGGTGAGGTTGCCGTGACCTTCCACTCGCGTGAGGTGCTTGACCTCGATCCGCTTGTTTTTATGCATCCCCGCGATCCTCGATCTTCAACTCCGGGTAGTTGTTATACAGGGCGATCATTTGCCGAATCCGTTCCTCATCGAGCGGCTGCCCGGAGGCGACGGCCCCCATGATGGCGTGCAGGTGCTCCCGGGAGAACACCCGCGGCATGGCGGCCAGGTTGGCCTCGTCCACGAGGCCACGGCACCCGTGGCAGACGTCTCCGAAACGGGTGCAAATGGCGCCGCACCCGCAGCGGGTCAACGGTCCCAGGCACACGCGCCCTTTTTCGTATACGCACAGGGTGTCGGTGAGTTTGCACTCCACGCACACCGGCTCGTTGGGAAGGCGGTAGGGTTGGTCGGTCAGAATTGCCTTGAAAACGGCGATAAACTCCGGGAGGCTCACCGGGCAGCCCAGGATTCGATAGTCGGTGTCGACCACGGCGCTCACGGGGCGGGCCTCGGTGACATCCATGCCCCGGGCTGCTTTACCGTAGACTTTTTCGAGTGCTTCCCTTGTGTCTATACGGTTGCGCAGGTTGTTGTGACAGCCGATGGCGGCGCAGGTTCCCAAGGCGACCAGGATTTTGGCGTCCCGCCGAACTCGTAGAAGGCGCTCTTCGTCCGCTCGGGTGCAGATACTGCCTTCGCAGAAGGCGACATCGTAGGGCGGCTCATCGCCGGTCATCACCTCCCGCCAGGCAGCGATATCGGTGTGGCTCAGCAGATCGAGCAGCGTTTCTTCCAGTTCCAGTACCGCCAGCTGACAGCCTTCGCAGCAGGCGAAGTCGAAAAAGGCGATTCGTTTTTTTTCAGACCGTCTCATGGCCTTTCCCTCTCTGATCAGTCACCTTTGTCACCTGTCCTGGTCCTCTTCCGGCGCCCAGGCTTCAACGGCTTCGATGCGGTCGAGCAGTCGGGCCAAACGAAAAACCGGCCCGTCCTGGCAGACATAGAGATCGTTGAGCTGACAATGGCCGCACTTGCCGATTCCGCAGTGAAAATTGCGTTCCAGCGAGAAAAAAATCGTTTCCGGGGTAAGTCCGTGTTCGAAAAGAGCCATGGCAGCGAAGCGGTAAAGCACTGGCGGCCCGATCACCACCGCCCGGGTGTTGACAGCCTGAAGATCCAGCTCGGCCAGTGGTTCAGTCGCCACGCCGGTTCTGCCCTGCCAGGTCTCATCTCCGCGGTCGACGGTGACGATCAATTCGACATCGCTTCGCTTGTCCCAGTCGGCGAGATCTTCCTTGAACAAGAGGGTCCGGGGGTTTTTGCCGCCGTAAATGACGATCAGACGGCCGAAGTCTTCCCGCCGGTCGAGAATATAGGTGATCAGCGAGCGCAAAGGGGCGATGCCCAGCCCGCCGGCAACCAGCACCAAGTCGCGACCGAACAGCTCAGCCAAGGGAAACCCCTTGCCGAATGGGCCGCGGATGCCGAGCTGAGCGTACCTGGCAATGCGATGCAAACCATGGGTTACGGTTCCTGCCTCGCGAATGCATAGCTGGAAAGTGTCGCCCCGGGTGGGCGACGAGCAGATGGAAATGGGCACCTCTCCGATTCCCATCAAGGAGACCTGCACGAACTGACCCGGCGCGTGCCCCAGCTCTGTTTTCCCCGGCAGGCGCAGGTCCAGAAAAATTTCCTGCTCTGTCATGGGGACTGCCTTCAAAACATGGGCGATCTCCGGCACATAGCCCAGTTTTTCATAGCCGGTGGGCTCTTTCACGGTTTGTGCTCCTGTTGAAAATGGGCAACGAGTCGATTGGTGATATCTACAATGTTGATGTCGGCCGTGCATGCCCGGCTGCAGCGGCCGCATCCCGTGCAGTAGGGGCGTCCGAACCGCCGATAGAGGTAGAGAAACTTGCGATGCCAGCGGTGGCGCACACGCTGCCAGCGGTCGCCTCTGAAGTTGTGGCCGCCGGCCACGCGTGCAAAATCCAGGAGCTGGCAGGCATCCCAGCTTCGCTGCCGCTGCCCGCCGCTGAGGTCGGCATCCAGGGTGTCCTCGATCGAGAAACAAAAACAGGTGGGGCAGGTGATGTTGCACGAACCGCAGCTGTAACAGCGCTCGGCGGTTTCCCGCCAGACGGCCGTGAGTCCGCCGTATTCAAGGATATCGGCCAATTGGGAAACGGACGTCGTCAACCGGGCCGTCACCGCCTCGATTTTTCGCTGCAGTACTTGTTCGGCCGCCTTCCGGTCGTTCTTCGTGGCTTGGCGAGCGGCGGTGTCGCTCAGCAGCACCGAGCCCATGGGTGAGTGCACTTCCGCCAGGTATCCCTCATCCAGCGGGGTCAGGAAGAGGTCGGCCGGCGCCCGTGCGTCTGCAGTGCCCAGGCTGGTGCAAAAGCAATAATCGTCCGGCCGGCATTCCATCCCGATGATGACGGCTTGCTTGCGCCGGCGTATCCAGCGCATATCGGCCGGAGGAAAAGCATAGGCCGCATCCAGCGCTTCAATGGCGGCAAGATCGCAGGGGTGTACGCCGACCAGCACGAAAGGACTGCCCTCTGCTTGTTCTTCGATGTGCAGGGGGCCGCTTTGATCGAAGGTGAACATTTCGTCCACCGGCGGGAAAAAGAACTTTTTGGGCGGAATGGTGGTTGTGGTGTAAGCGACCTGCAGATCGGCTGTTTTCTCCAGGCGGTCGAAACGATAAAATCCGGGTTGGTCTCGCCGCTCCACCGGTCCCATCACAGGCATGTCTTGGATGAGCCGATCCAACAGGGAAGCGAATGCATCTTCTGAAATGAGGTGGGTTGCGGTCATGGCTGTGGACACTCTTTTTTCTACCTGAGCTGATTCAAGCGTTCGATATGACGCTTCTCTTCTTCGATGATGCGTTCGATGGTCGCGCTTTCTGAAGCTCGCACATAGTTTTTGATCAGGTGGTAAAAGTCGATGGACTTTTGTTCGAAGGCCAGGGCCCAATCTACGGCTTCCTGGACGCTTTGCAGACTTCGGGCCTTTTCAGCCGCCTCTTCGGGCGTGGAAAAAACCTCGTTCTGAACGAATGCCGCCACATGACGGTCGTATTCGCCGGCAAAGCTTTCCGGCAGGCGGATTTCTCTCAGATTTTCTTTCATACCAGAAAACAGCCGGAGATGGATGTGCTCTTGTTCGATCAGATAGGAAAAGGTTTCTTTGAGTGCCGAAGAATCGAGCGCCTCTTTGCAGGCTCTGTAAAATGCAATTCCCTGGCGTTCGATCTGGATTGCCAAGTCCAGGATTTCTGCGGCGCGAAAGACGGCGGGTGACATTGTTTTTCCTTTCCATGATTATTTAAATAAAATTCCGAAGCCCGGGATATAGGGTAAAGGCTGTATTTTCTGGGTTGCGGCATGAAATTCCAGACTCAAAACAGCCTGTCGCTGGGTCCCACGGGCCGGAAGGGCCTCGATCGATGTTGACAGGTGCAAGAAAAGCATGAAAAAGAAGATAGCGGCCTTGATGGAAATCGATCCGGCCGAACACATAAAGCGTGACATGAGACCAGTCGATTCCCAGCGAGAATCCTGATCTTTCCGGGGACCAATCACTCACGATCCTGTCGATTTTTCACCGGTATCCAAACGACGTAG
This sequence comes from Desulfobacterales bacterium, assembly GCA_021737185.1. GTDB lineage: Bacteria > Desulfobacterota > Desulfobacteria > Desulfobacterales > CAFBRK01 > JAIPEL01. The sequence continues at coordinate 4,358 of JAIPEL010000115.1, read as the reverse complement.
GATTTGAAAAACCATGGATAAAAAAGAGCTTCTCGATCGAGCAAGGGATCCGGACCTCATTTCCGGCATCTACAACTATTGCGACCGATGGTGCGAGCGGTGCCCGTTTACTTCCCGCTGCCTGAATTTTGCGATGGAAAAGGATCAAAAGCGGAAGGCAGACGGCGCCGATGAAGACAACGAACAATTCTGGAACCAGATTCAGGGCTCTTTTGACATCGCGCTGAGCCTTCTTGCCGACCTGGCAGAGGAGTATGGAATCGATCTTGACGCCGTCGAGATCGAAGAAGATGCGGCGCCGGACAACCGGGAGCACATCTTGTCTGCCATGGCCGGTCAATACATCAAGTCGGCCAAAAAGTGGTTCGATCTAAACCGGGTGCCCATCGCCGAGGCCGTGGAAAAGGAAAACTCCCACTTGAAGATCGTCCGGGCCGAAGCAGAAGAGGGCCTCATCCCCCTTGCCGAAGCGATCGAAGTGATCGACTACTACAAGTATTTTATCGACGCGAAACTGGACCGGGCCCTGAGGGGCAAGGACGAAGAGGCAAGAGACGATTTCAATGACCTGCCGAAAGACTCCGACGGCTCGGCCAAGATCGCCCTGATCGCCATGGACCGGTCCATCAGCGCCTGGGGAGTGGTGGCCTCCCGTCTGCCGGATCACAAAGCCGCCGCGGCCGAAATCATCGGTCGATTGAAGCGGATCCGGGACATCACGGAAAGAGAGTTCCCGGCGGCAAGAGCCTTTGTGCGCCCTGGATTCGACGAAATTTGACAACTTCGTAAAAAGTCCGATATCTGCGTTCCCCTTCATCCCTCGTCATTGCGGTGTACTTTCCGTACGCCTCATCCTTAAGGGTTCTGGCGCCTTTATCTCGAACTTTTTACAAAGCCGTCTCAAAGCTGTCTTTTTACGAACGCATCAAATTTGATTTTTCCCCCGCTGGTTGCGGCGGGGGGAAAAATCAAATTTTGAACATATCCGTGGTGCGGCAATATAGATTTTCCCGGCTGCCCAGCCGCCCGATGATATCCAGCCTGGCCGCCATGATCCGGTCATCGGAAACGAATTCCTCCTTGATGTGAACCATGACGACTTCTCCGACAACGAAATTATGGAATTTGGCGTCCTCGCCGAACTCCAGGACCTGCTTGAGCCTGCATTCCATGCTAATGGGGGACTCATCGACCCTCGGCGGTGCAACGATCTCCGATTTGGCCGGGGTCAGATTGGCCTTTTTAAATTCATCGATGTGGGGCGGATAAGCCGTGGCTGTTTTGTTCATGGCTTCGGCCAGAGCTTCTGTGACCATGTTGATGACAAACTCTTTGGTGCTTTCGATATTGACCAGCGTGTCCTTTTTCTTTCCTTTGCCTTTTCGGCCCAAGGAAAAGCCGACGATCATCGGCATATTGCAGATCGGCGTAAAGTACGAATACGGGGCCAGATTGTTGATGCCCTTTGAACTTACGGTCGACACCCATGCAATCGGCCTGGGAATGACGGAATAGCTCATGATTTCGTAGGTTTTCTTGACGTCCAACACGGTCGGGTCAATTTTCATGCAGTCTCCTTTTTTTGCCCCCCATGGGGACAAACAGGGCAAGGCGCTTGGCATCATCGGCGGCCGCGTGTGTGAAACGGATCGGCCGGTCAAAATCGGGCTGCCGGCCGTCTCTTCGCTGCACACGGAAAAGGCCGCTTTGCAGGGAAGTTTCCCATGCCCCAATGGACAGCGTCAAGACTCTTGTGGATTCGTTTGCCCGCCGGTGACCCTCGGATGCGGGCGGGATTGGGCGTCAAGTTGAAATTATCGGCAAATATTTGTAAATAAGCATCAGTTGCGCGGGACGGCTGCGCAGGCTCCGATGGCACCTCATCGATCCGGAGAAAGAGCGGAAGTTCAGCGAAAAGGAGTGGCGGCGGTGACGACTTCGACGACGCGCGGCAGGGTTCCCGTGACCGGGATCGGGCAGACGAAAGTGTTCGGACTGCTCGTGGACCGGGAGTTCATGTTCTCCAACCACAAGGAAAAATACAAACCCCGGGTCGAAAAGCGCCAGCGAAAGCTGATCACCCAAATCTCGTTTATCCGGCCCTTTCTGGAACCGGACGAAACCATTTTGCTGGTCACCACGGGACATTCGCCCCCCACTGTGCTGGAAAAGCTGGGCATCGGCTGGCTGTTTCTTTGCCTGAAACGATCCCTGCTGATCTTCACCGACCGCCGCATCTTTCACGTTCCCACCACTTCCTCATACCGATACCGCAATTCGATCTGCCAGATCCCCTATGCATCTTGTGAATCGATCCAGATGAAGCGTGCCGGCCTGGTGGTCGAGTACAAGGACGGAAAGGAGACGGAAAAATTTCCCCGCCTTTCGGGCCGGGAGAAAAAAAAGATCCGGGAGCTGCTGAAGATCATCTCCTTTGAAGGGCCGCAACGAGGCGTCTCCCGCAGGGTCCATCTTTGCCCGCAGTGCGCCAAAACCCTGTACAGCTCGATTTCCAGCTGCGGGGCGTGCGGGCTCAAGTTCAAGACCGGCACCGCGGCCACCTGGCTTGCGATCCTGCTGCCCGGAGGCGGGTATTTTTACCTCCGGCGGCCGTTTCTGGGCGTCGTGACCGCATTGCTCGAGATCAGTGCGGTAGTCTTGATCGTCATCTTTGCCGGCAGCCTGCGCGACGGCGTATCTGCGACCCTTCCGTGGCTGGGCCTGGGCATCCTGATGCTGGCCCTGATCAAACCGTTTGCCGTCGTCCATGGCCGGGTCATCGCCGGCGAGTTTGTCCCGCGCCCGGCCACGGTCACCTTCCAGGCGGCCGCTGCCGCGATGTGATCCGCCCTTGCGATGGATACAGGCCGGGTTTATTTTTCCTGCGTAGAAAAGAGTGCGGGAGAAACGATCATCACCGTGTGGATCGAAAAAGGAGCGGAAACACCATGGAAAAAACAAAAAAATCGATCGAAGAAAGTACGATGGCCTCGTGGTCGTCCTACATCTCCACCCTGGAGCACGCCCTGGTTCAGATGGAAAAAAGCATCGAAGAGTCGATTTCGATTCCCTCGGCCTGCACCAACGAGTGGTGCCAGTCCGTAGAGGAGGTCATCGACGAGCTGACTGACGCGATCTACGCCCTCAAACCCCCGCGGTGGGCCAGTCAGGGGCAGACCGAATCGGTGCGGCGGCTCAAAAGAAAAGCCCAGCAGGTGTATGCGAAATACCTGCAGCAAGCAGGCCGAATCATGCCCGGCTGATGCCGCCCCAGGCGCTTTATCTTTCCGGCGTTTCCGACCCGAGCCGCGAAGCAGCGGTCAACCCCCCGCCGAAAGGCGATTTCGCATTTCCCGTCAACTGGAAAGACGCCCGGAAATCGGGGTGAGGGTACTTTCCCCCCTTTTTTTTGCGGTACAGGCAACCGTGCCGTACAACATAGCGCCTTGGTCGGACGGGGGCGGCGCTTCATCGATGACGTAGGGCAGGGAAAATACCAGATGCCTTCCAATATTCTGATCAGCACCCATTCCATCTGCAAATCCTTCGGGGCAAAGCCCCTGTTTACCGACATCTCCCTGCAGGTCAGAGCAAATGAGCGCATGGGCCTGATCGGCCCAAACGGCGCCGGAAAATCCACGCTTTTAACGATTCTGGCCGGCACCGAGCCGGTCGATTCCGGAGAGATTTCCCGGAAGAAAAACGTGCGCACGATGGTTCTTCCGCAGGAAGACGTTCTCGATCCGGAAAAAACCATCGAGGAAACCCTGTTTCAGGCCGTACCCGAGGGGCTCGAGCCGTGGCAGGTCGACAAGCGCCGGCAGGAAATCATCGACGTCATGGCGTTGGACGACACCGGCGGCAAGGTGGCAACCCTCTCCGGCGGCTGGCGCAAAAAGATGGCCCTGGGCCAGGCCCTGTTTCAACAGCCGGATTTGCTCCTCATGGACGAACCCACCAATCATCTGGACCTGGAAGGGATCCTGTGGCTGGAGCAACGGTTGCAAGAAGCCGCTTTTGCCTTTGTCCTGGTGAGCCACGACCGGTTCTTTCTGGAACATACGACAAACCGGATCGTCGAGCTCAACCGCCGGTATCCCGACGGATTTCTCAAGGTGGAGGGCAATTACAGCGCATTTGTGGAGAAGCGGGAGACCTATATCCAGGAGCAGGAAAGACGTCAAACCGTCCTTTCCAACAAAGTCCGCAGGGAGATCGAATGGCTTCGCCAAGGCCCCAAGGCGAGAACCACCAAGGCGAAGTACCGGGTCGGCAAGGCGCATCGGCTCCAGGAAGATCTCCAAGCGGTAAAAGACCGCAACGCGCAGGACAGGAGCGTCGGCATCGGCTTTGACGCC
>JAIPEL010000114.1 GCA_021737185.1 Desulfobacterales bacterium | reverse complement strand
CAACTGGTTCCATTTGAACGATCCACCGCGGCTTTTGGGTGAATATTTCCAGTTTATTTTGACACCCTCTGCCGCTGGCGTGTAATGTGTTCATATCGATGAGCCTCTCATAATCCTGTCCGATCTCCTCGGCTGCAACGGGGCGAAGGGCGATGAAATGGTTCATCCCTTTTTTGGCAGAAGGCAAAATTATTGTAACATCGCGCCGGCGATTTTACGGGGAGTGTGCCGATGAAACGAAAAATACTTGTGGCGGTTGACGATTCTTTTCACTCCAAGCACTGCATCCGCTACCTGGTATCCATAGCAGGCGTCCTGCCTTCGCTGAACTTCACGCTGGTCCACATCCAGCCGAGTATATCCCAGTTTCTGCTCGACGACGCCAAGCGCAGCATGAAGGCCAAGGTGGAGCTAAAAAAAATCCAGCGCCGAAACCGGGAGGCCGCCGAGGAGCTGTTGACCGGAATTCAAACGCAGATGGCAAAAAGCGGGATCGACGCCGGCCGGATTCAGACCCAGACTTTGGCCAAAAACCTCGGGGTTGCAAAAGACATCATCGAACTGGCCCAGGAAGGGCGCTACGACGCCATCGCCGCCGGCCGAAGGGGGCTGACAGGGATGCAGGAACTGTTTTTGGGAAGCCTGACGGCCAAGCTTGTGGAGCATTCGGCCGTGATTCCGGTGTGGATCATCGACGGCGAGGTGCCAAACCCCCGAATCCTGCTGGCCGTCGATGGCTCCGAAAGCGCCTTCCGGGCGCTGGACCATGTCTGTTTCATGATCGGAGACCATCCCGAGACCCGCCTCACCCTGTTCCACGTGGTTCCGCGACTGGGGGATTACTGCAGCATCGACTTTTCCCAACCGGATCTGGAGATGGAAAGCTTCATCGTCGAGGGCGACAAGCGCTGCCTTGCCGACTTTTACGCCCATGCGATGAAAACGTGCCACAGCGCCGGAATCGAAAAAGAACGAATCGAAGTCAAGGAAAGCAAGCGGAAGGTGGGAGTGGGAAAAACGATCGTGGAAGAAGCCCGCAAGGGAGGCTATGGAACGGTGGTCATCGGACGGCGCGGTTCGGGCCGGGCCTTTTTCATGGGAAGTGTATCCCGCTACGTACTGGGCAAATCTTCCAACCGCGCCGTCTGGCTCATCCCCTGATCCGTATCAGCGGCATGAACGCTGCCACCGGCAAACAGCCCGACCGGCTGTCGGCTAAACGATATAATTGAACAACGCCACCAAAACGACGTTGATGATCACGGCCTCCGGCCCCCGCACCGGCCAAACCCCGGAAACCCCCTCTCGGGCCTTGCTCGGCCGATCCAAGGCCATGAACAGGGGGCCGAACAGGCCGGCAAACATGCTCACTGCCGCCCCCCGGCTGAGATAATCTTTTTTTGCTACAGCCACGATTCCTCCGACGAGCATCGCCACCAGGGTATAGGCGATGGTGATGTACATGCTCAGATATTCCGTAGTGCCTGATCCCATCTTTCCTCCGTACGGTCTCATTTCCACCGGTAAGACCATAAAATCGCACCGGCGATTTATGCGCTTTCGACCATGCTCAAAACAATTCTCAGGGCCGTATCGAGATCGATCCGGCTCATGTTCAACACCAGGTGGTAAAGTCCGGGGCTGTCGTAGTCTTCCTTGCCGATCCGGCGGTATAGGCTGAGCCTGCGGTGATCTTCAGCCCGAACCACGCTTTCCGCCTTGTTCCGGGGAAGATCGTAATGCTTCATGATGAATCGGACCCGGTTTTCGTATTCGTCGATGAGCAAAATGTGGTAGGCGTCCGGGTGATCGTTGAGAATGTACTGGCTGCCCCGGCCCAGGATCACCACATCGCCCTCTTCGCCGATCTGGGAGATGATGACCACCAGATAGTCGAGGTAGATCTTCTCGTCGATATATCCGCGCTCGTTCTTGAGCACCCTGTCCACCAGGTTTCGGGCCACGAGGCGATTGATGGCCCGGGAAAGCCGCGTACCCGCCTCCTTTTCGACGGATTCCACCCACATGGGAGAAACGTTGGCGGCTTCGGCGATCATCTCGATCACTTCGTTGTCGGCAAAGGTGTATTTGAGCTTATCGGCGATCATGCGCCCCAGGGTCCGCCCCCCGGCGCCGAACTGCCTGGAAATGGTGATCACCGCCATCAATGCCTCCTGTTCTGTGGCCCGGCCCTGCGGCCGGCTCGATTGAGGTTACGATTTGTCCGGTGGAACCAGCATCGTGGGATACACCGATTTCTCCGCAATGGCGCGTGGGACGCTGCCGATCCATCGCTCTGCCCAGGCCGCCTTGGCCGAGGAACCTGCAACGATCAGCGTCGCCTGGCAGTCCCGTGCGGCCCGTTCGATTTGCTCGAAGGGCTGTCCCACGTACACGTGGGCCCGTGCGTGGATTCCAACGGATTCCAGCTCTTCGCAGATCTGTTCGAGTCTCTGGCGAGCTTCCTTCCTGGATTTCTGAATGCTCATGGAAGAGCCGCCCTTGAGCGCTTTTTCATCGACCACGGTCAGCAAATGAATTTCTTCGACCACTGCGTTGAGACCCTTGAAATATTCAACGGCCCGAAGGCTGCCCGCCGAGTTGTCCGTGGCCAACAGCGGCCGCTCAAAGGGGTGCTCCAGGGCCGTGTTGTTTTCCGGAACCGGCTTGTAGACCAGCACCGGAATCGACGCCCTGCGGATGATCTCGGTGACGTCGGACCCGGAATAAAACTGCTCTAGCATCGGCTTGTGGCTCTTTCCGATCACGATCAGGTCGGCATCCTCTTTTTTCGCCGCTTCGATGACCTGGGACACCAGGGTGCCGACCACGATGTAGACGCCAACTTCCATCCCCTGTTCGAAAAGGGTTTCGGCCCAGTCGATGAACCGGATGTTGGCCAACTCCCGGAGCCGGACCTCTTCGGTCTTCTGGTAGCCGGTCCCCCGGCGCATCGCCACCTTGTCCCTTTCGATCACGTTGACGAAGACGACGTGGTTCAGCGCCGCCTTGCGCAAACCCAACAAGGCCTGCAGTGCATCGAAGCCGAGCTCCTCGAACTTGGTGACGAACAGCAGCTTTTGAATATTCATCGCTCTTTGCATGCTCCTAAGTTCTCGACGGCATCATTTCGGTGACGTATCTCAGATCAAGAAAAAACTCACCGCCGAGGCGCTGAGCCCGCAAAGAAAGTGCCGAGAAGATGGAGAAAGTTTTCTCTGCGCCCTCCGCGTCTCGTGCGGTGAGACAATCGTCGCCATAATTACGCCCGCATGTATCAATTCCGCTCTCGGAATGTTATCCTAGTATTTTTTGTATGGCCTGGATCAGATCCTCGGCCTCCACCGGCTTTTCCAGGTAGCATTCCGGCTCCGGCACCGGCTCTCCGCCAAATTCGGTCAGGGCTTTTTGCGAACGGAGAAACGATTTTTCAGCGATGCCCGAAAGAATCACCACCGGCAGATCCCGGAGTTTTTTGTCGGTCTTGATCTCCCGGTAGAGGCGAACCCCGCTTTCCCGGGGCATCAAGACATCGAGAATGACCAGATCCGGGGCGGCATCTTTGATCATCTGTTTTCCCTCTTCCCCGTTGGTCGCCTCCAGAGGCGTGTAGCCGTGCTGTTCCAGCACCGTCACGGTAAACAGCCTTACATCCGGATCATCATCGACTACCAGCACTTTTTTGCTCATTTGCTTTCCTCCTCGCCGCGGAATTGCGGTTTGTCTTCTTCAAGAAATTCGTCGTCGGCCGGCCGTTCCGGGAGATGGACCGTGAAGGTGGTTCCTTGGTCCAGCGTCGACTCGACATCGATCCTTCCGCCGTGCTCCTCGACCAGCTTTCGGGTCACCAGCAGGCCAAGACCGGTTCCGCGGTGTCCCTTGGTGCTGTAAAAAGAGGTGAACAGGGTTTTCTTCACCTCGTCACTCATTCCCGAGCCGTTGTCGGAAACCGCAAACCGGACCATATCGTCGCCGATCCGGGCTGTGGTCATCCGAACCTGCCACTGTTTACCCGTATTTTTGTCAAAAATACAAGCATCAACGGCATTGGAGGCCAGGTTCAGCATCACCCTGTGAATCGTTCTCGGATCCATGACTGCCTCGCCGACTTCAGGATCCAACTCCAGCGATATGGACACGGCGTTTCGCTCGGCCTTTTCAGCCACCAGCGATGCGACGTCTTCGACAATCTCGTTGGGACGGCAGGCTTCGTACTCCGGCTCCCGCTCCTTGGCATAATTGAGCATGTCCAGCACCAGATCTGCGGTGCGTCCGATGTTTCGCTGAACCATTTCCCAGCCAGTTTTGAGCTTGTCCGGATTTTCGTTTTCAATGCCAATGTCGACCAGGTAGCTGCCGCCCTTGAGGCCGTGGAGAATGTTCTTGATGCCGTGGGCGAGCCCGGCGACGGTCTCTCCCACTGCGGCGAGCCGTTCGACATGGACCACTTCCTTTTCAAGCCGTTTGATCTCCCGGAGGTCCTGGAAAAATGCAACACTGCCCACCACCTGGTCCTTTTCATGCAGCAAGGTTCCGGCAAAACGAACCGGAATCCGGCTCCCGTCCTTGATCGGAATCGTCGTCTCCTGCCATGGAAGCTCGGCTCTCTGGTCATCGCCCGTCGATTCGTCGCGGAAAGATTCGATGACTTCCTTTGGAATGATCGATTTTGCCGGCATCCGGTCGACAACTTCTTCGGCCCGGTATCCGAATATCCGCTCGGCACTGGGATTGAAAAGGACCACCGTAAAATGGTTATCGGTAGCGATGATGCCGTCGTTGGAGGATCGGATCAACTTTGCCATGAAATTCGTTTTCCGCCGCAGCTCCCGGGTGGCCTCCTCGACCTTTTTTTCGAGATTGACGGTATATTCCCGAAGCTGCTCCCGGATTCGAATCTTTTCTTCGGCACGTTTCAGCGCCAGAGATAGCGCCTCGTCGCGGATCGGCTTGTTGATAAAATCAGAGGCGCCGTACTTGAGGGCCTCGATGGCGTTGTCGATGTCCCCGTGGCCGGTGATGATGATCACCTCGGCGTCTTCATCCTTTTTTTTGACGGCCTTGAGGACTTCGATGCCGTCCATGCCGGGCATCTTGATGTCGGTAAGGATGATCGCAGGGCGCTCCTTTTGAAATACCGCCAGGCCCTCTTTGCCGTTTTCCGCGGTCAACACCTCGTATCCGTCAGCGCGAAGCGAGCGGGAAAGCACCCGCAGGATGTCCGGTTCGTCGTCGATGAGAAGCAGACGATTCATGAATTACCTCACGGCCGGAAAGCGAAGCGTAAAGGTTGTCCCTTCCCCTTCACTGCTGTGGACTTCAATGGACCCGTCGTAGTCTTTGACGATGCCGTAGCTGATGCTCACCCCCAGCCCGGTTCCCTTGCCCACCTCCTTTGTGGTGAAAAACGGCTCGAAGATCTTCTCCTGGACCGCCTTGCTCATGCCGATGCCGGTGTCGGAGACCGTCACGGTCACCAGGCCGTCTTCGAGGCCCGAGCGGATGGTCAGCCGGTTGTCGAAACCATTTCCGGAGGCGGCGGCCTTGGTGTCCATGGCGTCCACCGCGTTGGTCACCAGGTTGATGAACACCTGCTCGAGCCGGTTGTGGTCGGCATAAATGGGAGGAAGGTCCTTTCCCAGATCGAGATCAAGCTCGATCTGGTGGACTTCGAGCTGGTGGCCGAGCACCTTGAAGACGTCCCGGATCGGTGCGTTGATGTCGATCCGAACCCGGTTCACATCGGACTGCCGGGAAAAATCCCGCATGTGCTGGATAATGGCCGAGGCGCGCTGGACGTTGCTTTGAAAGTCTTCGGCAATGGAGGCCAGTTCTTCTTGTGAAACCGCCTGGCCCCGGCCCATCATCTTCTTCAGATAGTCGGCCGTGACCTGCATCACGTTCAGCGGCTGGTTGATTTCATGGGCGATGCCCGCCGCCATCTGCCCCAGGGTGGTCATTTTGCTGGCCTGGATCAGCTGGGTTTCCTTTTCCACGGATTCGCTGATGTCGGTGGTCGATGCGATGATCACCGTGTTTTCATCGATGCGGGCATGGCTGATGTTGATGTTCACGAAAAAGGCCTCCCCGTCCTTTCGGTAGTGGCGCTTCTTGATGAACATCGCCGACTGGTCTTCCTCCAACTGATCGAGCCCATGGGCGATCTCCGGGTCGTCCTTGTCGCCGAGGGCCAGAAACGACAAGTCGATGAGTTCTTTTCGGCGATACCCGTAGCTGTCCTGGGTCCGTTGGTTGACATCGAGGATCTGAAAGGTCGCACTGTCGAGGATGAATGTCGGATGCGGATCGCTGTCGAACAGGGTGCGGTATTTTTCCTCCGACTTGCGGTAGCGCTCCTGCAAAATCGCGTTTTCAAAGGCGACGCCGATCCGGTTTCCGATCAGTTCAAAGACGTCCTTCTGGTTGTGGGAGAACTGGTTCGGCTGGCGGCTTGCCAGCCGGATCACGCCGAAATTCTGGCGTTCCTTGGAGCTGATGGGAATGTAGGCCAAAGAAACGAAGTGCTGTTCTTCCAGGAATCGGATTTCATCCGAGGATCCTTTCGGCAGATCCTCAAAGAGCGTGAACCGGTTTTCCGCAGCCACCTTGGCGATGATGCTTGTGTCGTCCACCAGGCGTACCTTTTTGCAGGCGTCCGCCGAAAGGCCGGTGCCGTATCGCATCCGGTAGCGCCCGTCGTCCTCCCTTAGATAAATGCAGACGCCGTCGGCCTCGGAAAACCGCTGCAGCTCCTCGGCGGTCATGAAAAGGGCGGTGTCGATGTTCAAGGTGGCGCTCAGGGCCGTGTAGATGCTGCAAAGGGTGCTCAACTCCCGGGTGCGGCGTTCTTTTTCCTCTTCGGCCCGCTTGTCCTCGGTCTTGTCCCAGAGGGTCTCGATGGCACCGATCAGGGTTCCGTCCGGCGCTTGGATCGGGGCCGCCGTAAACCAGCACCACTTGCCCTCGCCCCCCAGGTTCGGAAAGAACCCTTCGGCCTCGTAGGCCCCCTCGATCAGCTCCGAACGCCGCCAGTGTCCGCTGTAGAGTCGTTCGATCCGGGTTTCATCGACCTGGTCCAGGATCAGGTCGGCCATGGTGGGCCGCTCACTGCGGTAAAAGGGGGTCCACTGCTTACGGGTGCCGATGATGTCCTGGGAGAACACCCCGGAAAGAACCTCCAGTGCCCGGTTCCAGTGGGTGACGGTGTGGGTTTCGTCAATGACGAAGGTCGGGATGGTGCTGCCCTGGATGATCTGCTTCATCACCGCCTCGCTCTTTCCCAAGGCACGGGCGGTTTCGGTCATGAGCCGGTTGTGGCGCTCGATTTCCTCTTCGGCCTTTTTTTCCTCGGTCTTGTCCCAGACGGTCTCGATGGCTCCGATGAGACTGCCGTCCGGGGCCTCGATCGGCGCTGCCGTAAACCAGCACCACTTTCCCTCGCCCCCCAGGTTCGGGAAAAAGCCATCGGCCTCGTAGGCCCCTTCGACCAGAACCGATCTCCGCCATTTGCCGCCGTATAGCTTTTCGATGGTGGCTTCGTCGATCCGGTCCAGAATCACGTCGGCCATGGACGGCCGCTGGCTTTCGTAAAAAGGCATCCACTGTTTCCGGGTGCCGACCATCACTTGTGCGCGAAGCCCGGTGAGCCGCTCCATGGCCCGGTTCCAGTGGGTGATGACATGTTCCTGATCGATGACAAAGGTCGGGATCGTGCTCCCCTCGATGATCTGGCCCAAGGCGCGCTTCTGGCGGAAAAGCTCCTGCTCGATCTGTTGGTAGCGGGCATGCCGCCGTTCGATGACGTCTGTCACCTGCGTGGCCAAGTTCTCGAAAAGTGTGAAGACAGTTTCCCGGTCGCTGCCGCGCTCGTCAAGCTCCCATTGCGTTTTTCGCTTCACATGCTCGACGTGCAGCGAATCCCAGATGAAGCGGGCCTCGAAATGGTCGATGAGGTCGATGTGCTCGGGCTTTTGTTTCCGAATCGTCTCGGCCAGAGACAGGTCGTAGGTGACCTCGATGAGGGTCTCGAGGCCCTCGATTCGATACAGCTCCCGGTAGTCCGAGGTGGTGAAAATGCCCATCTTCTTTGCCGCACGGATCCCCGGGGCCTCCATGTCGGTGTCGGCGATAGCCATCACCTCGGGGCGCGGACCCGGAAACGTCTCGTCTGCGATAAACGCCAGCAGCTTGCTGCAGAATTTTCCGCCGCCGACAAAGGCGATTCGTTTTCCTATAAACCTGCGTTTCATCGACGTGTCTCTGCTCCCTTTCCTGCCTGCCGTCTCCTTAGAAAAAAATGACCGTGACCAGCACAAAGGCCGGAATCAGCAGGGGCAGCGAGTATTTGAAAATGTAGCCGAAGAAGCTCGGCATCGGGGTTCCGGCTTCCTCGGCGATGGAGCGGACCATGAAGTTGGGTGCGTTTCCGATGTAGCTAAAAGCCCCGAAAAACACGGCGCCGGTGGAAATCGCCTTGAGATAGACGGCCTTTTCGGTCATCAGCAGCGGTACGGCCTGGACTTCGCTCATCCCCGGAAAGAAGCTGCCCAGGGCCGTGTTGAAAAAGGTCAGATAGGTGGGTGCGTTGTCCAAGAAGCCGGACAGGGCCCCTGTGATCCAAAAGTAATGGTACGGCTCTTTTACCGCGTTGATCAGCGCGGCCAGGGCGCCTGCGTTGCCGGCCTTGAGGATCAGCAGGCAGGGAATCATCGTGATGAAGATGCCGATGAACAGATACCCCACCTCGATAATCGGAAACCAGGTAAATTCGTTGTCTTCCCGGATGCGATAGGGTGTCGCCACGAGAGACGCCGCCCCCATGAGCACCAGAAGTCCGTCCCGCACCCAGTCTTGAACCGCCCGGTGGATCCCCAGGACGTTGACCTGCCCCCATTCCACGACTCCGCTCATGAGCACCGATCCGACGATCCCGCCCAAAAAGAGAAAGTTGTAGATTCCCTCCAGGCGGATCGGCTCCCCTGCGCCGTCGTCAGGTTTTGCGTCTTTTTCCCTGCGGTAGAAATACATATCGAAGGCTAAATAGACGGCCAAAAGAATCGCCACCGTCAGCAGCATATGGGGGAAGATTTTCAAGGTCCAAAAGAAGCTCACATTGTGCAAAAATCCCAGAAACAGGGGCGGATCGCCCAACGGCGTCAGGGAGCCTCCGATATTGGCCACCAGGAAGATGAAAAACACCACCATGAAGGTTCGGCTCTTGCGGTAGCTGTTGGCCCGGAGAAACGGGCGGATCAGGAGCATGGCCGCACCGGTGGTCCCCATCCAGGAAGCGAGAATCGTGCCGAGAAGCAGCATCGCGGCATTGATAAGAGGCGTCCCCCGAAGGGTCCCCCTCAGAAGAATCCCGCCCGATACCGTGTACAGGGACCAGAGAAGGATGATGAAAGGTACGTAGTCGGCCAAAATGATGTGCAAAATTTCATACAGCGCGATGCCCCGGAAAAAAAACAGGAATGGAATCCCGAGGGCGGCGACCCAAAAGGCAGACACCTTTCCGAAGTGGTGGTGCCAGAAGGCCGGCGCAAATAATGGAAACAGAGCAATGGAAAGAAGCATCCCCGCAAACGGCAGGCAGCTCCAGAGCGGAAGGATCTCCCCCAGGTTTCCGTGGCCGTGGTCTGCGGCTTCAGCCTCGACAGGGTGCCCGGCCGTTTCGGCATCCAGGGCGGCGGCAGCGCCGGTGCCGGCCCCCGTACAAACCGCCGGCAGGGCGGCCATCGCCAACATCAGCAGCAAGACAACAAATGTGGATCGCAGCTGAACGCTCACGCCCATGGACCTTTTCCCTTCCTTTGGGCAACCGAATTTTCGTTCAGACGCCAAGGAGTTCCGCTTCTGCGCGCCGGCAAAAAAAGGAGGCATCCGAAGCGCCGGGTCCCTGCAGTGCCCACAGCGGGCGTCGGCAGCGGCCCGCTCTTGTAATACTTGTTCCGGAAAATGGCGGAAATGTCGACATGTATGCAGCCGATATTTGGATCTGTATCACAATAAAACGAACCGAAGCAAGCCGCCCGGACCCCTTTGACAGGCATTTCCTTTAGTTGACAACACCCCCCGGTTGATCTACAAAAATTTGGTTGACTCACCGCTGGTGGCCGGCGTTTTTTTGGCGGCCGAAACATCTTGCGTCGGAGGAAATCATCGACGTCGTCCGCAATGTGATACCGATGCAGGCACTGGCGGACCGGCTCCGCGCCGAGCGGCGGATTGTCTTTGTTCCCACCATGGGATTTCTCCACGAGGGGCACCTGTCCCTGATCCGCATCGCCAGGAACGCAGGAGATGTGGTGGTGGTCAGCATCTTCGTCAATCCGACCCAATTCGGGCCGGGCGAGGACTTTCAGGAGTATCCCCGGGCGCTGGACCGGGATCTTGCACTGGCTGAAAAAGAAGGGGCCGATATTGTCTTTACGCCCTCGGAAGCCGAGCTTTATCCGGAGGGATTCGAGACCTATGTCCATCTCGAGCGGCTTCCCCGGCACCTCTGCGGCCTTTCCCGGCCGGTTTTTTTTAGGGGCGTCGCCACGGTGGTCACCAAGCTTTTTCACATCGTCAAGCCCCATGCGGCGGTTTTCGGCGAGAAAGACTACCAGCAGGTGATGGTGGTGAAAAAAATGGTCCGAGACCTGAACATGGACGTGGAAATCATCGCCGGCCCGACGGTGCGGGAGCCGGATGGGCTGGCCATGAGCTCCAGAAACAGCTACCTGAGCAAGGAGCAGCGACGATCTGCGCTGTCTCTTCGAAAAGCGCTGATCGAGGCGCAGCAGATGGTCTCCTCGGGAGAAAGATCCTCTGCGCGCATCGTTTCGGCCGCAAAGGATTCGATCGCCTCCTTTCCGGAAACCGACATCGACTACATCCGGATATTTGACCCGGAGACCCTGGAAGACCGGAAGGAAATCAACGGACCGGTCCGCATGGCATTGGCCGTGCGCGTCGGATCGACGCGTTTGATCGACAACGACCTGCTGAATCCGGCCCGATAAACTCAAAACCGTTTCACCGGCGTGGGCAACTGACGTGCTCTTTTCGCCGACGCCCCAACCCGAACAGGAGAATACCGATGAGCAGCGAGCGCTTTTTCTTTACCTCTGAATCTGTCACCGAAGGACACCCCGACAAGGTGGCGGATCAGATTTCAGACTCCATTCTGGACGCGATTATCGCCGAAGACAAGCACTGCCGCGTCGCCTGCGAAACCCTGGTCACTACCGGCATGGCCATCGTGGCCGGAGAGGTCACCACCACCACCTATGTGGAGATACCGGAGATCGTCCGACAGACCATCCGGGATATCGGATACCACTCCTCGCACATGGGGTTCGACTGGAAAACCTGCGCGGTGATTACCAGCATCGACCATCAGTCCCCGGACATCGCCCAGGGCGTCAACACCGGAGAAGGCCTGTTCAAGGAGCAGGGGGCGGGCGACCAGGGGCTCATGTTCGGCTACGCCACCGACGAGACTCCCGAATTGATGCCGATGCCGATCATCCTCTCCCACAAACTTTGCCGGCAGCTGGCGACCGCCCGAAAAGACGGCAGCCTCGATTTTCTGCGTCCCGACGGCAAAGCACAGGTGACCATCGAATACGTAGACGGGGCCCCCAAGCGGGTCGATGCGGTGGTCATCGCCGCCCAGCACAAACCGGACGTCGAATACGATGAGCTTCGAGACGGTATCTTGGAAAGGGTGATACGAACCGTCATCCCGGCGGAGATGACCGACAAAAACACCCGCTATTACATCAACGCCACCGGCCGGTTCGTCATCGGCGGCCCCATGGGAGACTGCGGTCTGACCGGCCGAAAGATCATCGTCGACACCTACGGCGGTCAGGGAAGCCACGGGGGAGGCTGCTTTTCCGGAAAAGACCCTTCCAAGGTCGACCGGAGTGCCTCCTACATGGCCAGGCACATCGCCAAAAACATCGTCGCCTCCGGCATTGCCAAAAAATGCGAGATCCAGATCGCCTACGCCATCGGCGTCGCCGAGCCGGTTTCCATCATGATCGACATGATGGGAACCGGAAAAATCTCCAAGGACCGGGTCAAGGAAATCGTCCGTGACGTGTTCGACCTCCGGCCGTCGGCCATCATCGAGTACCTGGACCTGCTTCGGCCCATTTTCCGCCAGACCGCGGCATACGGTCATTTCGGCCGCAACGAGCCCGGATTCTCCTGGGAAAAGACGAACATGGCCGATGTGCTGCGGCAAAAGGCAGGGCTATAACCGTTGCAAGGGGGATAAGATGAATCACGATGTCAAAGACCTGAAGCTGGCAAAAGACGGTCGACTGAGAATCGAATGGGCCCACCAGAGCATGCCGGTGTTGAACCGGATTCGGGAGCGATTCTCGGCTGAGAAACCCCTCAAGGGGGTGGCCGTCGCTGCCTGTCTCCACGTGACCACCGAGACGGCGGCCCTGATGCAGACCCTAAAGGCCGGCGGTGCCAAGGTGGCCCTGTGCGCTTCCAATCCATTGAGCACCCAGGACGACGTGGCCGCCAGCCTGGTCAAACACGACAAGATCCCGGTGTTCGCCGTCAAGGGAGAAGACCACAAGACCTACTACGGCCACATCAATGCCGTGCTCGACACCCGCCCCCGGTTCACCATGGACGACGGAGCCGACCTGGTCTCCACCCTCCATTCGGAGCGATCGGAGCTCATCGAGTCGGTCTCCGGCGGCACCGAAGAGACAACCACCGGAATCATTCGTTTAAGAAGCATGGCTGCAGACGGCGTGCTTCGGTATCCGATCATCGCCGTCAACGACGCCAGAACAAAGCATTTTTTCGACAACCGGTACGGAACGGGTCAAAGCACCATTGATGGAATTATCCGCGCCACCAACCGGCTCATTGCCGGAAGCAACTTCGTGGTCTCCGGCTATGGCTGGTGCGGAAGGGGTCTTGCCATGCGGGCCAAGGGTATGGGCGCCCACGTCATCGTCACTGAAGTCGATGCCGTCGCCGCCCTGGAAGCGATCATGGACGGATACTCGGTCATGCCCATGGGCCAGGCCGCCCGGATCGGGGATTTTTTCTGCACCGTCACCGGCAACATCAACGTAATCCGAAAAGAACATTTCAAGGTGATGAAAGACGGGGCCATCGTCGCAAACTCCGGCCATTTCAACGTGGAACTGGATCTGCCGGGCTTGGCCGAACTGACCCGTGCCACACGCACCATTCGACCGTTTGTCGTGGAGCATCAGCTCGAAGACGACAGACGGGTCTATGTGCTCGCAGAGGGCCGACTGATAAACCTGGCGGCCGCAGAGGGCCATCCGTCCAGCGTCATGGACATGAGCTTTGCCAACCAGTCTTTGAGCATCGAATGGATGGTCAAGGGCGGCAATCGCCTCGAAAACCAGGTATACCCGGTCCCCGAAGAAATCGACATGGCCATTGCCAGAGAAAAACTGGCGGCAATGGGGGTCAAGATGGACCGGCTGACCGCAGAGCAGAAAAAGTATCTGGCCTCCTGGCAAATGGGCACCTGATCCACGCGCCCGGCGGTCTTGACCTTCATGCAATAAAAAAAGGGAGCCGGGGTTTTTGGCGGCG
>JAIPEL010000113.1 GCA_021737185.1 Desulfobacterales bacterium | reverse complement strand
CTAACATCTTGAATTCATTGAATCCAACCAAGCTGTGTGATCATAGCAAAAACGGTTGGTTCGCAGCGTCGATTTCACTCCCTTGACACTTGGACAACCGGTGTAAAAAACAGGCGGCGAAGCCGCCTCCAATAAATTCGCGAAGCGAATTTATCTTGACAAGGGAAAATCTCCTCCTTATATATCGCCACAAATTTTTTCGGCTCACCAAGGCCTGGTATTTGCCGTTGAAATACCGGGCTTTTTTTGAGCCCGCATACTGGACGGAAAGGAGGTGATTGCCATGATTTGCCAAACGATTCGAAAGGGAGCGGAGTGTCCGTTCATGACGGCCGCCGGTTGCTCATACAACGGCGGCAAGTGCCACGTGATCGTCGAAGCCTGCCAGGGATGCAGCCGCACCGGCGAGTTTGAGGCGGGATGGTACTGCTCGGCTTGCCCGGAGCCTGCAGCCAAATGGAAGAACGGAAACTGCAACCTGGCGACCCATGTGAAGACGGCGACCGTCGTTGAATCTTCAAAGAAACTCAACCCGCTCAAGGCATCGAAACGGGGGAAAAAATAACATGTCGCCAGACCACCTACCCTAGACCCCGCCCCGAACAGGGCGGGGTCTTTTTTTGGGGGAGGTTCAGGGTCGAAATTTGATGGCTTCGTAAAAAGTCCGAATTTCCCCTCCCCTGGTGGGAGGGGATTAAGGGGAGGGGGTATAAAAGGCTGAAATCCTTTTCTATTCACCCTCACCCCCACCCTCTCCCATCAAGGGAGAGGGAGTCTTTTCGGACTTTTTACGATTTCATCAAATTTGCGAAGAATTCCTCATCCTTCAACCCTTCAACCCCTGAACCCCTGAACCCTGAACCCTGAACCCCTGAAACCTGAACCGTAAAGCGATTTCACCCCTGCCCTGAAAAAGACCGCCATCCGTCACTTTTAGCAGTAGACTTCATGCAATTTGCTGATATTTATGGCTTCTTTTCGCTTGACATTTTTCAGACCCAAACAGTAATGTGCTTGAACATCTTCCGGGATGGTTCCGGCTTACATGACCAAAGAAGGAGGTCGACTGCATGAATCCCATTGCCGAATCCCTCAACAGGGAGCTTCAGGCCGCCGCCGAGCCGATCTTTGACATGCTCTCGGATGTCGGCAAAAAGCTGTTTTTTCCGAAAGGGATTCTGACCCAGGGGGCGGAAGCCAAGGAAAAAGCCTACCACATGAATGCCACCGTCGGAATTGCCACCGATGCACTGGGCATCATGCACCTGCCTTCGGTAATGGAATGCATCGGCTCCCTGGCTCCGGAAAAGAGCATCACCTACGCGCCATCCTATGGTCTGCCGGAACTTCGGCAGATCTGGCAGCAGTCGCTGATGCAGAAAAACCCGTCCCTTGACGGAAAGACGATCAGCCTGCCGGTGGTCTCCTCCGGAATCACCCACGGGATCAGCGTATTTGCCGATCTCTGGCTGGACCCTGAAGACTCGGTGATCCTGCCGGATCCGATGTGGGGAAACTACAGCATGATATTCTCGGTTCGAAAAGGGGCGGGGATTCGAACCTATCCCATTTTCTCCGGCGACATGCGCTACAATGTAAAGGCCTTCGAGGCGGCGGTAAAAGAGGAGGCTGCCACCCGGTCCAAAATCGTCGTTGTGCTCAACTTTCCCCACAATCCGTCGGGCTACACCCCCAGCCGTGAGGAGGCCGAGCGGACCGCAGAGATCCTGATCGAAGCGGCGGCGTCCGGCACCAACGTGGTGGCGGCCCTCGACGATTCTTACTTCGGGCTGTTTTACGAGGAAGAGACCCTGAAAGAATCGATGTTCGCGCTTTTAACCGGCAGCCACCCCCGCCTGCTGGCCGTCAAGCTCGACGGCGCCACCAAAGAAAACTTCGTCTGGGGGTTGAGAGTCGGCTTCATCACGTATGGATGCACCGTGGACGGCGATTCTGCGGCGGTGTGCGATATTTTGGAAAAAAAGACGGCCGGCTGCGTCCGCGGATCGATCTCCAACGCCAGCCACCTGTCCCAGTCCATTGTCCTTGCCTCTATGAAAAACGGGGCCTTTGCCTCGGAAAAAGCCGAAAAATTCGAGGTGATGCGGCGCCGGGCCCAGCGGGTCAGGCAGGTGCTCGCAGATCCGCGCTATCAAAGCGCCTGGGAGGTCTATCCGTTCAATTCCGGGTATTTCATGTGCCTGCGCCCCCGTGGCGTAGATGCAGAGCAGCTTCGGGTCCACCTCCTGGAGAAATACGGGATCGGACTGATCGCCATCGGCAACCGCGACTTGAGGGTCGCCTTTTCCTGCCTGGAGGAGGACCAGATTCCGGAGCTTTTCGAGACCGTCTACAAAGGCGTCCAGGAGCTCTCCGGGTCGGAATAAACGATGCCCGAATCCGCCCGCTGGATAGACCGCCTTCACGCCCTGATCGGTCCGGGCCGGTCGGCCAATATCGCCCAGGCCGGCAAATGGACCTTCTATTTCGTGGTCATCGGCATCATCGCCGGGCTCGGCTCGATCGTCTTCCACTACCTGTGCCAGCTCGGCATCCACTATTTCATGGACATGATCGCCGGCTACCGTCCCCCGGCGCCGGCCGGCGAACACCACCTGCTGGCCCCCACCGACCGCCCCTTCAACCGGTGGCTGCTGCTGTTTCTGCCCGCGTTCGGCGGCATCATCAGCGGCTGGCTGGTCTACACGTTTGCCCCGGAAGCCGAAGGGCACGGCACCGACGCGGCCATCGACGCCTATCACCGCAAGGGAGGGTTCATCCGCGGCAGGGTGCCGATCATCAAAACCATCGCATCGGCCATTACCCTGACCACCGGCGGTTCCGGGGGCAGGGAGGGGCCGATCGCCCAGATCGGCGCCGGATTCGGGTCATTTCTGGCCACTCGCCTGAAGCTGTCGGACCGGGAGCGCCGCATCATGATGGCAGCCGGCATCGGGGCAGGGGTCGGCAGCATCTTCCGGGCGCCCCTGGCCGGCGCCTTGTTCGCGGCCGAGGTGCTCTACCGGGATCCCGAATTCGAATCCGAGGTGATCATCCCGGCCGGGATCTCCTCGGTGGTGGCCTACTGCCTGTTCTGCCTGGTGTTCGGCTGGGGATCGCTGTTCGATTCTCCGAGCTTCGTCTTCCGAAACCCACTGGAGCTGGGTCCGTACCTGGTGCTTTCCCTGGTGCTGGTGGGCACCGGCATTTTCTACGTCAAGTCCTTTTACGGGGTCACCCGTCTGTTCAAGAAAATCCGGATTCCGAACCACATCAAGCCGGCCATCGGCGGGCTGTGCACCGGGGTCATCGGCTTTTTCCTGCCCCAGACCCTTGCCTTCGGGTACGGGTTTGCCCAGATGGCGATTCACAACGAATTGACCGTTCCGTTCTTGTTCGCCCTGGCCGTTGGAAAGGTGCTCACCACCTCCTTTTCCATCGGCTCCGGCGGCAGCGGCGGGGTGTTCGGCCCCTCGGTGGTGATCGGCGGGGCCATGGGCGGGGCCGTGGGCCAGGTCTTTCACGACATCATGCCCGGGGTGGTGACCGAACCGGGGGCCTTTGTCGTGGTGGGGATGGCCGGGTTTTTTACCGCGGTGTCCAACGCCCCGATATCGACCATCATTTTCGTCAGCGAAATGACCAACTCCTACCATCTGCTCCTGCCCAGCCTCCTGGTCTGCTCCGTGTCCTACCTGGCCTCCCAGCGCTGGACCATTTACGAGCGGCAGGTCAAGAGCCGGATCGACTCGCCGGCCCACGCCGGCGATTTTTTCGTCGACGTGCTTCAGGCCATCCGGGTCAAGGACTTGATGCCCTATGTCCGCAAAGTCCGGTTGATCCCCGAGAGCATGTCCTTCCGGGATTTCAAAACCTACTTTGCGGCCACCAAGCAGCATTACTTTCCGGTGATGGATGACGACGGCCGTCTTTCGGGGATCTTCTCCAGCACCGACATCCGGGGGGTCCTTTTTTCCCCGGAGGTCGAACCGCTGGTGGTGATGAAGGACCTGTGCACGTCGGACATCATCGTAACCACCCCGGGCGACGACTTGAACTCGGTGTTTCAAAAGTTCACCCAGAAGAACATCGACAGTCTGCCGGTGGTCAGAGACGACGACAACGGGGTCCTGATCGGCATGCTCAGCCGGCGGGAGGTCATCGCCTTCTACAACCGGAAAATCCAGGAAATGAAGGCCCGGTCGAAAAGCAGCAACTGAAACCCTTTTGAGAGGCTGTCGAACAACGGCCAGTATGGAACAACACGCGCCTCGGATTCTGCTGCTGTACACGGATCCGTACTACATCGTCAAACAGGTCTATCCCTTCGGCCTCGACGTCATTGCCCGATACCTGCGGGAGCGGGGCTTCCATGTCGATATCGACGTTCCGTTTCTCCCGGACGCGGATGTCGCGGTCAACCTGACCGATATTCTGCACCGGACCGATCCGGACGTTGTCGGGCTCGGCATCCGCAACATCGATACCACCATGGCCTGCGAAGCGTTCGGTAATTTCAAGGCAGACGCCTTTCGGACGTTTTTCTTCGTACCCGAAATCAAAAAAATAGCTGAAATACTGAAACGGATCCGGCCTGAACTGCCGATCGTAGCCGGCGGCGGAGCCTTTTCGGTGGCGCCGGAGGCCTTTTTGGACGCCCTAAAACTCGATTACGGGATTGTCGGGGAAGGTGAGACACCCCTGTATCGATTTGTCATGACTTTTCCGGATCCAAAAGCGATTGCTCAAATTCCGGGCATGGTATACCGGGACGGATCGCAGGTGGTGGTCAATCCGAAAAAACCCTATCGGTTTGTCGAGCCGGCCGCAGTTTTTGCCCGGGACTCCGGGTTTGCCTATGCCTTTGAAACTGCCGGCCTCCCGGTCCAGGTGAAGAGGGGCTGCAACCGCGGCTGCATGTACTGTGTGGAGCCGGTGATCGAGGGGAAAAAACCGATTCACCGGCCCCTGGACACAGTCGTCGAAGAGCTCGAATTCACGGCCCGGCATCAGGAAGGGGTAAAAAAGATCTTCTTTGTCGATACGGAATTCAATGTGCCGGATCTTGCATACGCCTCGGCCCTGGTGAAACGGATCCTGGACGGGAGGCTGAACGAGCGGTTCACGTTTGCCTCCCAGTTTCTGCCCCGCCCGTTTGATTCGTCCTTTTCCGATCTTCTGGCCAAGGCCGGTTTTTCGATCATCCTGACCGCAGACAGCTTTTCCAGCCGGATTCTGGAGCGCTGCCGGGCCCCCTTCCACCGCCAGGACATCGGCCGGGCCCTTGACTTGTGCCGGGATTGCGGGATCGACTGCACGGTGAACCTGATATTCGGCCTGCCCGGTGAGACCCACGAAACGGTGGAAGAAACCCTTGGGGAGATGGCCAGACGGCCCCCGGCTCCCGGCAGGCGCTACGAGTATACCATCGGTGCCAGGATCTATCCGGGTACCCCCCTGCAACGTTTCGTCAAAGATCTGCCGGAGCGGCGCCATGTCTTCGGATCCTGCTCGAAAGATCTCCTGGCCCCTTGCTTTTACTGCTCTCCGGAACCGCCTCTGGCGCTCAAGGCGTATATCGACGAACGGCTGCCGGCTCCGATTCAATTTCACAACCGTTGCGATTCTTCGATGCGGCAGGGCCTGGCCGCCGTCTATCTGGCCGATCACGGCCGCTGGGATGAAGCCCTTCAAGCGTATTGTCACGCCGATCTTGCCGCCCAGGCGCGAATTTTCGACTACCTGTTCCGAAAATTGGCGGGGGAGAAAAGAGTTTCTCAGGCAAGGCACGTGGCCAGCACCATGATCGACGCTGCCGCCCGCGCCGGCGACCCTTGCCGGTGCGCCGACCAGGCCTCCGTCGCGCGATACTACCTACAGCTCCTCGGGGCCGGCCACTGACGGTCGATCAGTAGCGGACCTCGACCAGGAACAGGCCGTGGGCAGGGGCCGTGGGCCCGGCCAGGGCCCGGTCGCGCGCGGCCAGGATCGTTGCCACGTCTTCGATGGGCCGTTTGCCTGAACCCACCTCCACCAGGGTCCCCACGATGTTCCGCACCATGCCGCGCAGAAAACCGTCTGCTTCGATGTCGAAGCGGAGCCGATCCGGCGCCTCTTTTTCCCATCCGGCCAAGATGACGGTGCGGCGGCTGTGGCTTCTCGGGCTGCCGGAGGCTTCAAAGGAGGAAAAGTCGTGGGTGCCGAGCAACTGGGCGGCGCCCTGCGCCATGGCGTCGATGTCCAGGGGCTTTCGAACGTGCCAGCAAAAACGCCGGCCGATGGCGGCAGGAAGGGGGCGGTTGAGAATGCAGTACCGGTAGATCTTGCTTTTGGCGCGGTAGCGGGCGTGGAAGTCTTCGGCTGCCTTCTCACAGTCCAAAACCGCGATGTCTTCAGGAAGAAGGCCGTTGAGACCGCTGAGAAAGTCCCGGGCGCAAAGACGCGTTTCGCACGCAAAACTGGCCACCTGGCCCAGGGCATGCACTCCGGCGTCGGTTCGCCCAGAGCCGTTGACCACGACCTTTTGCCGCGTCATGGTCGACAGGGCCGCTTCGATTTCGGCCTGGACGGTTCGGTCCTGGCGCTGCCGCTGCCAGCCGTGGAATTCGGTGCCGTCGTACTCGATCAGCAGTTTGAATGTTTTGCCCATATCGTCCTGCCAAGCATGTTTCGAACGCTCCTATGAGACTTTGCCCGAAAGCAAAGGCGTCAGGGAGGGAAATTTCCAAATTTCAAGCACCAAATCCCAAACAAACTCCAAGCACCAAATCTCAAATACCAAACGCTGGAAGGGCTCCTCGACCGGGCGCAGACCCAGACCATGAGGGCGACGTGCTGAGAATTTTCAGGTTTGATCAAACTAATTGCCTCGCGGGGTCAGCGGCCCCCGTTTATGTGAAACTTCGACCGAGGCCGGCGGCAATAACCGACCTGCCCCCGCCTTGGGTTTTGGAGGTTGGAGGGCCACGCTCCGTCGTGGCCGGTATTGGCTCATTTCTGGCAACACGGACGCGACAGAGCGCGTCCCTCCATCGTCACGGGCTTCTCGACATGGCCATAAGATCGCGGAAGCGATTTTATGGGCTGACGAACAGGAGCAGCACCGCAGACAGGGAGACAAAGGAGAGCACCGTGGAGACGACGATGGATGCCGATGCCAGCTCGGTATCGCTGTTGAGCTGAGAGGAAAGGACGTAAATCGCCGTCGATGTCGGCAGGGCGAAAAAGATCATTCCGGTGCCAAACGCAGGGCCGGTCACCTCCCACCACTGAAGCAGGCCATAGCCGATCGCTGGAAACAACGCCAGTTTGAACACCGCTCCGGCCAGGGAAAGGCCCAGGTTTCCCCGAAGCCCCCGGAGGGTCAACGCTCCGCCGATGGACAGCAGCGCCAGGGGAAGGGTGACCGAAGACATCAGCCGGAGCGTGTTTTCGATAAACGGCGGAAAGGCATGAATCGTCCGGGCATAGGCGATCCCTGCCGCGCACGCGATGATCAACGGGTTGGAAATCAGGGCCCGCACCGTGACCGCCATGCGTCCGGAAAGCGAATACCGCTGCCCGGAATGCCAGATCAACACCGAAACGGCCAGAATGTTGATCAGGGGGATGGTAAAGCCGATCAGAACGCCGAAATGGCGGACCCCCTCTTCTCCCAGGGCGTTGATGACCACGGCCATGCCGATGTAAGTGTTGAACCGGTAGCAGCTCTGGGAAAACGATCCGGCCTTGAAGGCGGGAATCGGAAGCAGCCGGATGAAGGCGGTGCTCAGCAGCCAGACGGCAAGCACCCCGGTCATTCCCACCTTGCATAGGTTCCATGTGACACCCGAAGGCGGAGGGGCGGCGCCGATCTTCCAGAAGAGCAGCGCCGGGAAAAAAATAAAATAAACCAGCCGGTCCGAAACCCGCAGAAACCGGTCGTTGGTCATGCCGAAGCGCTTCAAAACGGCGCCGAGGACGACCAGTGCAAAGACTGGAAAGAGGCTCTGTAGGATCATTTTATCGGCATCCTTATGTGAAACTAGGCCAAAATGGCATAGTTTCACCCTTGATCAAACTGGTCGGCGAGGCCGGCCAGAGGCGGCGCTCGTATGAAACTTCATGTTCCCAGTCCGTCATTCCGGGCTTGACCCGGAATCCAGGTTGTTGTGGATCCCGGGTCTCCGCTTCGCTTCCGTCTTCGCCTTCGGCTACGCTGGACAGGTCGCCCGGGATGACGGGCGGGGAAGTTTCATTCTTGATCAATCTGGACGCTTCGCCGGCCAGCGGCAGGGCTTATGTGAAACTTCGGTCGAAGCCGGGGTTTTTCGTAGGGCACGGCGTCCCTGCCGTGCCGATGTGAACGGCACAGAGGCCGTTCACTACATAGGCTGAGACTCCGACAGAAGTTTCACGGTTGATCAAACTGGTCGGCTCAGGCCAAAAGATTCCTATGGAATTCCTTCCGGTGAATCTTGAATCTGGAACCTTGAATTTTGAACCCCTCCCGGTCAGCGGCGAGGCTCATATCTGCCTTGCAGAAAAAGAAGCTCAGGGGTATTTTTTTCTACCCGGTGCCGAAGTTTACAGGCGGTTGCAGGGAATGTCGGCAAGCACCGACTCCCATAGATCGTCTACGGCGTCGGCGAACCGTTCGAGCGGGTATTCGTTGCCGCAGGACCTGCAGCGGAGCCGCACGCGCCGTCAGGAACGGCGAAGAGTCAGAGAGGCCCCGCATTCGGGGCAGTCGAGTTTCAAATCAGACATGATGCGATTCATTATCGATACCCGTAAGATTCGTCAAGCATTGGAAGGTTGCCGAAGCAGGCACCGTCGGTTGCGACATTGACATCGAATAACATTTGCGCGATGAAGCGAAACAGCTGCAGCGGTTGGTGCATGGCGCGCAGCCGCTTTCAAATCCGACGGCGGAAGGAGCTTGAACCGATGGCACCGATCGTATGTCCGGGATTTCGTCTGGCCGGGGTGTCGGCCGGCCTGAAAAAAGAGGGGAAAAAGGATTTGGGGCTGATTGTTGCAGACCGTCCGGCTGCGGCGGCCGGGGTCTTCACCCGGAACCGGGTGCAGGCGGCGCCGGTCCGATTGACGCGGGAGCGCATCGAAGCCGGACGCTGCCAGGCGGTGATCGTCAACAGCAAGAATGCCAACTGCTGCACCGGCAGCCAGGGGATGGCCGACGCCGGCGCCATGGCCGAAGCGGCCGCTCGGCAGCTCGGTATTTCCCCCGACCTGGTGGCGGTGGCCTCCACCGGTGTGATCGGCCAGCCGCTGCCTCTGGTGAAAATCGAGTCTGCGATTCCTGCCCTGGCCGCCGCGCTTTCCGAGGAGGCGGTTCAAGACCTGGCCCAGGCGATCATGACCACCGACACCGTTCCCAAGGTGGCCCACCGGACCGTTCAGATCGAAGACAAGTCCTTTACCGTTGTCGGCGTGGCCAAAGGCGCCGGCATGATCCGACCGGACATGGCGACCCTGCTCGCTTTTTTGTGGACCGACGCGGAGGCGCAGCCCGGTACCCTATCGTCGATTTTGAGGCCGGCCGTCGACGCCACGTTCAACCGCATCACCATCGACGGGGACACCAGCACCAACGATACGGTGCTGCTTCTGGCTGGCGGCCGCTCGAACCTTTCCGCCGACGCCCCGCCGGTGAAGGCCGCCCTGCAAAGCGCCGTCAACGAGGTCCTGGCCGAGCTTGCCCGGGCGCTCGTAAAAGACGGAGAGGGGGCGACCAAACTGGTGGAGATCCGGGTCCGCGGTGCGGCCGGCGACGCCGACGCCAGGCAGATCGCCGACACCGTGGCCAACTCGAACCTGGTCAAGACCGCCTTTTTCGGCGAAGACGCCAACTGGGGAAGGGTCCTGGCTGCGGCCGGCAGGGCCGGTGTGGTCTTCGATCCTGAGCGGGTCGATCTGTTCTTCGACGACGTTCAGATGGTGAAGGATGGTCGCGGATGCGGAAAACAGGCCGAAGCCGAAGCGACGAAGGTACTGAAACGATCCGAGTTCGCCGTCACCCTGGATCTGCACGAAGGGGAGGGAAGGGCGCAGGTGCTGACCTGCGACTTTTCTGTCGACTATGTGCGGATCAATGCGGATTACCGGAGCTAGGCATTCGCTTTCCAAATGAAACAACCCAGCAACAAAACCCGCTCCATTGCCAATGACGCCCCCATCCGCCTCCAGAAGTATCTTTCCACCGCCGGGGTCTGCTCCCGCCGCAAGGGGGAGGCCATGATCAGCGCAGGCCGGATTTCGGTCAACGGGCAGGTGGTGACCCAACTCGGAACCAAGGTGGTGCCTGGAAAGGACCGCATCGAGGTGGACGGCCGTCTGGTCCAGGCCGAGGACAAGCGTATCTATATCGCCCTGAACAAGCCGGCCGGCTACGTCACATCCTGCCGGCAGCCGAAAGACCCCATCGTTCTGGACCTGGTCGACATCGGCGAACGGGTCTACCCGGTGGGCCGGCTCGATAAGGAGTCGACCGGCCTGCTGCTGCTCACCAATGACGGGCGGCTTCATCACCGGCTTTCCCACCCTTCCTTCGATCATGAAAAGGAGTACGAGGTGAAGGTGGAGCGTCCCATCTCAGACGATCAACTGGCGCAAATGGCCGCAGGGATGCCGGTGCTGGGGTCGCGAACCCGGCCGGCGGAGATCCTCCGCTTGTCCGGAAGGCGGTTCCGGATCGTTCTCAAGGAGGGAAAAAACCGCCAGATCCGCCGGATGCTGCAGCAGCTCGGACACCGGGTGGTCCGCCTCAAACGAATCCGGGTGGCGGGGGTTCGCCTGGTCCGGCTGACCGAGGGACAGTGGCGGCATTTGACAAACCGGGAGATCAAGGCGCTGCTTTCCGGGGTTAGCGGTTCTTCAGAGTCCACTCCACCCGGTCATCCAGGCAAAGCGTCGGGATCCAAATGATCCGGAGATAATGGATGCCGCGACGTTATCCCTATATTGGATTTCCCCCCTGGTGGATCCATGGATCATGCCGCCGGCTTTTGCCGGCGCCATGACTTCCATTCCTTTTTATGATACACGGAAAATTCTCAATACCCCGGTCCGTCCGCTGGCGGGTCGGAGTGGATTCATCACCTTCTTTGGAGCTTCCATGAAATACGAGGGCCCCATCTATCGGCCGCCCAGCGAAGCCGATTCTCTGCTGATCCAGGCGACGGTGGGTTGCCCCCATAACCGGTGCACGTTCTGTATGGTATACAAAAACGGACCCCGGTTCCGGGTGCGCCCCGTGGCGGAAATCGAGGCCGACATCGCAGAAGCCGCTGAAACCCTCGGCGGCCGCGTCAAAACCATTTTTTTTCCCGCGGGCAACACGATCGCCATGAAGACCGAAGACCTGAGCCGGATCTGCCGGACCGCCTACAGGGCCTTTCCCAACCTTTCACGGATCACGGTCTACGGGTCTTCCCGGTATATATACCAGAAAGGGCCGGAGGACCTTCGGCGCCTGGCCGGGGCCGGCCTTTCGCGGATTCATGTGGGACTCGAATCCGGAGACGACGAGGTCTTGAAAAAGATCCGCAAGGGGTGCGACAGCCGGCTGCAGGTGACCGCCGGCCGGTGGGCCAAGGCGGCCGAGATCGAATTGAGCCTGTATGTCATGCTCGGCATCGGCGGGAGGGAAAGAACCCGCCCCCATGCCGAGAAGACTGCCGAGGCGGTCAACCGCATCGGACCGGATTTCGTGCGGCTGCGCACCTTCGTGCCGAAGATAGGCACGCCGATGCTCGAAGACGTTCAGCAGGGGCGCTTTGCGATGCTCGGTCCCCATGAGGTCCTGGACGAAGCGGCGCGCCTGATCAGGGCAATGACTTCAAGAACTGTTTTGACCAGCGACCATTATACCAATTACGTGAATCTCGAAGGACAGCTTCCACAAGACCGGCGCCGACTGCTGGAGGCGATTTCCGTTCACCGGCAAAAAGGCGAGGACCAATTTCGATCCTTTTTTATCGGAAGCCAGTAGCGTCTATTATTTTACACCGCCGGCCAGCGCGGCGGAACCGGAGATCGAAACCCCATGAAACTGACGCTCAGCGCGCTTCAATCGGGAACCGAGGCCGTTGCCGTGGTCGGCCTCGGATACGTCGGGCTGCCTCTGGCGGTGCACCTGGCGCGCCATTTTTCCGTGATCGGCTATGATCGAAAGTCCGAGCGCATCCAAGAACTGATCCGAGGAGAAGACCGAACCCTGGAAGTCAGCGCAGAAGAACTCAAGGCCGCTTCCATTCGCTTTACCGACCGGGATGAAGAGCTGCAAAATGCCCGGCTGATTATCGTGGCGGTTCCCACCCCCATCGACGAGTCCAGGATTCCGGACCTGTCACCGCTGAAAACCGCCTCAGAGATCGTTGGCCGCTTCCTTCTTCCCGGAGCCTGCGTGGTCTACGAATCGACGGTCTATCCGGGGGCGACGGAGGAGGTCTGCATCCCGATTCTGGAAAAAGCCTCCGGGCTTGTCTTCGGAAAGGATTTTACCGTGGGATACTCACCGGAGCGGATCAACCCCGGAGACCGCCTCCACACTTTGGAACGGATCGTCAAGGTGGTATCCGGTTCGGACGAGGCGACGACCCGCCTGCTGGAGCAGGTGTATGGCGCCGTCGTCTCCGCGGGAATCCACACGGTTTCTTCCATCAAGGTGGCCGAGGCGGCAAAGGTGATTGAAAACACCCAGCGGGACCTGAACATCGCCCTGATGAACGAGCTGGCCATGATTTTCGACAAGATCGGCATCGACACCGCCGAAGTGCTCGCTGCCGCCGGCACGAAGTGGAACTTTCTGCCCTTTCGGCCCGGCCTGGTGGGAGGGCACTGCATCGGCGTCGATCCCTATTATCTGACATTCAAGGCCGAAGCTCTCGGCTATCACCCCGAGATGATCCTGGCCGGCCGCCGGATCAACGACGGCATGGGAAAATACATCGCCGAACGCGCCGTCAAGATGCTGATCCGTTCGGGATGCCGGGTCAATGGGACGCGGGTTGCCGTGCTCGGCCTGACCTTCAAGGAAGACGTGCCGGATCTTCGCAACACCAGGGTGGTGGACATCGTACGGGAGCTTCAAGACTACGGGATCGAGGTGCTGGTTCACGACCCGTTGGCCGATCCGTCCGAGGCGGCAGACTATTACGGCATCGAGCTCAAGGAGATGGAGGCGCTCGGGCAAAGCGACGCGGTTGTCGTCGCCGTCGCCCATCGGCTGTATCTGGAGATGGGCATCGAGCGGATCGCCGGTCTGTGCGCATCCGAGCCCGCGCTGGTGCTGGATGTCAAAAGCGCCTTCGACAAGGCGGCGGCTGAAGCCTTGAGCATCGACTACCGGAGAATTTGACCGGGTTTTTTTCGCCGGAAAAAATAATGCGCTTATCCGGAATCCTCCAGCCCGGGACCGCCGAAGGCCGATGGGTATCAGCTCTCCAGCCGGCCAAAACTCGCCATCAAGGCCGCGTAAAGACGGCCGCTGATCAGGATACAGAAAAATGTCAGCGGCAAATGGGGATCGCCACAGAAATGCAAGTGTTTGCGCTGCGGCCGTCTTAACGCGGCCTAACTGGCTCAAACAGTTGCCCAGCTTC
>JAIPEL010000112.1 GCA_021737185.1 Desulfobacterales bacterium | reverse complement strand
TCCGCCGCCGATCACCACCGGGGCGGTCTTGAGGGTAATCCCTTCGACCACCTCTTTTTCCAGACCCGAGACCCGGACCCGAAGGTCCTGTTCTTCCAGCGAAGGCGTGAAGGCCTCTATTTCGGCCTCCGCCGGCACCGGGGCCTCTTCGGCGGCCACCACGTGAAGCCCCACGGTCATCAGCTTCGGTTCCTTTTCGAGCCGGGCTTCTTCCAGCAGGCTGCTGCCCCACCGCAGGCGGGTGATCTCGAACGGGTCGAGCCCGCGGACCGCCGCGCAGTTGGAGGCCATGGGAAGGTCTGCCATGGCCGCGGCATGGGCGAGGATCTCGTTTCCCCGGTCGGTGCTGGCCGCCAGCACCGCGGCCGGTTTTTTTGCCTCGATCAACTGGACCAGGGCCCGGGCAATCGCTTCCGGGGCGTAAGCATCGAGCGCTTCGTGGCTCAACCGGATCACGGAGGCGGCACCGAACGCACCCGCCTCCCGGGCCAGCTCCGCATCGGCCGCTTCGAAGGTCACGGCGGTCAGCGGGACGTCGAACCGACCGGCCAGGTCCCGGGCGAATGTGAGCATCTGCTGGGAGGCTTCGGCCAGTTTTCCTTGATCGGTTTCAATGACGGCAAGAATCATGGCTAAATCACCTCCAGGGATTTGAGCACCTCGACGATCTTCGGGGCCGCCGCGGGTCCTTCGCCAAGGATTTCGGCTTCTTTTTTGATCTCCGGCGGAAGCCGCAGCTCCTGCATCTGAAGATCGGCCCCGGTTCGCTGGGGGGTTTGCCGGTCCACCGGCTTTTTCTTGGCTTTCATGGTGCCCCGAAGGCTCGGATACCGGGGCAGGTTGACCCCCTCTTTGACTGCGACCACGGCCGGAAGCGCGATTTCGTATACCTCCCATCCTTCATCGACCTCCCGCTTGGCGACGGCCTTTCCGTCCTCGATGTGGAGGGACTTGATGCCCGTCACACAAGGCAGATTCAAGGCGTGCGCCACCCGGACGCCCACCTGGAAGTCGCCGGTGTCGGCCGACTCGTTGCCGAACAGGAAAAGATCGTAGGCAGTCTCCTCGTTTTGGACGGCGTCCACGATCGCCCGGGCGGTCTCGCCCGGATCCCATTCTTTCCCTTCGGTCTGGAGCAGAATGCTCCGGTCAATGCCCCGGGCAAGGGAATCCCGAAGCTGTTCTTCAGCCTTGTCGGGCCCCAGGGTCAACACGGTGGCGCTGCCGCCGGCAGCCTCCACCAGGCGGACGGCCTCTTCCACGGCGCACTCCTCGTGGGGGCTGATGGTAAAGCCCAGGTTTTTGGTGGAAATCGCCTGCCGGTCTTCGGTCAGATCGAACTTGGCGCCGATGTCGGCCACCCGTTTGATGCAAGCCAGTATGTTCATCGGTTTCCTCCAGTCACTCAACCTTTCATCCGGCCGTTCTCCGGATCGAACAGCGGCGTGCTGCCGACGGCCGCCACATTCACCGGATAGGATTCGGCAAAATATTCCACCTGCAGCTTGTTTCCGACCCTGGCGTGCTCCGGCGGCAGGTAGGCCATTAAAAGGAACTTGCCCAGCGACGGGCCGGCCCCGGAGCTGGTGACATAGGAGCGCCGGCCCTTTTTGTCGATGATCGGTGCACCGTCTGCGGTCAGCACCGGGACGTGGCCGATCATGTATCGCTTCTCTCCGGAAAAAGAGGTGTGGTCGTCCACGCTCAAGGTGCACAGCACGGCGGCAGGCTCTTCTTCCCTTGCCTTCAGGTAGGCCTCTTTTCCAATGAAATCCTGGGCCTTGACCTTCGGCTTGGCCATGGACGCCTCCACCGGATTGTACTCGTTGTCCAGGTCGTTTCCGTAAAGACGGTAGCTTTTCTCCATCCGGGCGGTGGTGCCGTAAACGCCGATGCCGGCCGGGACCACGCCGAACTGCTGGCCGGCCTCCCACAGGATGTCCCACAGACGCTGTCCCTGCTCGAAGGGGGCGTAAATTTCCCAGCCGAGCTCACCCACGTAAGAAATGCGAAGGGCCCACACCTCGATCTCGTTGATCCGCAGGCGCCTGGCCGAGGCAAAGGGAAACGCGGCATCGGAGACATCGTCGTCGGTCACCGATGCTAGCAGATCCCTCGCCGAGGGCCCCCACAGGCCCAGGGTGCACAGCGCCGAGGTCTGATCGCACAGTTGCACCGAACCGTCTTGCGGGAGGTTGTCGCAAAACCACTTCTTGTCCACGCCGCCGTGGCCGCCGCCGGTGGTGACCCGGAACCGGTCCTCGGCCAGGCGGGAGATCATCAGGTCGGATCGGATGCCGCCGTGGGGGTTGAGCAGAAGAGTGTAAACCGCCTTTCCGGCCGGCACATCCATCTGGGAGACGGCCATTTTCTGGATGTAGTCGAGCGCACCGGGGCCGGAAATGTCGAAGACGGCAAGGGCACTCAGGTCGATCATGGCCGCCCGGTCGCGCATGGCCAGGTGCTCTGCGTTGATAATGGGCGACCACCATCGGGCGTCCCATTCGTTGGGTCGGTCGTTGATCCGGTCTTTGTATTCTTCCAGCAGCTTTTTGTTGGATTCGTACCAGTGGGGACGCTCCCATCCGGCGGTTTCAAAATAGACCGCCCCCAGCTGCTGGGTGCGAGCATGGAAGGGGCTGAGCCGGACGTTTCTCGACGAAAGCCACTGTTCGCCGGGATGGACGATGCCGTATGTCTTGTTGAATCCCTCCGAGGCCCGCGCCCACACGTGGCTCTTGGTGCGGGCGTAAGGATAGAAGCGGGCGATGTCGACTTCGTTGGGGTCGATCTCCGACACGCCGTCGGTCATCCACTCGGCTACCATCCGACCGATGCCCGGGCCTTCCTTGATCCAGACCGCCGCCACCGACCAGAGCCCCTTGACCTCGGGGCACTCGCCGACCACCGGACCCGCGTCGGGAGTCAGGGAGATGAGCCCGTTGATGGCGTACTGGATCTCCACCGAATCGTGGTCGAGCATCTCCGGAAGCAGATCCAGGGCATCTTCCAGCTGGGGATCGAAATCTTCCCTGGTAAACGGCATCTCCGTCGGGGAAAGCTTGGCTTCGTCGATGGACGGGATCTCATCGGGGTCGTAGAGAATCGGGCGATGGGCATAGGAGCCGATTTCCAGGTTGGCCGCCGCCTGACGCTCGTACATCAGGGTGCTCATGTCCCGGAGGATCGGATATTCGATTTCGCCCTTGGCTTCGGCGAACTGGGGCACCGGCCCGGCGTCGATCATCTGGTGGGCCACCGGCGCCAGGGGGATGGAGGCCCCGGCCATTTCGGCAATCCGCGGGCTCCAGACCCCGCAGCAGACGATGACATATTCGATGCCGATCTCCCCCCGGGTCGTTTTCACCGATTTGACCCGGCCGTCTTCCACTTCGATATCGAGGACCTCGGTATTGGCAAAGACCTCCAGGGCTCCCATCTCCTGGGCCTTTTCCCGCATGATCGTTCCGGCCCGCAGGGAGTCGACGACGCTCACCGAGGGGGTGTAAAAGCCGCCGAGGATCTTTTCCTTGTCGACCCAGGGAAACAGCTTCAACACGCCGTCGGCATCGAGCAGCTCCGCCTCGATGCCCCAGCACTTGGCCGAAGCGACGCGGCGCTTGAGCTCCTCCATCCGCTCTTCGGTCTGGGCCAGCTCGATGCCCCCGCACTCCCGGTTCACCTCCATTGCCTTGTACTGTTCCTGGCTGTCCAGAGTGACCTGGGTCATCGCCTTTCCGTGGTCCACGGGGAAGATGAAGTTGGATGCATGGCCGGTGGAGCCGCCCGGATTGGGCAGCGGCCCCTTGTCGACCATCACCATGTCCTTCCATCCTTTTTTCGCCAGATGGTAGGCTACCGAATTGCCCACGATGCCGGCCCCGATGATGATCACCTTCGCCTGATCCGGAAACTTGCGCATGATAATATTCCCTTTCTGTCCAAATATGGGTTTATAGGTTCGGTGTTCTCGTGCGGGCTACCAGGAAAACTGACTGCGGATGTACTCGATAAACCTCTTCGTGTGATTCTCCAGCAGAAGGCCGCATGCTTTTTCGTCCCGCCGCTCCAGCGCCGCCAAAAGATCATCGAACTCCGCGTGCAGGCCGCTCCAGTACTCGTCTTCCGAAGGGGAAAACTTCCAGATGCGCACCGCCTGGTCCCTGAGCATTCCCAGGATCCGGACCAGAACCTCGTTTTTCGTCGAACGGTTGATCAGGTCGTGCAGCTCCGAGTCCAGGCGCATGAGGGTCTTGGCGCTCTTCTCCTTTTTCATCCGCTCAATGAGCGCCCGCACCTGCTTGAGCTCTTCGGCAGTGATCCGGGCGGCGGCCAGCTGACCGGTGAGCCGGATCAGAAAAGATCGGATTTCGAACACGTCCCGGAGCTGTTGAAAGCTGATTTCGGTGACAAACGTCCCCTGGTTGGGGACGATTCGGACCAGGCCTTCGGTTTCGAGGCGAATCAGCGCCTCTCGAACCGGTGTCCGGCTGACCCCGAACTCCCGGATGATGTCTTTTTCCCGCAGGACCTGTCCGGGCTCGTATTCGAGAAGGACGATCCTTTTTTTCAGCTCGGCGTAAATTCCGTTGTCTGCCATTTCGACCGATATATTGGTTATAAATTTATTGTTGATTAGTTTTATATTGTTGGTGTATTGGTATTGTCAACCCCAAAAGCGCATTTTATCGAGGGATGGTCTAAAATTGCATCCCGGCCGCAGGCCCCATGAGGACCGCCGCCGGAGCAGGAGGCATCCATGGTCAGCCGAGAAATCCTCTGGAACATTCCAACCGCCGGAGAAATCCTTTTTTATCTGATGGCTGCGGCCGCCCTGGCCTTGTTCGGATACGGGATCTACCTGCAGGGCCGCCGCATCACAAGCGGCAAAAAAATCTCCTTTCCCCGAAACGGCGTGCTCCTTCGCCTCAAACAGGCCCTGGCCGACATTGCATCCAACCGCACCATATTGCACCGGCACCGGCTGGCAGGGGTCATGCACCTTTCGATCATGTGGGCAATGGTGGTCCTGTTCGCCGGCACGATCATCGTCGCCGTGGAATACGACCTGTTCCAAAAAATCTTGAAGATGGACCACGGCATCTGGGTGGGGCCGTTTTTCCTGGGGACGGAACTGATGCTCGACATATTCGGGGCGCTTCTGGTGGCGGGGCTGGCCGTTTCTCTGATCCGGCGCCACCTGCTTTTGCGCCCGCAGCTCAAGCGCCAGCCGTCGGACCTGATCCTGCCCCTATGGCTGCTGCTGATCGCCGTCACCGGCTTTGCCGTGGAGGGGCTCCGGCTGGCGGCCACGTCCGGACAGCTCTCCTACAGCCCGGGCTGGTCGCCGGTGGGCGCGGGGACAGCCGCCATCTTGGCCGGCACAGACATCGGGGCGCTGAAAAACTGGCACCTTGGGTTGTGGTGGGTGCACGGAATCCTGGCCCTTTCGGCGATCGCCTATCTCCCCTTTTCCGGGAAACCGATGCACCTGCTGACGGCGGCGGTGAACATCTTCTTCAAGGACCTTCGGCCCCGGGGCCGGCTCTTTCCCTTGGACGTAGAGGCCGCCTTCGAACGCGACGAGATCCTGGGCGCGGAAAAGACGGCCGATCTGTCGCGCAAGGATCTGCTGGATGCGGCCAGCTGCACCGAATGCGGCAGGTGCGACCTCAACTGCCCGGCAGCCATCGCCGGAAAGGTGCTCTCTCCCCGGGAGATCGTCGTCGGACTTCGCAGGCAGATCGCAGAAGAGCGCCCCCCCTTTTCCGCCCCGGCAGCGCCGAAAAAGATCCTGGAATCATACATCCTCCCCGAGGCCGTGGAGGCCTGCACCACCTGCATGGCGTGCGTGGAGGCGTGCCCGGTCTTCATCGACCCGCTGAGCAAGATCCTGGAGCTTCGCCGCTGCCGGGTCATGATCGATGACGAATATCCCGAAACGTTTGCCGAGGTCTTCGCGGGCACGGAAAAGCGCGGAAATCCATGGAACGAGCATCCCACCGCACGGATGGAATGGGCCAAGGGGCTGGCGGTGAAAACCATGGCCGAAGCGGCCGAATCCGGCGAAAACGTCGACATCCTGCTCTGGGTGGGCTGTTCTGCCGCATTCGATCCCCGCAACCAGAAAATCGCAAGGAGCCTGGCCGTCATCCTGAGGGCCGCCGGGGTGTCGTTTGCCGTTCTCGGCGAGGAAGAGCGCTGCACCGGCGACCCGGTCCGGCGCATGGGGCATGAATACCTGTTTCAGCTGCAGGCCGAGGCCAACATGGAGCTGCTTGCCGAATACGGGGTAAAACGGATCCTGACCCTCTGCCCGCACTGCTACAACACGTTCAAAAAAGACTACCCGTCCTTCGGAGGCCATTACGAAGTCATTCACCACAGTGAACTGCTCGCCCAATTGATGGCAGAAGGGAGAGTCGAGATGAACCATTCCGTGGAAACAATGGCGGTCTACCATGATTCGTGCTACCTCGGGCGGCACAACCGGATCTTCGACGCCCCGCGCCGGGTGCTCGCCGGCATCCCGGGTCTGAACATCGTGGAGATGGACCGGAGCCGGGAATACGGCATGTGCTGCGGGGCCGGGGGCGGGCTGACCTGGATCGAAGAAGAGGCCGGCCACCGGGTCAATGACCGGCGGGTGGCCCAGGCCGTCGAATCCCTGGCGGCTGGCAACGGCCGGCCTTCGATGATTGCCACCGCCTGCCCCTTTTGTATGACCATGCTCGAAGACGGCCTTGCCGCCGCCGACACCGACATAGAAGACCGGGACATCGCCGAAATTGTCGCCGACGCCATGGGACTGGAACGCTAAGTATATGCAGGCGTAGTGATGGTGACGATTGTTTCACCGCAGGGACGCTGAGAACGCAGAGGATGCGCAGAGGAGATTTTGAGGCTTTTCTCTGCGCACTCCGCGGTGAGCATTCGTTGATCTGAAATACGTCGCTGAAATTATGCCATCAAGCACTAAGGAGAAGAAGCAATGCCGGACCGCGTTCGCGTAAAAGCCAAGCCGAGGCTGAAAGCCTTCCGACGAAAAGAGGTCGAACAGGTTCACGAGGCGACCCTGGAGGTGCTCGAAAAGACCGGGGTGAAGGTCACCCATCCCCGGGTTCTTTCCCTGCTGGCCGATGCCGGTGCAAAAATTGACGGCAACCGCGTCCGTATCTCCACTGAACTGGTCGAAACCGCCTTGAAGAGCGCCCCTTCCCACATCGCCCTTTCCCGGCGGGGAGGCCTTCGCTCCGTCATGCTCCGGGGCAACAAAAGCTGGATGGGGCCCAGCCTCGACTGTCTGGACTACCTGGTGCCGCTGACCGCCGAACGAAGGCGCTTCACCCTGGAAGACTGCAGGACCACCGCCGCCTTGCTCGATGCCCTGCCCAACTATTCCTGGGGCATGACCTTCGGTCTGGCAGACGACGTCCCTCCGGAGCTCGCCGATCGGCTGGTGCTCAAAGAGGCCATGGTTCACTGCGAAAAACCGATGGTTTTCTGCTGCAAGGACACCAGCAGTCTCAAGGACATCTACGAGATGGCGGTTCTCGTCGCGGGCTCGAAGAAAAAATTCATCAAGGCGCCCAACATCGTGATGCTGGCAGATCCCATCTCGCCGCTGGTCCACTCCGACGAGGTGCTCGACAAGGTGATCTTCTGCGCCGAAAACGGGATCCCCCACATCTATTTCGGAGCCCCCCAGGCCGGGAGCACGGGGCCGGCGACTTTCGCAGGAACCGTCGTCCAGGCCAGCGCAGAATCCCTCAGCGGCCTGGTGATCTCCCAGCTGGTCCGGCCGGGGGCGCCGTTCATCTTCGGCGCGCTTGCCACCGTCATGGATATGCGCACGATGGTCTTCTCCTACGGGGCGCCGGAAATGAGCCTGATGTCGTCGGCCATGGCCCAAATGGCCCAATACTACCGGCTTCCGTCCTTTGGAACCGCCGGCTGTTCGGATGCCAAGCTGCCGGATGCCCAGGCCGCGGCCGAAGCGACCTTTTCCTGTCATTCCTCTATTTTCAGCGGCGCCAACCTGGTCCACGACTGCGGTCTGCTCGACCACGGCTCCCTGGTGTCCCCCAGCTGCATGATGCTGGTCCATGAGATCATCTCCATGATCAACCAGTATGTGCGCGGGATCCGGGTCGACGAAGACTCTCTGGCTGTGGACGTCATCGACCGGATCGGACCGGGCGGCCACTTTCTGGCAGACGACCACACCTTCGAACACTTTGCCGACGTGTGGTATTCGAATTTGTTCGAACGGTCCAACTACCAGCAATGGCTGAAGGACGGGGGCCGCCGCTTCGACGAGCGTCTCAGGCAGCTCACCTTAGAGACCCTAAAGCACCAACCGGCCCCGCTGCCGGAAAAGCTGGCAGCAGAATTGGACCGGATGGCGGCCAGCTGGAAATAGCACCGCTTCACGCCGGGGCCGAACCGTTTGATCATTGATTCTTTTTTAAACGGCGGCGCGGGACGATGGGCTCCCCCGAGGGTATTCACTTGCCGATCTTTGGGGTAGTTTCATACATAAGATGTTTAATCAATCAGTAGATGCTCTTTCGGTATTCATGGGTATCATGCAAATCCTTGATTCGATCCCTTTCGCCCTCGATGCAGCGTCGCTTACCCAGAGAATGTGCCTGACGCCCGGCACCGAAGACGCACGAGAACTTGAAGGGATGCTCGACAAAGCAACGGAAACGGCAAAACCCAAGGCCGCCTTTCGAGAGTGCTTCATCGAACAAAAAGGGGAAGACACCGTAACCATCGACGGCGTCACCTTTACCTCCCGAGCCTTGAGAAAAAACCTCGATGAGGCAGAGCGGGTGTTCCCCTTCGTGGTCACCTGCGGCCGCGAGATGGATCGGATCGTTTATGAGAGGGAGGACTTTTTAAAGTCATACTGGTGGGAGGAGATCAAGTCCGACCTTTTGAAAATCGCCTCCGATCATCTCACATCGGTTTTGACGTCGAAATTCGCCCTGGGAAAATCGGCGGCCATGAACCCGGGATCGGGGGATATCGACATCTGGCCCATCGAACAGCAGCAACCTCTTTTTTCGCTCCTGGGAGATGTCGATGACGCCATCGGCGTGGAGCTTTCCGACTCTTTTTTGATGTCCCCGATCAAATCGCTCTCCGGCATCCGCTTTCCGACGGAAGTCGACTTTCGCACATGTCAGCTGTGCCGCCGAAACAACTGTCCGTCCCGCAGCGCTCCTTTTGACAAGGCCTTATGGAAGTCCTGCCGGTCTTGACGATCCGGAAGGCGGGCGGTATCGTTGCGTCAAATTTCCGTGAGGGTTTTGCGTTTTGACCCATCAACGAATCCACCAATCGACCATTTGTCATCCACCCCACCGGCCAAACGGGCAACCAACCGACCCGACAGCCGGCAAACCGGCCAACTGAACCTCCATGCCCCTTTTCGACAGCCACTGCCATTTAGACGACAAGGCGTTTTCCAAAGATCTGGACGGCGTCATCGACCGGGCGAACCGGGCTGGCGTGACACAGATGACGACCATCGGGGTGGATATGGACACTTCGATTCGCGCGGTGCAGATCGCCGAGTCGACCCCCGGCGTCTATGCCACCGTCGGCTTTCACCCCCACGATGCCCGGTTTTGCACCGAAGCGGCACTCGACGAACTGGTGCAGCTGGCCGGCCGGAGTTCGGTCCGGGCCTGGGGGGAGATCGGCCTCGATTTCAACCGGATGCATTCACCGAGGGCGGTGCAGGAAAAATGGTTTGTGCGGCAGATTACCATCTCCGAGCAGCTGGCCCTTCCGGTCGTATTCCACGAACGAGACAGCAGCGGGCGGTTGATTGAAATCCTGAAGTCGGACTTTTCCCCCGGAAGGACAGGAGTGGTCCACTGTTTTTCAGGCACCGCAGACGAGCTGCAAGCCTATCTCGAGCTGGGGCTCTGCATCGGAGTGACCGGAATCGTCACCATGAAAAAACGGGGAGCGCCTTTGCGCCGGCTCGTTTCCCGGATCCCCGACGACCGGCTCCTGATCGAAACCGACGCCCCCTACCTGGTCCCCGCCCCGGAGCGAAACAGGATCCGCAGAAACGAGCCGGCCTTCGTCGTCTCGGTGCTGGAAAAACTGGCGGCGGTCCGAAAGGACACCGTCGTGCATCTTGCCAAGACCACCCGCCAAAACGCCTGCCGGCTTTTCGGAATAGACGAAGGGCCGGGAAACGGGTAAATCCATAGTGGACGCCGCTGATTTTCGGCTTGATTTCATAATGAGTATATGCGAAAAACTGTTTTCGTCTTGATCGCCCGCAACACCGGCCCCGCAGGGCCGGCTCAACAGCACAGGATCTATTCTTGGAGGTCAACCATGTTTAAAATCGTACGAAAAGAGGAGATGTCCGAGGGCAACGTGATCCTCAATGAAATCGAGGCCCCGCTCATCGCCCAAAAGGCAAAGCCCGGTCAGTTCGTCATCCTCAAGGCCAACGAAACCGGCGAGAGGATCCCGTTGACCATGGCCGACACCGATCCGGAAAAAGGCACCATCACCGTCATCTACATGGTGGTGGGCAAATCGACCGCTTTATTCAAGACCCTTCAGGTGGGGGACGAATATCAGGACGTCATCGGTCCCCTGGGCAAGCCCACCCACGTCGAGAAGGTCGGCACCGTCGTCTGTGTCGGCGGCGGCACGGGGATCGCCGTTCTTCATCCCATCACCCGGGCCATGAAGGAAGCCGGAAACCACGTCATCGCCATCATCGGCGCCCGAAGCAAGGATCTGCTGATCCTGGAGGACCAGATGCGGGCCGCCTCCAGCGATCTCCGGGTCTGCACCGACGACGGTTCTTACGGACACCACGGTTTTGTCACCGACGTGCTCAAAGAGGTCTGTGAAAAAGAAGACGTCGCCCAGGCGGTGCTCATCGGACCGGTGCCGATGATGAAGTTCGCCTCCCTGGTCACCAAGGAATACAACATTCCCACCCTTGTCAGCCTCAACCCGATCATGGTCGACGGCACGGGGATGTGCGGCGGTTGCCGGGTGACCATCGGCGGAAAGACCAAATTCGCCTGCGTGGACGGGCCGGAGTTCGACGGCCACCAGGTCGACTATGACGAGCTGATGGCCAGACTCCAGGCCTACTGCGAGCAGGAAAAGCAGTGCTACGAGGAGTTCTGCACCCTGGAGCAGGCATGACCCGCAGACTGCGGCGGCCCTGCCGTATCGTCAACACGCGAGTCGCTGGGACGCTGGCCATTGCTCCAGAATGTGTTTGAAACGCCATGGATTAAATTTTCAGCTTTCTTGTTTCGCGGAACGCGAAACACTCATAAAATTGCGAAGCGATTTTATCATGGAGGAAGAAATGGCGGAAGAAAAAGAAGGCAAAAAGAAAAAGACTCCCCGTCAGTCGATGCCCGAGCAGGGGCCGGCGGTACGAGCAAAAAATTTCGACGAAGTGCCCTTCGGCTATGACGAAGAGACGGCAATGCTGGAGGCGAGCCGCTGCCTGCAGTGCAAGAAGCCTTCCTGCGTCGAGGGCTGTCCGGTCAGCGTCGATATCCCGGCCTTTATCGCCAAGATCAAGGAAGGTGATTTTACCGGCGCCTGCCGCAAGCTCTGGGAGAGAAATGCGCTTCCCGCCGTATGCGGCCGCGTCTGCCCCCAGGAACTGCAGTGTGAGGGCAAATGCATCGTCGGCAAAAAAGGGGACCCGGTGGCCATCGGAAATCTGGAGCGGTTTGCCGCCGACTGGGAGCGTCACCACGGCACTGGAGAGCTCCCGCCTATTGAAGAGCCCACCGGCAAGAGAGTGGCGGTGGTCGGGTCCGGCCCCTCCGGGCTGACCGTGGCCGGCGATCTGATTTTGAAGGGCCACGACGTAACGGTATTCGAGGCATTTCACCTGCCCGGCGGGGTGCTGATCTACGGCATCCCCGAGTTTCGTCTCCCCAAAGAGATCGTGGGCCAGGAGGTCAACTTTCTGGTCCGCCAGGGGGTGAATCTGGAGACCAACCAGGTGGTGGGCCGCACCGTGACCATCGACGAGCTCTTCGAGCAGGGATACGACGCTGTCTATTTGGGCGTCGGTGCGGGTCTTCCCCGGTTTTTGA
Source organism: Desulfobacterales bacterium (assembly GCA_021737185.1). Lineage (GTDB taxonomy): Bacteria > Desulfobacterota > Desulfobacteria > Desulfobacterales > CAFBRK01 > JAIPEL01. Next base: position 1,741 of record JAIPEL010000112.1, on the reverse strand, counting down.
ACATCCCCGGCGAAAACCTGATCGGCATCTATTCGGCCAACGAGTACCTGACCCGCTCCAACCTGATGAAGGCCTACCTCTTTCCCAAGTACGACACCCCCATCATCAAGGGAAAGAACGTGGTCACCCTCGGCGCCGGCAATGTGGCCATGGACTCTGCCCGCACGGCCCTCCGGCTTGGGGCCGAAAGCTCCAAGATCGTCTATCGCCGATCCCGTCAGGAAGTTCCGGCACGGTCGGCTGAAGTTCACCACGCCGAGGAAGAGGGAGTCGAGTTTCACTTCCTCACCAACCCGGTCCGCTTTTTCGGAGACGAAAAGAATCGCCTGACCGGCATGGAATGCCTCCAGATGGAGCTGGGAGAGCCCGACGACTCCGGACGCCGCAGGCCGCTTCCGATCAAGGGCAGCGAATTCAAACTCGAATGCGACCTGGCGATCATCGCCGTCGGCGCCGGCGCCAATCCGCTGCTGACCCAGTCCACCGAAGGGCTCAAGCTCAACAACTGGGGATACATCATCACCGATCCGAAAACCGGCAAGACCAGCAAAAAAGGGGTCTGGGCCGGCGGGGACATCGTGACCGGAGCGGCCACCGTCATCCTGGCCATGGGCGCCGGACGGCAGGCCGCCGACTCCATCGACGACTACCTGAAGTGGGGCTGGTAATAAATAAAACCGCTGGCGCGATTTTATTTATAGATGTTTCGCGTGCCGCGAAACATGAAAAATTGCGAACGATGTGCCAAACTTATATGGTTTGGGCTGCGGGCGGCTCCTTTGGGTACACCCTGTAGCCTGTTCCTGATGAAAAAACGTTTATGTTCCCGTAACAGGCATTCTTTTAATTTTGATCGGCAGATCAAAATTCTTTAAAATAGCGTAGCCATTTTATGGGGGAGCCGATTCGTTGTCCATCGGCTGAGAGGAGGCTGAAAGCCTCGACCCCTTGAACCTGATCCGGATCATGCCGGCGTAGGGAAGGACTTGATGACCCGCTTTACCGATTACCGTTTTTCGCTCCCGGCCGGGAGCGACCATTGCTGACCGTTTCCCGCCTTACCAAGCGCTTCGGCCCACAGCCCCTCTTCGAGGAATTATCCCTGTCCGTTCCTCGAAAAGGCTTTACCGTATTGGTCGGTCCCTCGGGCTGCGGCAAGACAACCCTGTTCAACGTGCTGACCGGCGCCGAACCGCGCTCCAGCGGGTCGATCAGATGGCTGGACCGCGAGGTCTCCGATCTGGGAGACACCGCCGCCTATATGCAGCAAAAAGACCTGCTGCTTCCCTGGATGAACCTGCTGGAAAACGCCGCCCTGCCAGCGGCGATCGCCGGAAGGCCAAAGGACCAGCGACGCAAAAAAGCGGCGGCCCTGTTTGCCCGGTTCGGCTTGGCCGGTGCGGAAAAGCTGGCCCCGAAGCAGGCTTCCGGCGGCATGCGCCAGCGCTGCGCTCTGGTGCGGACGCTGATGTTCGAACGGGAACTGGTCCTGCTCGACGAGCCGCTGTCGTCCCTGGACGCCATCACCCGATCCGGACTGCAAAAGGAACTGCGGCGGCTTCAAACCGAATTTTCACGAACGATTTTGATGATCACCCACGACGTGGAAGAGGCCCTTCTGCTTGCAGACGAGGTGATGCTTTGCAGCCGGCCGCCGCTTCGCTTTTTGGAAAGCATCGTTCCTCCGGGTCCCAAGCCCCGGCATCGCGACGATCCGCGGATCGTCGCGGATCGGGACCGG
>JAIPEL010000111.1 GCA_021737185.1 Desulfobacterales bacterium | reverse complement strand
CTGATCCGGGAACTGGGACTCGATACCAGGGGGCTGAGCCTGGTGTCGGCCGCTTTTTTCTACGCCTTTGCGGTCATGCAGATTCCCATCGCCATTTATCTGGACAGGATCGGCCCGAGAATCACCATGAGTGTGCTCACCCTGGTGGCGGTGGCAGGGGCCCTGCTGTTTGCCATGGGAGAGAGCCTGGCCGCCCTCGCGGTCGGCCGGGCATTGCTGGGCTTAGGCATGGCCTGCAACCTGATGGGGACATTGAAACTGATCACGCTCTGGTTCGGGCCGCTTCGATTTGCCACCCTGGCGTCCCTGGTGGTGTCGGTGGGAACCGCCGGCAACATTGCTGCGGCCACGCCCCTGGTCGTTATGGTCGGCGCGCTGGGGTGGCGGACCACCTTTCTGGTGTTTGCCGGGATCAATTTTCTCCTGGCGGTCCTCTTTTTCCTGGTGGTTCGGGACCGGTCGGAACCGGCGTCCGGGGCCTTTGAAACGCAGAAGGCTTCGGCCCGTCCCGAAAGGCTCCTTTCCGGGATGCGGGTGCTTTTCGCCGAAAAAGACTACTGGATCATCTCTTTTGGCACTTTTTGCCGGTACGGCATCTTTGCCGCGGTTCAGGCGCTCTGGGCCGGTCCCTACCTGATGAAGGTGCTCGGGGTCTCGCCGGTGACCACGGGGAATCTGCTTTTTCTCATGAGCATCGGCATCATCGTCGGAAGCCCGATGTGCGGGTGGCTTTCGGACATCGTCATCGGCTCGCGCAAAAAGGTGGTCATCTCCGGGCTGCTGGGAATGCTTGCGGTGCTGGTGATTTTCGCACGGATCGATGCCGGGATCGGATTCCTTCCCTTGGCGGTCCTCTTTTTCGGGTTCGGATTCTTTGCCAGCCCCGGCCAGATCATGTACGCCCATATCAAGGAACGGATGCCGATCGAACTGGCGGGAACTGCCATGACCGGCATCAATTTCTTTACGATGACCGGGGTGGCGGTGTTTCTTCAGGGGCTCGGCAGCGCGATGCAGCGGTTCTACCCGGAAGCTTCCCTGGGGGCGGGCGCCTTCCGGGGCGCTTTTTACTTCTGCGCAGGCTGCCTGCTGGTGACGGCTTTTCTTTACCTGCTGACCCGGGAGACGCGGACAAGAAGATCCCGGTAGCCGAGGAGAAATTCCATGCGGTTGGCGACCTTGAAGCTGGGAGAAAAAGAGGCGGCGGCGATTCGATGCCGCACCCATTATTTTCCGCTTGTCTCGATCAACGACAGACTCGGGACCGACTGGCCCGAAGCGATTCTCCCTCTGCTTGAAGCCAATCGCCTCGAAGAGCTGGGGACCTGGTTTGACGGCGGCGGAGAAAAAGAAATGCTGGGGCGCCTGTCAAAAGAGGGGATACCCCATGACCGCGCCGTGCCGGGGCCCCTTTACCGGCGGCCGGGAAAGATCTGGGGCATCGGCCTCAACTACGCCGCCCATGCTGCGGACCTGTCAGAAAAGCCGCCGACCGTGGCGCCGGCCAGCTTCATGAAGCCCGATACCACCGTAATCGGGCCGGGTGACGACATCCGGATCCCGCCGCAGTCCAACCGGACCACGGCCGAAGCCGAACTGGGCGTGGTCATCGGCCGGTCATGCAAAAATGTGGAAGAAGAGAACTGGCTGTCGGCGGTGGCCGGATTCACCTGCGTGATCGACATGACCGCAGAGGACATCCTGCGGCAAAACCCCCGCTACCTGACCCTGTCCAAGAGCTTCGACACCTTTTTCAGCCTCGGCCCGGAGCTGGTGACCGCAGACGAGATCGGAGACATCGCCGCCCTGACCGTGGCCACAGTCCACAACGGCAAGGTGCACGCCCAAAACACGGTCGCGCACATGACCTTTTCCCCGGGCCGGCTGGTTTCCTTTCACTCCTCGGTGATGACCATGCTTCCCGGAGACATCATCTCCACCGGCACCCCGGGAGCGGCGGTGATCAGCCACGGCGATTCCGTGGAATGCCGGATCGACGGCTTTGCCCCCCTGGTCAACCCGGTGGTCGACCTGAAAATGGAGCGGCGATGACAGGCCCGGCGGAATTCAAGGTTCCAGATTCCAAGTTCAAGATTCACCGGGAGGGACTTTAACTGTCAGTCCACGGTTGCCGGCGGCACGCCGTTTTCATCCCAGCCCCGAACCCGGTAGTAGTCTTCCAGCATCCGGTTCATCTGCTCGGCGGAGATCGATTTGCCGGTTTCCGGAAGCGCTTCTTTGTGAAACCGCTCTGGAATGCTGTCGTCTTGCGGGGTGAGCCCCTCCCGCAAATTGAACCGGCGGGCATCGTCTGTGACCGCGGCGGCGATTTTTCGCAGACCGGCGACGTCGAGATCGAGGCCGCTTATTGCCCGGACGATCTCCGACAGGGAATCCCACTGGTACAGGTCGCGGTAGAACCGGCAAAGAATGAGCGTGTCGAAGATCGTCAGCCGGTCTTCCCACTCGGCAAAAACCGCGGCTTTTCCCTCCATTTTTTCCGGATCGACCAAGCCGGCAAGCTCCGGTTTATAGAAGGTGGCCCGCAGGTGGCACGCTCCCCGGTCCGAGGTTCCGTAGGCCAGGCCCATTCCCTTGAGCACCCTCGGGTCGTAGCCGGCCGGCTCCATTCCCTTGACGTGGATCGCCTGGTCTTCCATGCGCCAATTTGCTGCGGCCGTCCGGATGCCCCGGGCAAGGACGTCTCCGATTCCCCGGCGAAAGGCGATGTCTTCCAGCAGCCGGGCGATGCTGTCCACCTGGCCGTAGTCGATGTCGTATTCGATCCGGCCCTGGCGCACCGCTTCGATGGTCAGCGCGGCCAGGTTTCCGCCCGTGATGGTGTCCAGACCGAGGCGGTCGCAGACATCGTTGAGATAGGCGATCTCTTCGATCTGGTCGACCTCGCACAGCCCGCCGAAGGCGTAGATCGTCTCGTATTCCGGCCCTTCGACGGTCAACCCCTTGTGGCGGCCGGCGTTGACCGTGGAAAGGCGGCCGCAGGCCATGAAGCATTTGAGGCAGGCATGGGGCTTGACCGTGCATCGGTCATGCAGCGCCCCGGCGTTGATCTGATCGGCGTGGTCGCAGCGGCCCTTTTTCCAGTACCGGGTGGGAAAGCCGCCCGCCTTGTTCATGATGTCCACCAGCATGGGCGTGCCCATGGTCTTGTAAGCCTTGACGCCGGCGTCTTCTTTGGATCGCGCCGAAAGCGACTTGGAAAACGCCTTGAGGGCGGCCGGATCAGCGAAGATCCGTTTGCTTCGGCCGTGGAACGCAACCGCCTTGACCCTTTTTGCGCCCATCACGGCACCCACGCCGGTTCGGCCTGCACTTCGCCAGTAGTCGTTTTCGATCACGGAGAAGACCACCTGATTTTCTCCGGCCGGACCGATCACCACGACCCCGGCTTTTCCCGCGTCGGGTCGGTTCTCCCGGATCCAGGCCTTGACCGCGTCTTCGGCGGCGTAGGTATCCAGGCCCCACAGAGGGCCGGCGTCGTGGATTTCCACGGATTCATCGCCGACCTCGATCCATACCGGGTTTTCGGCGGCGCCGTGAATGACCGTAGCGTCGTAGCCGGCTCTTGCCATGGGCTCGGCGGCGGTGCCGCCGGAATACGATACGGAAAAAAAGCCGGTCTGGGGAGACTTGGTAAAGACGCCGTGGCGGCACGAACCCCAGACCGGACTACCGGTGGCGGGCCCGGCGGCAAAGATCAGCCGATTGGCCGGGCTCAAGGGGTCGACCCCGGGCGGGTTGTCCCGCAGCAGCAGATGGGTCGCCAGGCCTTTGCCCCCCAGACTTCGTTGGTAGACGGTCTCAGGGATCGATTCGATTTCGGTTTTTCGCCGATTCAGGTCGATGGTCAGGGTTTTTCCGAAAAATCCCTTCATGGGTGATGGCCTCCATTGTTTCGGGACGTGTCCTCGGATCGATTTTTGCCGGCCCGTTCGTTGGCTTCATAAATGGCAAAGAAGATGTCTTCGGGAAGTTTGCCGCCGACAAGGTCAGAAATTGCGGCGGAGGGCATGTCCGGCCGGAGCTTGAGCACCAGGGCAACCGTATCGGAGAATGGGTCTTTGTGAAACGATCTGTCTACCACGGCCGCGCCGGACATCTCGATCAGACCCATGAGGTCGAAGAAGGCTTGAGCCGCCTCTGCAGAAGACTTCCGGGTAAACACCATGTACCGAAAGCAGGGGTCGAAACTCTGCCGGATGCTTATAAAAAAGGTGTCAAACATGACTGGACCTGCTCAGATGGCCTGGTTCGCTTTCCTCGACACCTACAAACCCAGGTAGGCGGCTTTGATATGAGGATCTTCCAGCAGATGCGCGGCCTGACCTTCCATAGCAATGCGGCCGTGTTCGAGGACATATCCTCGGTCGCTCAGGCTCAGGGAATGATTGACATCCTGTTCGACCAGCAGGACGGTAGTTCCCTGGTCGGCAATGGCCCGAATGGTTTTGAAGATGCTTTTGATCAGCACCGGGGCAAGCCCCAGAGAGGGCTCGTCGAGCATGAGTAGTTTTGGCCGGGCCATGAGCCCCCGGGCGATGGCCACCATCTGCTGTTCGCCGCCGGAAAGCGTCATGGCGATCTGTGAGGTTCTTTCCTTGAGCCGGGGAAACATCGTGTAGACCTGCTGGAGGCTTTCTTCCTGGCTGCCAGCGGCCCGCCGGTTGTAGGCCCCCACCACCAGATTGTCATAGACGCTCATCAGCGAAAAAAGCCTCCTTCCCTCGGGCACCTGGACGATGCCCCGGGCCACGATCTCTTCCGGGGTGGCGTTTTGCAGCAAGGCGTTTTCGAACCGGATCTGCCCGCTTTGCGGGTGCAGGAGGCAGGAGATCGTCTTGAGCAGCGTCGATTTTCCGGCGCCGTTTCCGCCGATAATGCTGACGACTTCGCCTTCTTCCACGTGGAGGGAAAGGTCGAAGATCACCTGCACATCCCCGTAAAAAACATTGATTTCTTCAACCTCAAGAAACGACATACTCGCCTCCCAGGTAAGCCTTGATGACGTTCTCGTCGGAGGCCACTTTTTCGGGGGAACCTTCGGCGATCTTCCGGCCGAAGTGAATGACGACAATGCGGTCCGAAAGCGCCATGATGGCGCGCATGATGTGCTCGATGACGAAAATGGTGATTCCGCTCTGCCGGAGACGTCTGACCATGTCCACGAGTTCGTCGACCTCCGACGGGCGAAGGCCGGCCATGACCTCGTCGAGCAGCAGCAGCTTCGGCTCGGTGGCCAGGGCCCTTGCGATTTCCAGACGCTTGCGGTCCCCGATGGTCAGGTTGCCGGCTCGTATGTCCTTCTTGTCGGCAAACTGCAGAAATTCCAGAATCTGCATTGCCTTTTCCTTTGCCTCGGACCGTTTGTTGGTGTTGGCAAAGCTTCCGACCATGACATTGTAAAGAACGGTTTTGGTGGCAAAGGGCTTGACGATCTGAAAGGTTCTCGCAATTCCTTTCTTGCAGAGAACCCATGGCTTTTGCCCGTTGATGCGGCTTCCTTCGAAATAGACATCGCCCATGGTTGGCGCGTAGACGCCGGCGATGCAGTTGAATGCCGTGGATTTTCCGGCCCCGTTGGGTCCGATCAGTCCGAGGATTTCCTGCTTGCCAATGGTCAGATCGAGACTGTCGATGGCCCGCAGCCCCCCGAAGTCTTTGGTCAGCTGTTTCACTTCCAGCATGTTCATGCCGCCCTCCCGCTGCCCTGCGGCCCGAAGAATCGGTGAATGAGCCGGTTGTAGGCCCGAGTGAGGGGCTCCTGAAGGCCCCGGGGCTGGTAGATCATCACCACGATCAGTACTACCCCGAATATGATCAGGTGCAGCCCGGGAACCGTGTCGCCGAAGTAGATTCTTGAAAAGTCCGAAACGGGCCGAAGCAGCAGGGCGCCGAGAACCGGTCCGGCAATCGAACCCCGCCCCCCGATCAGGGCAATGAAGGCGATTTCGAAGGAAAGATCGAGGGAGATGATGCTCTTGGGATGGATGTAGAGCGTCAGTTGTGCCCAGAAGGTCCCGGCCAATGCCGTCAGAAAGCAGCTCATGGCCATGGCGATGAGTTTTGCCCTCGCGACGTTGACCCCCAAGGCCATGGCGGCTTCCGGTTCTTCACCGCCTGCGTTCAGGTAGAAGCCCAATTTTGAGCGGGATATGAAATAGGTCAGGGCGAGCACGGCCACCAGCATGACCAGGATGATGTAATAGTATGGCTCCTTGGCTTCGAACATGAAGCGGGAAAGGCCGGTGTCCAGAGGCGGGATCTGGAGCCCTCGGGGGCCGTTGAAATTCAGCGGGCCGAGATAGTCGATGTTCTCGATGAGCACCCGGATTCCTTCACCGAAGGCGATGGTGGCCAGTGCAAAGTAGGCACCGCGCATTTTGAAGGTCGGTTTTCCTATGATTACCCCCACGATTGCTGCCAGAAGACCTCCTATGATCATTCCCAGCCAGGGGCTGACGCCATATTGCAGCGAAAGAATCGTCGAGGTGTAGGCACCGATACCGACAAATGCGGCGTGGCCCAAGGGAAGGACGCCCGCAAAGCCGCCCACCAGGTTCCACGACGTCGTCAGATAGGCGTACATGTAAAGAAGGATCAGAATGTGCAGATACGTCGCGCTTCTCACCACAAGCGGAACGCCGAAAGCGATCAGCACAATCAGCACCAGGGCGCAGTTGTTGATTTTTTTGGGTGTCATACGAATTTCCAACGTTTCGGTAATCTTGGGTTACCAGTCGTATTTGACGCCGAAAAGCCCCGATGGCTTGACGAACAGCACCAGCAGAAACAGGCCGTAAACGATGGCTTCGGTCCAGGTTGCCGTCATGAACTGAGGGGCGACCGATTCGATCAGACCGATGATGATCCCGCCGACGATGGCGCCCCATATGCTGCCCAAGCCGCCGAGGACCACGATAATAAAGCCCTTGATGTCGAACAGGACCCCGACGGTGGGATACACGTTGAAGAAGGGAACCAGAGTGATGGCCGCGATGCCGGCGCTGGCCGTACCGATGCCGAAAGCGATGTTGTAAACCTTATACTGATTGATTCCCATGAGACTAGCCGCTTCCCGGTCGAGGCTCGTTGCGCGAATCGCACGGCCCATCCGGGTCTTCTGGAAAAATACGTATACGGATGCCGCCGTGACGACGGCGGCACAAAAACCCCAGAGTTTTGGCACCGAAATGAGCATCTGTCCCGCTTCCAGCATTTTCCCGCGAAGCGGGTTGTCCTGCAGGATTCGATAGTCCGGGCCGAACAGCAGCAGGGTCAGGTTGTCCAGGATGTACCAGATACCGGTGGTGACGATGATGACGGTGATCGGCTCGCGGACCTCCTTTTCGGCCTTGAAAATCGGTTTGATGATGAGGTCCTGCACGTAATAGCCGAAAAAGAACATGACCGGCACCACAACGAACAGCGCCATATACGGGTGCAGTCCGGTCAAGGCCACGGCCCAGTAGGCCACGTACATGCCGACCATCAGCATGGAGCCGTGGGCGAAGTTGATCACCTTGAGCACCCCGAAAATAATGGTCAGGCCAAGGGCCGTCAGGCCGTAGATCGACCCCATAAGAATGCCGTTAATGGTATCTTCCAGTACGAAAATCATAGGAGCTCCCGGGAAGGGGACGCTTTTTAAGAGGGCAGTACCGGGCACTGCTGACCGGCGCTGCCCTGTCGTTTATCAATCCTGCCGGTTCGATTCGGCCGACGCGCTATGGCATCGGAAAGACAGGCTCGTATCCGGATCGCCGGGCGTTTTTCGGCCACACCGTGATCCGCTCCATTCCCTTTCCGATGTCATTGATCTGGACCATGACTGGCGAAGCATACTTGTTCTGGCCGCTCTGATCGAACTCCACCGCATCGTAGCCCACGATCATGCCCTGCCCATCGGTATATCGGGTTTCCGACAGCGCTATGCGGATTTTTTCCCGATCCAGGGAACCTGCACGCTCCAGGGCGTCGGCCAGAACGTACATCGCAAGGTAGGCGTCCACGGCCTCACCGGTCAGGTTCTGTCCGTACTTGGTCTTGTACTTTTCGTTGGCCTCCTTGGCGCCGGCCTTATTGATGTCTGTTTCCCATTCCACGATGTCGAAGACATACTGAGCATTTTTGCCTGTGGCCGTTAGGAAGGAGGGATCTGCGTGTCCACCGCCGCTGCCGATGATGGCCTTGGGGCTCACCCGGTATTCGGCCATGGTGTTGGTCAGCAATATGGCGTCTGCGGCATTCGACACCAGCAGCAGGACGTCTGGCCGCGCACGGCGGATTTTCTGCACCACCGGGCTCAGATCGGTTGCCGTGGATGGATACGGCTCGTCCAGAACCACCTTGTAGCCGGTTTTTTCCGCCAACTTTATCCACTGCTCGGCAAATCCTTTCCCCCAGTCCCCGTTTTCATAGACAAACGCGACGGTCTTGATTTCGGTGCCGAATTCCTCCTGCATGTCTTTCAGAAACGAGAACTGGTCGCGGGTCCACCAGCTGTCTTTGGCGGCGATGCGAAATACGGTTTTAAACCCCTGCTCGGTGATCTTGTCCGCCACCGATACCGGTACGATAAACGGAACCCCGTAGCGCTCGGCCACGGCCGAGGTGGGGTAGGTCACCGCCGAATTCCAGCAGCCGGTCAGCACATGGACCTTTTCGCTGTTGATCAGCCGTTCGGCTTCGGCCACGCCTTTTTCCGGTTTGGATTCAGAGTCAGCGTAAAGCATCTTCAGCTTGGCGCCACCCAGGGCCTTGATGCCGCCGCTGGCGTTGATTTCTTCTACGGCCATCTCACGGGCGAATTTGCCCTGCTCGCCCACCGAGGCCGAGGGGCCTGACAGCGGAATGATATTGCCCACCCGAACGACATCGTCGGCAGCCATGGTTGGAAGCGGCGCGGTCAAAACCAGCGCGGCTCCGACCACTGTGGTGAAAAGGACTCTGGACAGCGTTTTTCCCCAGGTAAGTGCCATGTTCCCTCCTCTATACGTTGGGTGTTCGTTTCCCTGACTTGATGCACTCCGTTTTTAGCCGACCGCAGCCCGTTATTTGGCTTTTAGGGCGGAAAAGCCCTCGTCTAGGATGGCCAGTCCCCGCTCGAGTTCTTCGTCGGTGATGACCAGGGGCATCAGCAGCCGGATGACATTGCCGAAGGTCCCGCATGCCAGCAGGATCAGTCCTTTTTCATAGCAGGATTTGACTAAAGCCTTGGCTTTATCCGCGGCCGGTGCCTTGGTCTCCCGGTCCTCGACCAACTCCAGGGCAAGCATGGGACCGATGCCCCGGACATCGCCGATGATCTCATGTTCCGCCTGCAATGCTTCGAGTCGGGCCCGAAGGGTTTTACCGAGTTGCTGGGCTTGTTCCAGCAGGTTTTCCGTTTCGAAAATATCCAGCACTGCCAAGGCCGCCCGGCAGGAGACCGGGTTTCCGCCGTAAGTGCCCCCGATCCCTCCGGGGTGGACCGAATCCATGATTTCTTTTTTGCCCACCACCGCGCTCAGAGGCATACCGGCCGCCAGGCTCTTGGCCACCGTGGTCAGGTCCGCTTCGATATTCCAGTGTTCCAAGGCGAACATTTTTCCGGTGCGTCCCATGCCGGTTTGGATTTCGTCGGCTACGAAAAGGATGCCGTTGTCTTCGCAGATCTTCTTGAGGCGGGGGAAATATTCCGGCGGCGGGGTGATGAAGCCCCCCTCGCCCTGGATCGGCTCGGCGATCACCGCGGCGGTGGTTTCTGCCGCCGCGTGGGTGGCGAAAAAATGATTCAGATACTCGGCGCAGGCCGTTTCGCAACCGGGATAGGAAAGTCCGAAGGGGCAGCGGTAGCAGTAGGCAAACGGGATCCGGTAGACTTCCGGTGCAAAGGGGCCGAATCCGAACTTGTACGGTTTGACCTTGCTCGTCAGGGTCATAGTCAGCAGAGTCCGGCCGTGAAACGCGTTTTCAAAGGCGACGATGCCGGTTCGCCCCGAGGCGTACCGGGCGATCTTCACGGCGTTTTCCACCGCCTCGGCGCCACTGTTGATCAGCAGGGCGGCCTTTTTCGAAGATCCGGGAACGAGGGCGCACAGTTTTTCGGCCAATTCGACGGCAGGCTCGTAGGGCAGAACCATGAAGCAGGTGTGGGTGAACTTGGCCGCCTGGTCCTGTATGGCCGCCACGACCTTCGGATGGGAGTGGCCGACGTTCATCACGGCAATGCCGCCGGCAAAATCGATGTATTCCTTTCCTTCGATGTCGTAGACCCGCGCCCCTTCAGCCCGTGCCACATAACAGTCGGTTCCGCTGACATGACCCTTGGGGATGGATCTTCCTCTTTTTTCCAACAGCTCCGCTCGCATTGCAACGACCTCCTGGTTCGTTTTTGGAAACGACCTTTCAACAGGGTTCAACTTTTTCGGCGCCGCCGGATCAGGCGGCAGCAAAAGGAGAGCAATGCAAATGATGGGCCAGCTGCGAAAATTGGCTCAAGGCGCGGGTATAGAGCGGTCGAAGCAAATCCAGGAATGCAGATGATACACAATCGTATCAGGTTGTTTGCTCAAGTACACGATTTTACGTCATAAATATACGATTCAAAACTAAATCAAGCTAAAAATATTATTTTAACTGGTATTTCAGGCATATAAATCTTGTTGATGCATATTTGCATCGATCTGGGAAGAGATGCCGTATTTTTTCATCTTCCGCACCACTGTCGGCTGGCTGACTCCCAGAGCCGCTGCCATCTCCCGGGTGTTTTGACATCGGCGTCGCGTCTGCCGAAGAATATCGCTCTCGAAGCGCTTCACCCGTTCTGCGAGTGTTCCCAGGGCGGCGGCATCCTGAGAGCCCTTGTGCTCCTGTTCTGCCGGCGCCGCCGTGAGGCTCTCCAGAACGGCGGCGTCGATGTCCCTTTCGTCGTTCAGGACGACGGCTTTTTTCATGAGGTTCTTCAACTCCCGGACGTTTCCGGGAAAATTGTAGTTTTGAAGCGCCTGCAGTCCTTCGGGCCGGATCCGCTTTTCAACCTTGTAGCGACGATTGTAGCGCCTGAGAAGATGGTGGACCAGTTCGAAGACGTCCTCCGGCCGGCCCCGAAGGGGAGGGATTTTCAGCGTGAAGATGTTGAGCCGGTAATACAGATCCCGGCGGAAGCGGCGCTTGCGAACTTGGTTTTCCAGATTTCGGTTCGTGGCTGCGATGATCGCACATTTGATTTTCCGCGGTTTGACCGCACCCAGACGCATGACTTCGTTGTCGTCGAGGTACTTGAGGAGCTTGGCTTGCAGGGGGAGGGGCAGGTCGCCGATTTCATCCAAAAACAGGGTCCCGCCGTCGGCCAGTTCGAAAAGGCCGGCTTTTCCCTGCTCCCGGGCGCCGGTAAAGGCCCCCCTCTCGTAGCCGAAGAGTTCCGCCTCCAGAAGGGTCTCCGGCAGGGCCGCGCAGTTGATTTGAATTAAGGGCTCTTGTTGCCGGGGGCTGTTTTTGTGAATGAATTTGGCCAAAAGGCCCTTGCCGGTGCCCGATTCACCCAGGAGCAGAATGTTGGATGCGTCCAGACGGGCCAGCTTCAGGGATACCCGGAGCACCTGCCGCATCTCCTCGCTTTCGGCGACGATCTCTTCGCCTTTGAGCTCCCGTAAGCTCAACTCGGCCAGTTCTTCTTTAAACTTTTCCGTGACCATCTGGCTCTGCTCGAGCGCTTCCCGGATCCGGTTGAGCTGGGTCAGATCCCGTTCGTTGACTACCACTAAAAAAACTTCCCCGTTTTCGTCGAACACCGGGGTTCCTGTTGCCAGCAGATAGCTCTCTGTCCGGGGAATGTACTGCAATAGGGTGACCTGTCGTTTGGTTTCCAGCACTTCCATGGTAACGGATCGGTCAAAGAGTCCGTTTTCGGTCAGGGCTGCGACGCTTTTCCCGACCACATCGGCTGGTTCGATGCCATTGAGTCGGGCGGAGGCTTCGTTGATGTCTATGACCCTCCCGGTTCCGTCGCAGACCCAGATGCCGTCCGAGGAGGCTTTGAAAATGGTCTCCAACTGACGGTTGAGACGGCGATAGGAGTCGAGCCTTTTGGCGGTGACTTCGAATTCTCCTCTTTCCTGGAAGTTGCAGACGGCGCCGATGATCCGGCCTTTTTTGGAGATCGGCGTGATATTGATCACCAGATCGACCTGTTTGCCGATGATGTGATGGCCGAGATTGGGTCGTCCGGTCTTCAGGCATTTCAGGACCTGGGGACCGGTCAGCGGCAGCAGATCGGAAATGAAACGGCCATTGTGCCGTTCTGCCGAAAACCTGAGAATCTTCTCGGCTTGAGGGTTGAAAAACCGGATATGGCCTGCGCTGTCGGTCGCCAGTACGCCGTTGCTGGAATGCTGAATGATGTCCAAAGGGGTGATCTCTTCTTGTGTGTCCATCGCTGGTCTCCATGAAAAGGTCCGAACCAGTTTTGCGACAAAATCGATTCACATATACGCCGCCGAAAGATTCGGGTCAATTTTTACCTGTCTTTAGTGACGAAGCTTCTTCGGCCGTTTGAAACCGACAAGATTTCTGGTATGCACCAAAGCAAAGGCGAAGATGAAAAGCGATCATGGGGAAAATCGAAAAAAGGAGCTCTGTCAGGGGATGAAACCGAGAAGATCCATTCTTTCCGTACCCGGCCATGTGGAAAAGATGCACCGAAAGGCCGCGGGCTGCGCGGCCGACGTCGTCATGCTCGACCTGGAAGACAGCGTGCCGGTCGATGCCAAGGAGGACGCCCGCCGGCAGGTGATCCGTTCGGCCCTAAAGATCGATTGGGGCGAAAAGACCCTGACGTTTCGCAGCAATGCGCTGGACACCCCCTTTGGCTACCGGGACCTTCTGGAAGTACTCGAGGCCGCCGGCGACCGGCTCGATGCCGTGGTCATTCCGAAAATCGACCATCCCGGAGACATTCATTTTGTTCACCGGCTGATGGCGGGCATCGAAATGCGTCTGGGCGGCCGCCGGCCCGTCGGCATCGAGGCTTCGGTGGAAAGCGCAGAGGGTTTGAGCCGCGTCCGGGAGATTGCCGCTGCATCGGACCGTCTAATTTCCCTCATCTTCGGGATCGTCGATTTTCAGGTGTCCATCGGGGCCCGTCTGGTATCGATTTCCGGGCACGGCGAGGCCGAGGAGAGCGTCTATCCGGGCCATCGCTGGAATTTTGCCATGAGCCGGATGGTGATGGCGGCCAAGGCCGCGGGGCTGGCGGCCATCGACGCCCCTTATGGGCACTTCAGGGACCAGGAGGCCCTCCGGCGGTGGGCTGCGGTGGCGGCGGCGCTGGGGTTCGACGGCAAGTGGGCGATTCATCCGGATCAGATCGATGCGATCAACGAGATATTTTCGCCCTCGGCTGAAGAGATCGAGCGGGCGCGGAAAGTGCTGGACGCTTTTGAAGCGGCAGCGGCGCACAGACGCGGCGCGGTTTCCGTGGACGGCCGCATGGTCGACGAGGCCACCATACGCCTGGCCCGCCGCACGTGGGAACTGGCCCTCCGCCTGGGCCTTGCCGAGGAGAAGCAAGGCAGATAACGGCCCTGCCGCTGGCAGGGGCGTTCAAGGTTCAGGTTCAAGGGTTGCCGTAGGGAATTCTATCGGAATTTTTTGGCATTAGCCTGCCAGTTTGATCAAAAATGAAACTTCCCCGACCGTCATCCCGGGCGACTTGTCCGGCGTAGCCGAAGGCGAAGACGGAAGCGAAGCGGAGACCCGGGATCCAGGGAAAAAACTGGATGCCGGATCAAGTCCGGCATGACGGACCGGGAACATGAAGTTTCATACGAGCGGGGCCTCTGGTCGCCGGGGCGCCCAGTTTGATCAAAGATGAAACTTATGTCGAAGCCCCTGACGGTGGAGGGACGCGCTCTGTCGCGTCCGTGTTGCCAGCAATGACTCAATACCGGCCACGACGGAGCGTGGCCCTCCAACCTCCAAAACCCAAGGCGGGGGCAGGTCGATTATTGCCGCAGGACTAGGTCGAAGTTTCACATAAGCGGGGCCTCTGGTCGCCGGGGCGCCCAGTTTGATCAAAGATGAAACTTATGTCGAAGCCCCTGACGGTGGAGGGACGCGCTCTGTCGCGTCCGTGTTGCCAGCAATGACTCAATACCGGCCACGACG
>JAIPEL010000110.1 GCA_021737185.1 Desulfobacterales bacterium | reverse complement strand
ATTTTAGGCATTTTAGGCATTTCCAATCTCTGCGCCTCGGCGGTGAATATTCGTTTACCTACAATACGTCACCGAACTTATGCCATCGAGCACTACGCCCTGCCTTTGTAATAGTTTTGTAATACTCTCCGAATTTCTTGCGGTTTTTCGGTCCTTCTTTTAAACATGCAGGCAAGCCGAAAGCCTGCCGCTGTTTCGCAAACGTTGCCGGGCTGCCGGCACAACCGGATCGAAAAAGGAGTCTTCCATGCAGCTTCCGCCGCTGAAAATCGGAGACAAGCTCAGCCGCCTGCCCATCGTCCAGGGGGGAATGGGCGTCGGTATTTCCATGTCCGGGCTTGCCTCGGCCGTGGCCGAACAAGGCGGGGTCGGGGTGATCTCTGCAGCCATGCCGGGCATTCAGGAGCCGGATATCGCTAAAAACGGCCAGGAGGCCAACATCCGGGTGCTGCGCAGGGAGATCCGAAAGGCGCGTCAAAAGACCGGCGGCGTCATCGGGGTCAACGTCATGGTCGCCTTGACCAATTTCGAGGACATGGTTCTCACGTCGGCTGCCGAGGGCGCCGACGTCATCTTTGCCGGCGCCGGTCTTCCCCTAAGCCTTCCCGGGCTTCTTCCCGAGGGATCGCGAACCCGTCTTGCGCCCATCGTCTCGTCGGCCAGAGCCGCTCGCATTATTTGTCAGAAATGGAAGAGTCGATTCGATGTTCTCCCCGATGCCATCGTGGTGGAAGGGCCCATGGCTGGAGGTCATCTTGGATTTACAAAAGATCAAATCGAAGATCCCGCCTTTGCGCTCGAAAAACTGGTGGTGGAAGTGATCGAATCCGTGCGGGAGTTTCGAGAGGGCGGCGCGGATCCCATACCGGTCATTGCCGCGGGCGGGATTTTTACCGGTAAAGACATTCACCGGTTTTTGTCGCTGGGCGCTTCTGCCGCCCAGATGGGGACCCGTTTCGTCGCCACCCATGAATGCGATGCAGACGACGGCTTCAAGCAGGTTTACCTAAATGCCCGGGAGGAAGACCTGATCATTATCGAAAGTCCGGTGGGCATGCCGGGGCGGGTCGTTCGCAACGCCTTTATCGAGGAGGTCAACCAGGGCCGGAAAAAGCCCTTTGCCTGCCCGTTTCACTGCATCAAGACATGCAATCCCTCAAAAAGCCCTTACTGCATTGCCAGGGCCCTTTCAAACGCGCGAAAGGGACGGTTTGAAAACGGGTTTGCCTTTGCAGGACAAAACGCCCACCGGGTCCGCAAGATCGTGTCCGTCAAGGAGCTGATGGATACGCTGGTCTGGGAATACGGCCAGAGTGCGGCCGCCAAGGCGGCATAACGGGGGAATCTTTCCCCATGTGGATTTTGGGATGACGTTGACTGCATCATCAGAAGAGAACAAAGCGGCCGGATCGGTTTTTGCCCCCATCAGGGGTATTCTTTCGCTGTTGGGCTATGGGCTCAACACCTTGTTCTGGGCGATTCCGATTCTGTTTCTTGCCTTTTTCAAGCGGCTCCTGCCCCGGCCCCGATGGAGAAGGATCTGGGACCGTCTGCAGAACGCCATGGCCGACCTGTGGATTGCGGCCAACATCATCAACCATCGCATTTTTTCCCGCACCCAGTGGGACATTCATCTTCCCGGGGATCTGGACCGCAACGGATGGTACCTTGTGATCGCCAACCATCGCTCCTGGGTGGACATTCTCGTGCTGCAGCACGTTTTCCACCGAAAGATCCCGTTTCTCAAATTTTTCCTGAAAAAGGAGCTGTTCTGGCTGCCGATATTAGGCCAAGCCTGGTGGGCCCTCGATTTTCCGTTCATGAAGCGGTATTCCAAGGGGTACCTGAAAAAACACCCGGAGCGGATCGGAAAGGACTTTGACATCACGCGCAAGGCGTGTGAACGCTTCAAAAAGGTGCCGATTTCAGTGATGAGCTTCGTTGAAGGGACAAGGTTTTCGCAGAAAAAGCAGGGCAACCAGAAATCTCCGTACCGAAGTCTTCTTCGTCCCCGAGCCGGGGGAGCGGCCTACGTCCTTTCGGCCATGAACGGACAGCTCCGGCGGGTGCTTGACGTCACCATCGTCTATTCTGCGCAGCGGATCAGTTTCTGGGATTTTGTCTGCGGCAGGATTGCAAAGATCCGCGTGAAGGTCCGATCTCTTCCCATCACAGAGACGCTTGTCGGAGACTACGCCAGGGATCGGGCGTTCCGGCTGCAGTTCCAGCAATGGCTCAACGGGCTTTGGGAGGAAAAAGACGCCTGCATCCAGGAGATGCAGAACAAACCCGGTCGATGCCGTCTCCCGGCTTCCCCCGTACCGGCGGTCCAGCCGGTCCAGGTGCAAGCCCGCCCCCAATAGGGTCGCTTGATTTCAACCGTCAGGTTTCAAAGCGACTTGTTTTTTTCACCCACCGTGTCGTTTTGGGTATTCTGAAATTTTTGCTCGCTTCGGAAGTTTGCGCAATCGTCCTGGTCCGCCGGGAAGCGGCCCGGCGGCAGCCTGACAAAAAAGGAGCCGCCCTTGCGGCGATAGGGGAACAAGCGATGAGAGTCGATCCGGATCCCTCGCGGTACGCACCGGAACATTTAGAACTGACGGTGGAAGAACCGGACCTTGATTTTGCCCGGGCCAAGCAGATCGCCACCCGTGAGGCCAGGCAGCGGGCATCCAATGCGATGCTCCTTTCCTGGAACGATCGGAAACGGGGAGAATCTTACCCGAAATTCGAATGCGGCAGCCGGCAGCGTCCCGGCTGGGTCGTTTTTGCCGAATCCCGCGGAGGAAACCTCACCGTGGACGTCAACGGCGGGGAGTATACCTTTATCTACCTGATGATGTAGACATTTCTCTTTGTGCCGGAACGCCGGGAAGCTCCTGATATCCGATGTCGGATGTCAGATGTCCGATGTCAGCAAAAAAGAACGCGGGGTTTTTTCCGACCTCTGACATCCGACCCCTGACATCGGAACCCGGGGGCGCGCAGCGCCCTGCTTCCCAGCGGTGCCGAAGGCACAAGCCTCCCGGCGTCCCAGCTTCCCAGCCTCCCAGCATCCCAGCGGCGCGAAGCGCCTTACGCCTTAGGCCAGCTCCACCAGTTCGATGTCGAACGTAAGCGGTTTTCCCGCCAGGGGGGGATTGGCATCGATGGTGACCTCTTCTTCGTTGACATCGGTCACAGTCACCTGAATCGGATCGCCGGCCTGGGAGTTCATTTGAAGCTGGAGGCCGACCGAAAGCTCGATGTGATCCGGAATCGCGTTTTTGGGAACCTTTGACACCAGTTCGGGACGCTTTTCGCCGAACGCTTCGGTCGGTTCCAGTTGAATCGTCTTCTGTTCGCCTTCGGCCATGCCGATGGTTCCTTCCTCGAATCCGGGAATCAACGCACCTTCTCCGATGGTGAATTCCACAGGAGCATCCTGCCGGGAGGACGCAAACTCGGTCCCGTCTTCCAGTGTTCCGGTAAAGTGCACCTTCACCTTGTCGCCTTTTTGAGCCTTTTTCATGAATCTCTCCTTCGTGTCAGGTTCGGGCTGCAGCCCGAGAAAGGCGCAGCCTGTATCTTAATGCCAGATGGCATAACTTCGGTGAAGTATTGTAGGTCCACGAATACTCACCGCGGAGACACGCTGCAAGGCGCCGTATTTTTCCAGGTCGCATCGACATCGAAACGTAGCAGGAGCGGCACACCTAAAATCGGGATGGGGGAAAACAGGTATACGCTATACAGCTGGCAAGGACCGGGAAAGGGAGGACGCCATCCAATCGGCTGGAAGCCCGCAGCGTGCGGGTTGAACTCATTCTATCGAAGAACAGGGCCTGCCGTTCCGGCGGGCAATAAAAAACTAAGCAATGTCAGACAATTTGTCAACACCGGTGCTTCAGGATTCCCGATGGAAAATTTCATTTCGATGTTCACCCGGCGGTCTGCCGCCGCGGTAAAGCACCGGGCGGCAATCCCCGGCTTTCGGGAAAGTCCTTCTCCGCCGATGCCGATCAATCAGTTTAACCCGTTTTCCAGAATCCGTTGGGCGACCAGGTTCAATCGGGCATGCCAAATCGTGGCTGGTGAATAGTGGTCTTTTGCCATCAAGTCACGGACGGCGGCGCGTTCCTGGTCCAGATCGACCGCATGGATCTCCAATGATTTTCGGTAGCAGCCATATAGCTCCAGGGGGTCGGTCCACTTGCTCGGAAAGGGCTCGGCGAGTCCCCTCGGAAATTCGTCTGTAAGCCGGCCCATGATGCCGAAGATGTCGGCGTATTCTCCCAGCGCATTGTCAGAGCCATTTTTTGCCATTTTCCAGATCTCCGTTTCCGTTGGAAATAAAAAACCTCCCGTCGGGAGGTTCCGTTATCCGTTTGTCTCGCGGACCTCATGGTTCCCTTTCGGGTCTGGCGGCACCTTGCGTGGCAGGTTGCCGGGCGGTCAAAGGGCCAGTTCCCTCGCGCCTCTCTGCATGATATTTTGCAGCTTAAGAAAGATTATCAAATCATTTGAAGAAGTCAAGGCCGTTTTGCCGGCGATGTCGAAAGGCCATGAATCTCGGTTCGGGTAAATTCGCTTTCCGGATCGCGGCGCGTCGATTTCGATGCCGGCGTCAGACTGCCTTTTCAAACCCCTGGCATCCGGTCATGAGTGCGTGTTTGCGGCTGCCCGGATATTGCCGGCAGATGTCGGGCTTGACCTCATGGATGCGGCATCGATAGCGATGGGTCCCCGGCTGCTTTTCCAGCCACGGACACACCGCGGCCGGCTGGTTGGTGCCCGGGGTGATCCAGATCCGATAGACACAGCCGTTTGACTCGGGCCTTTTGAGGCCGACCCAACGCAGGATGTCCTCTCTGCCGGCTTTCCGCCAACGGGCGACGTCGCTTTCCTCGGCCTCTTTGGGATATCCGATATTCCGGCAGCATTGCCCGCACTGGATGCAGTCAAACGGTTCCATGCCGGTCTCGATCCTCACCCCCTCGATGGCCCCGCTTTCACCGGGCCACGCACGGGTGCGGAACACCTGCCGGCAGATTCCAGCCAGCTGCGCCAGGGTCAAATCGGCGGTTTCGAGCTTTGTACAGATCCGATCCCCGAGCTGGCGGTACTCGACCAGATGCATCTTTCCCCGGGAGCCGATCAAAATCCATACGCCGCGCCCCCTCGAATCCCTGGCCCACCCACCGGCGCCGAAGACCAGCGGGCAAAGGTTCAGGTACAGAGGCACCTGCGCCCCGTATTGATTGAAATCATCCCGGATCGCATCGAACACTTCCCGGGGACTTAAAAAAATGCGATCCCGTTCCATCGCGGGAACCTTTTCCACAGCTTTTTTCGATAATGTCAATCCATCAATTTTCCGATTGCTGCTGCACAGTCGGCCACATTTTCATCCGGACCGTCGATGTCGATTTTATGGTTTTCGAAATCCACGTCCACGATCTTGCAGCCGTGGGATTCGACGGTGTGCTTGAGCATGGTGAAAAAAGCGGCCGCTTCCTGGGAATTTTCCATCGGTGTCTCCTGACAGTTCATGTTTCTCCGGTATAGCCCGAGAGCTTATCGGATCTTTTCGTGCGGTAATGTGACAACCCGATACCGGCGAAACATTGGGAAGGCAGGGACGTTTGTCAAGCAACCAGTTGACCAATCGACCATTCAACCATCAGTAACCAGGGCGGCAAACCGCTTGGGATAAAAACTGTCCACCTTCATTTGGCTTTTGAACAGGCGGCCGACGCCAAGCACGGCGCCGTCATAGCGGATCAGCACATGGCCGTCTTCGTTGGTTTCTGCCAACTGGGACCGGTGGAGGGAAAAAGAGCGGCGGGTTAGATATCGGCCGAGCTGATTGGTGTCGACATCGATCACGTTGCACCGGGCGAAGCGTCCGAGAAAAGCGGCCCCGGCGGTGGTCAGCTTCGGGGTTTTCATGGATAGATCCAGCAGCGGAAGACCCGTGGCCGGGGGCGGCTCGACGGTCGGGCGGTGATCGGAGGCGGCGACAAACACCTGGCGCCTGTTTCTCGTCAAAAGACACAGGTTGTCAAGGGCGGACCGAGCGATACCGAAACGGTTCGAAAGAAGCGAGGTGATCTGCTCGGGTTCCGGAAAAAGCCGGTAGCCCTTTCGGTTTTCGTCCTCGTATCCGGGGTCGGAGAGGGCCGGCGACGGCTCCGGAGGCAGGAACAATCCACCGGTTCGCTGCAGCACGGCGGCAAAAAAGCCGCCGGTGTCATTCAGGTGCGGCCAGATGCGCAGCGCATGCCGAAGATCCGGGTGATAACGCTCTTGGTGCCATGAGGTTACGCCCGCAGCGGCCCGGAGTCCGGGCAGCGACGACGGCAGCATCTCGACCTTGTCGGGCATGTCGCGGAGGACCGCGTCGACGACGGCTTCGTTCTCCTCCGGATCGTAGGTGCAGGTGCTGTAGACGATCCGCCCTCCCGGACGGCAGAGGCGGACGGCCCGTTCCAGCAGCCGTTTTTGGCGCATCAGCAGCCGGCCTCTTCCGGGAACCGGCCGCTGTAAAATGTCCGTATTCTTCCGGGAAGTGCCTTCGCAGCTGCAGGGCGCGTCCACCAGCACGGCGTCGAACAGGCCGGCTTTTCGCGGATAGCTTCCGCCGTCTCGGCAGGTGGTGCTGACGTTGATCAGGCCGAGGCGGTCCACATGCATCCGGATCGAGGCCATCCGTTGATGGCGCAGATCATTGGCCATTACGGTTCCGCTGTTTTCCATGGCTGAAGCCGCCTGAACCGTTTTATTTCCCGGAGCTGCGCACAGGTCCATGATCCGCATGCCTGGCCGGGGCGACAGGAGTAGGACCGGCACCATGGATGCCGCCTCCTGGATGTGGAAGAATCCGGCCTGAAACGTCCAGTGCCCGCCCAGTGGGGAAGGTTCGAAGACGACCCGAAACGCCCCCGGATGCCAATCGAGGGAGACCAGACGGTAGCCGTCGGCAGTAAGAAGGGCGGTGAGCTTTGCCGGATCGATCCGCTGCTTATGAGCCCAGATAAACCGAGCCAGGGGGCGCCGAATCGCCTCCTCAAAGGCCGGGACGTCTTCGATGATGGAGTGGTACCGTTGCAGCGGAGAGGGGGGAGAATTCATTGAATACCTTTTTTGGGCTTTTTCTCTATATCCCATGCCCCATGCACTATGCTTCCTATGCCCTTTGCGCTCATCTACGGACTTCCACCTTGCCGTCCAGAAAGCGCTTCACCGCTTCGATGGGGACTTGCCGGCGGTGAAAAATGCCCGCGGCCAAGGCCGCTTCAGCGTCGGTCCGGGTGAAAACCTCCAGGAAATGGTCTTCACATCCGGCCCCGCTGGAGGCGATCACCGGGATGGAGACCGCCGAGGCAACGGCGTTGATCAGCTCGATGTCAAAGCCGGTGTTGGTGCCGTCTCGATCGATGCAGTTGAGCAGGATCTCTCCGGCACCGAGGCCCTCGCAGATGCGGGCCAGGGTCACCGCGTCGATCCGGCTCCCTTCCCGCCCGCCCTTGACCGTGCACTGGTACCAGCAGAAGCGCTCGCCGGAGGGGCCGGGAATCTCGGTTTCGATAACATGGTGGGGGACCGCATCCGGCGCGGAAACATAGACCCGCCTCGGGTCGATGGAGATCACCACTGCCTGATTTCCGTAAACCCGGGAGATCTCCTCGATGGCGCTTCTGCCGTCTGAAGATCCGGTTTCTACAACCGCCTGGGCGATACTCACGGCTTCGCTGCCGATGGAGACCTTGTCCGCTCCGGAGCGGAAGTATTCGGCGGCCACTTCCAGGGCCGAATATCGGCGCCCGTTCTTGTCGGTGTAGTTCCGAATGCCGCCGCCGATGGTCAGCGGAACGAAGACGGTTTTCGATGTCTGCCGCAGCACTTCGAGCATCGGCATGTCCTCCAGGGGAAAATCACGGAAGCCGGTGATGTTCAAAAAAGTAATTTCGTCTGCCCCCTCCTGGTAGTAGCGGCCGGCCAGTTCCACCGGCTTTCCGAGGTTTCGGACGGCGCCCTTTTCCCGAACATCGTAGCGGTCGCCCTTGGTGACCACCAGATCTCCATCGTCTGTGGCGCGGACGTCCAAGCAGGCGACAATTCGTTTGGCAAGCGTTGTGTTTCGAGGCCCGGAAGCGGGAACCACGGCCGGATGCCCGGCTTCGATAAAGTTTTTCAGCATGGAAATGCCGGGATTAGCGCTTTTCTCCGGGTGAAACTGGGTGGCAACAAGACTGCCGACCTGAACGGCGCTGACGAATTCGATCCCGTAGTCGGTGGTGGTGAGCACCACGGAAGGATCTTCCGGAGCCACATAATAGGAGTGCACGAAATAGAATTTTTCCCTGCCGGAAAGACCGTCGAACACCTCGGCGGCCTTGTGGAATCGAAGGCCGTTCCAGCCGATGTGGGGAACGGAAAGATCGAGATCGAACCGGCGGACCTTGCCGGAGAAGATGCCCAGCCCCCGAACCCCCGGCGCTTCCTCGCTTTCTTCGAACAGGGCCTGAAGACCGAGGCAGATGCCGAAAAAAGGCCGACCCGAGCGGATATAGGCCTTGAGCGGCTCCACGTAGCCTTTCGTGGCCAGGATTTTCATCATGTTCCCGAAGGCCCCGACGCCCGGAAAAACGAGCTTTTCAGCGGAAACGATATCCTCGGGGCTCGACACCGGCCGAACGGTTTGCCCCAGGCTTTCGATGGCGTTGACGACGCTGCGGACGTTTCCTGCGCCGTAGTCGAGCAAAGTGATCATGATCGCATCCAATTCAAATCGCTGGCGCGATTTGATTCGTTTCGCGTTCCGTGGAAAAAGAGATAAAAATCGGTCCAGGCAACACCCGCCTGAATCCGGGCAGCATGACGTAGCCGTGGAAATGGGAAAAAAGTCTCTCATAGCCGAAAGCCGCGGATTTGACAAGCGCCGGATATTCGACCTAATAAATCCAGCATGAAAGATCCGAAGCAAAAGCCCCTACCTGTAGACAGCGTCCTGGGAGACCTGAAAAGTGCTCTGGCCGAGGCGTCCAACGCCGTGCTGCAGGCGCCGGCCGGGGCTGGCAAGACCACCCGTGTTCCACCGGCATTGCTGAGGGTCGTTATCCCAAGCACCCCTGGCCCGAAGACCCTCTGTCGGCGGCGCCCACCGCGGAGGTGAAACGCAGGCCATGAGAAGATTCGGGCCCGAAGGACCCGGCTTTGAGTTAAGCCCGGAGGGCATGAATCCCTATGGTTGTCTTAAATCCGAAATTCGAATATCGGATTTCGTGCTTCGAATTTTTTCACTTCGGGCTGAAAGGCAAAGCCAATTGCCCCTGACCTGGTCCTGAGGACCAGGATTGTGAGACTGCATTCAATGCATCAACTCGAAATCCTGTACCGCGACGACTATCTGGTTGCCGTGAACAAGCCTGCCGGAATCATGGTGCATCGGAGCCGCATCGCCGCTCCCCGGGAGCGATTCGTCCTTCAGATGCTCCGGGCGCAGGTCGGACAGCGGGTCTATCCGGTTCACCGCCTCGACCGGCCGACTTCCGGAGCGCTTCTTTTCGCCCTCGACCGGGCTTCGGCCAGCGAGATGACCGGCCGTTTTGCCCGTAAAGAGATCGAAAAGACTTACGTCGCCGTGGTCCGCGGGTTTGTCGCAGAGGAAGGCCGGATCGAGCTTCCGCTGCGGGCAGACGTGTACAAAGGACCAAACCAGGCTGTCATCAAACCGGCTCAGACGCTGTTTCGAAGATTGGCCCAGATCGAGGTCCCCTACCCGGTGGGCAAGTATTCGACCGCAAGGTACTCTCTGCTGGAAGTCCGCCCCGTGACCGGCCGCATGCATCAAATCCGCCGCCACCTGCGGGACATCGCCCATCCCGTGATCGGCGACACGCGGCACGGCGACAGCCACCACAACCGCTTTGTCCGGGAAACCCTGGGGTGCAGGCGTCTTTTGCTGGCTTCGGTCCGGCTCGAATTTTCTCACCCGATCACCGGCCAGCCGGTTTCGATCACAGCCCCTTTGGGCCCGCGCTTTTGCCGGCTGATCCGACGCTTCGATTGGCAGGACCGGTTTCCGTCTTCGTGGGCGGATTAGATGTGTTTGACGAGAGCAGGATTCGGCATCTATAATAAAACAGATATCTCGCGCAGAGACGCAGAGAAAAAACAAACGAATAAAGCATATTTGCCTCTTTGCTCGAAAATACTTGATCGAATCGAACAGGAGAATCATGGGATTTTTCAAGGGACTTTCCTACAATCTCAAGGGCCTTCGCTTCGGTTTGAACCATCCGCGGCTGATGCTGTTGGGGTTGATCCGATTTGCCGTCATCCTGTCGGTGACTGTTCTTTGCGCCATCCTGGTGGTCGTCTACTACCGGGAAATTGCCGGTGCGATCTGGGCACAGCCGCAAATCGCATGGCTGAGCTGGCTATGGCATCTGTTTTCATGGATCGTTGCGCTGATGCTGTTCGGGGGGGCGGCCCTGGCGGGGTTTTTGATCTCACAGATTCTTTTTGCCGTGGTCATCATGGACCTAATGTCCCGGAAGACCGAACAGCTTATCAGCGGGTCCGAACAAGACCCCCCGTCGATGCCTGCCATACCATATTTTTTTTTCCTGCTCAGGCAGGAAATCCCCCGGGCGGTGCTGCCGGTGCTGTTTGCGCTGGTGTTGATGGGGCTGGGATTGATGACGCCGTTTTCTCCGGTGACCTCGGTAATCTCCCCCCTGGCTGCCGTCGTGTTCCTGGCATGGGACAATACCGATCTGCTCCCTGCCCGTCGTATGGAGTCATTCTCCAAACGGTTTCGGTTTTTATTGCGGACCCTGCCGCTGCACCTGGGCTTCGGTCTCTGGTTCCTGATACCGCTGCTCAATGTATTGTTTTTGTCGTTTGCCCCGGTGGGCGCGACCATGGTGCATCTTGAAAGGGACTCAGCGGATTGAAAGTATTACAAATTTATAAGGAATAGTCGAATGGTTAAATGGTTGATTCGTTAAATAGGAAAAACAAATCCAGCATAAAAAACAGCATCTTTTGGTGTTTTTTGGAAGGTTACCCCCAGTGAGGCTGTAACCCAATTGACCAATCAACGATTCGACCAATCAACTTTCTACAAAGAAACGGAGCCGGACCATGGCGAAGAAAAAGACCCCCAGCCTGGTTCCCGTCGGAAAGCGGATCAAACAGGCCAGGCAGAAAAAGAAGGTCACATACGAGGCCCTGGCCAATGAAACCGGGTTTTCGGTCGATTACCTGAAGCTGCTCGAATCCGGAAAGGAAGTGCCGCCGGTCGGTGCCCTGCTGCAGATCTCCAGGGCCCTGGAAATCGACTCGGGGGCGCTCCTCCGGGAGGAGGCGTCGAAGCGAAAGGATCGGGTCCGGGCGTACACCAAGCGCACCGACAACTACGCTTACAGGACATTGACTCCCGGTGCAGAAAACAAGCACCTGAAAGGTTTTCTGGTCACCGTGGCCCCGATGAAGGAACACGAGGGCGTCGGATATCAGCATGAAGGAGAAGAGTTTGTCTACGTGCTGACGGGCAGGATCGAAATTACGGTCGGCGACCACGTCAACCGACTGAAAGCCGGTGATTCGCTTCATTTCAACTCGGGCATACGGCACATGATGCGAAACCCGGGAAAAACCGAAACCGAGCTGATCGTCGTGGTCTACAACCCGTGATAAAATCGCTGCCGCGATTTTATAAAAGTGGATCAAGCGTCCGAGGGGGAATTAAATGAGTTCCTGGTCGCGTGAAAAATATGTCAGGGCTTACCGGTTTGCCGCGGAGGCACACCGGGGGCAGACCATACCGGAAAGCGATCATCCGTACATCGTTCACCCGACCCTCGTGTCCATGGAAATTATTTCCGTGCTGTCCATCGAGTCCGGATGGGATGGGGATTTGGCCCTCCAGACCGCCTTGCTCCACGACGTTTTGGAGGACACCCCGCATCGGTTCGAAGAGATTCGAAGCCAGTTTGGAAATGCGGTGGCCGAAGGCGTGCTTGCGATGACCAAGGATCAAAATATCCGGAGCGGGGAAAGACGGATCATAGAGAGTCTGAACCGCATTCGAAAGCAACCCTGGGAAATCTGGCTGGTGAAGATGGCCGACCGAATCACCAACCTGTCGCCGCCGCCGGCCAGTTGGTCCGAAGCCCGGATTGCCGACTATCGGAAAGAGTCCCTTCTGATTCACCGGAGCCTTGGAAAGGCGAACCCCTTTCTGGCCCTGCGGCTGTCCCGCAAGGTTGCCTCCTACCCCCCGAAACGGGCTGTGCAAAGAATACCAAAAACTGCCGGTCTCCGGGCCTGAGCACCAGAAGTGGCTTCAAAACCTCGGATTGCGCCGACGGTCAAAGCGCGGGCCGCTCCGCCGTCGCTCCTAAAAGCACCGGGCTATGGCGGGACAGGCATTTTGTCGGAAGCCTGGCCGCTATCCTGCCAGAGGAATGATTCTGACCATGGCGTCCATGAATTCATCGTTGAAGACATCTTCCGGCGGTTCGCCGAACAGAAAGGCGCTGGTTTTTGTCATCTCGTCTTCTTCTTCGATCCGATCTGGATTTTCTTCCTCGTCGTCGCTTTCCAGAAACTGCGGTTCCCGGATCAGGTCTCCGGCTTCTTCCACCCAATCTTCCCAAAAGGGTTGGGATGAAATAACGAAATCATCCCAATACCCGTCTGCATAGATCTCGATGGCGTCAGAATCGCCCATCAACTCGGAAAGCGGCGGGGTGTTGGAGTCGGTGAGCTCCCTGTGGATCCGGCTGATCTGCTCATCGATGGTGTCCGATTCGGCTCTCCCGAGCTGTTCACCGTAATAGTCGCGAAGAAAGAAAAGGGCATCGAGCTTGTGGGCAAACGCATAGACGCGGTCTGATTCGGAAGTCGGGCCCATAAAGAAGGCTGACTCCGGGCGCGGAGACGAGAGGGTGTCTCCGGCTGCCTCCTCGATTTCCTCTGGATCGTACGTTTTGCTTCCCATGGCTCCTCC
The DNA here is from genome assembly GCA_021737185.1 of Desulfobacterales bacterium. Classification (GTDB taxonomy): domain Bacteria; phylum Desulfobacterota; class Desulfobacteria; order Desulfobacterales; family CAFBRK01; genus JAIPEL01. Next base: position 1,329 of record JAIPEL010000110.1, on the reverse strand, counting down.
TTCGGCCGATAAGAACCGCATGCGTGGTTTTATCCGCCTTCGCAGAAGACCACGGGCTTGCCCGTGGATGGATGCGCAAAGGATCTTGTGCTACGGCGCGATGTCGCCCAAATATAAGGGCGGATAACCGCGCCGTAGCCGGAGGCGAAGGCGGGTAGGCTAATGGGACCACCGGTTTACCTGTGGGGCTCCATTTTCGACAGTAGCCTATGAGACCGGAGTTCGCAACCCGATGTCGACGCATCGGAACGGATTTTTATTGACAAAGTCCTTCCTTGCCCCTAGCCCAAATCGGTGAATCCGTCGAAACGAAACGGAATTCTGACAATCCCTATAGATAGAGGCTTTTTGTAAACGGCGGCGGAGCCGCCGCCAATAAAAGCGCGCAGCGATTTTATATGGGCAAGATGCTTCCCAAAAATTTGGATCAATGCATCAAGGGGCTGATGGACATCAGCCGCGCCCTCACCTCGGACCGTTCCAAGGAGGACATCCTCGATCTGATCGTGATGGTCGCAGCGAAGATGACCGGCGCTGCCGTATGTTCGATCTGGCTCATCGATGATACCACCCGGCCGCAGGTCATGCGGCTGCAGTCGACCCAGGCCGCGGATCCGGACTACGTGAAGGACCGATCGTTGCGCATCCAAGAGGGGGCGGTAGGACTGGTGGCCGCTCAAAACCGCACGCTGACGGTTGCAGACGTCCTTTCCGATCCCAATTTCAAGGAAAAGGAGACGGCCCGAAAGCTGGGTCTGGTATCGATGCTCGCGGTCCCGATCCGGATCAAAGACGGACGGGTCACCGGGGTGCTCAACTGTTTTACCACCTCCCCCCATGACTTTTCCGAGATCGAGATCAGCCTGATGGCCGCTGTAGCCCAGCAGGCTGCCGTGGCCATTTTCAATGCGGAGCTGATGCTCAAAACCCAGGCCGCCGAAGAAGAGCTTCAAACCCGCAAATTGGTGGAGCGGGCCAAGGAGATTCTCATGCGCCGGCGGGAAATGAACGGCGATGCGGCATATCAGTGGCTCCAAAAGCGAAGCATGGACAGCCGCAAGTCGATGCGGGCGGTGGCAGAAGCGATTCTTCTCTCCGAGGATCTTGGATATTATTCGAGTATTCCCCATGCCTTAAACAAAAAAAGCCTCTAGCCAGAATATTTCATGAATGCGCTTATCCGGAATCCTCCAGCACGGGACCGCCGGAGGCCGATGGGTGTCAGCTCTCCAGCCGGCCAAAACTCGCCATCAAGGCCGCGTAAAGACAGCCGCTGATCTGGATACAGAAAAATGTCAGCGGCAAATGCGGATCGCCACACAAATACAA
>JAIPEL010000109.1 GCA_021737185.1 Desulfobacterales bacterium | reverse complement strand
AGGGCACGACCTCCGTGTCGTGCCTTTCGGAACGGCACGGAGGCCGTTCCCTACATAGGCAGAGGCTTCGAGGCAAAGTTTCATTTTTGATCAATCTGGACGCCCCGGCGGCCAGCGGCGGCGCTCGTATGAAACTTCGACATATAAGGTTCGTCATGCCGGACTTGATCCGGCATCCAGTTTTTTCCCTGGATCCCGGCTCTCCGCTTCCGTCTTCGCCTTCGGCTACGCCGGACAGGTCGCCCGGGATGACGGCCTGAGAAGTTTCACCTTTGATCAAACTGGCCGGTTAAGACCCAAAGATTCACATAAATCTCCCGCCGGAGAATCTTGAATCTTGAATTTGGAATTTTGAATCCCGCCGGCCAGCGGCGGATCTTATGGGTAACATATCGATTTAAGGATTTTCCCGGCAATGGGTTCAAACCTGTATAATAAAATCGCTGAAGCAGTTTTGCGACGAAGGACGGAAATCGGGTGGCGACCCCATGGCATAACCAGCTTTTGTGATGCAAATTGCCGGATCGAGTCCAGCATGACGAAATGGGATATTGAAATGTATCGGAACATATTTATGGCAACTGGTATAGCGCATTTGTCCAGGTTTTTTTCTGCGGGTCCAGTGCAAAGTACATTGCACGCCCCATATACGAACCTCTTTGGTTGGGATTACAAGTTGTTCAAAGGAGGGAAAAGGCCATGAAAAGCATCGATTCAACAGTTAAAGGGGCGGAAACGATTTTTCTGGAGCCCTGGGAGCTCGATTTCCTGCGCAGCGGCATTGAACCGGATAGCCAATATTTATTTATGTTTTCAGTTCTTTACGAAATGAACAATTGGGGAAATCGGTGGAAGGCCGTCAGCGATCAGATCATCGAGGAATGGCGAAGGCTGCCGGTTTCTCTTCGTCCGGTTGGCTGGATTCGATATCTGGTCGACATTGGTTACCTTTCCAAAAAAGTGATGGAGGACCTGGTCTCAGAATCGCCGATGGCCGTATCGGCGTGAAAAATGTTCGGGTCCCTTCTGTCCCGCTTGCAGCGCTTCCCGCAAAAAAAAATTTCATGTCAGGCCAGGGTGGCAGAAGGGGCCCGTTTTAGGAGCCCTCCGTTTCGTCTTCGCCCTCTTCCTCTGCCTCCCTCGCCGCCGGCCCTTCAATCTCTGCAATATCGGTGACCGTGCGGGGCAGCGGGCTTTTGACCGAGACACCCAGTTCGGAAAATCGACTGGCTTGGCTGATGAGATTCCCCTTTCCACGGACGAGCCGGTTCATGGCCTCGTCATAGGTGGCCTGGGCTGTGTCGATCTGCTTTCCTAGCTTTTCCATGCTTTCGACAAAAAGACGGAGCTTGTCGTAAATTGCGCTGGCCCGGGACACGATTTCCTGGGCATTTCTGTTTTGCCGCTCGTAGCGCCAGATGTTTTCGATGGTCTTCAAGGTGGCCAGCAGGGTGGTGGGGGTCACCACCACGATTCTGCGTTCGAAGGCGTAGGAAAAAAGATTTTCATCGGCCTTGAAAGCGGCTAGAAACGCCGCTTCGATGGGCATGAAAAGCAGAACGAAGTCGAGGCTGCGAACTCCCTTCAACGTGGTGTAGTCCTTTGAACTCAAGGCGTCGATGTGGGCCCGCACCGCCTTGACATGTTCGGATAGGGCGGCGTTTTTCTCGGCTTCTTCCTCGGCAGTGGAAAAGCGCTCATAGGCCCCGAGGGACACTTTCGAGTCGATCACCACATCCTTTTCTTCGGGCAGATGAACGATGACGTCGGGTCTGAGAAGGCGGCCTTCGCCGTCCCGGAATCCTCCCTGCGCCTCGTATTCGATGCCTTTTCGCAGACCGGACTGTTCCAGCACCCGCTCCAGGATCAGTTCGCCCCAGGTGCCCTGGGCTTTTTTGTCTCCCTTCAATGCCCGGGTGAGATTGACCGCTTCCTGGCTGATCTGTTGGTTGAGGTCCCGAAGCGTTTCGATCTCCTTTTTCAGGGTCGCCCGTTCCCGGGCTTCGTCCACATAGACGGATTCGACTTTCTGCTTGAACTCATGAAGCTGGTCCCGAAACGGGTCGAGCAGGGTCTTGAGCCGGGCCTGGCTCTGTTCGCCGAAGATCCGCCCTTTTTCATCGAGGATCTCCTGGGCCATGACCTGGAACCGGTTGGAAAGCTCCTTTTTGGCCGTCTCCAGAAGAGACAGCTTTTCGTCCATGTTTTTGCGCTCTTCTTCCATCCGAGCAGAAAGCTCACGGTGTTCCGCCTCTTTGGCCGAGAGCCGATCTCTGAGCGAATCCATTGCCTTTTCGCGTTCTTGGAGCTTTTCTGAAACCGTGGACAGGTAAGAAACGCGCTCCTTTTCCCGGGAAAGGGTGGAGGACATCTCACGAAGCTCCTGCTGGAGCGCTTCGATCCGGGTCTGGCGGTCGGCATTTTCCCCTCGAAGCGCCTCGATGGTTTCGTTTCGCTGCTCGGAAACCGCCAGCCGCCTTTCCAGGTCGTTTTTTTCCGCTTCCAGACGGCGCAGGGCCGCCTCTCTTTCCTGCACCGCAGCGGTCATTTTCCGCCCCAGGAGCAGCCAGGAGACAAGAATGCCCAGCAAAAGAGACAAAGCGCCGGTCAGGGCAATCAATATTTCGGTATCGATGGACATTCATCTGCTCCGTTTTGACCGGAAGTATGTATCTTGTTGAATGCAGTCTCACAATACTGGTCATCAGGACCAAGTCAGAGGCAATTGGTTTTGCCTTTCAGCCCAAAGCGAAAAAATTCGAAGCACGAAATATTGATGAAATCGTAAAAAGTGCCCGAAGCGTCATTCCGGGCCCTGGATCGAGTCCAGGGCAAGCTTTTTTGATAAGCCTGCCCCGGACTCGATCCGGGGGAATCCAGAACTTATCGAAATCACTGGATTCCCGCTGGAGTTTATCCCGGACTCGATCCGGGGCGGGAATGACGAAAAAAGAGAAATTCGGATTTTTTACGAAACCCTCAAATTTTCGAATTTCGGATTTAAGACAACCACAGTGGTTCACGCCTTCCGGGCTTAACGCAAAGCCGGGCGCTCCGGGCCCGGATCTTTACTGGTCAATAGAGGGGAAAAACCATGTTTACTATCTTGGCATGCTTTTTAGAGATGGCGGTGGAAATCTTGCGTCTCGATGCTTGGACAAATCGACCAATCAACGAATTAACCAATTAACCTAATCCCGTATCAAAGTCATTGCCAAGTCAGCGGCTACTGCCCCGAATCGGCCTGCTGTCCCTCGAGAAACAGGCTTTTATGGGCCCAGCCGGACCAGCCGTTTTTCATTGCGATGCGCACCCAGTCACCCTGCTGTTCAAAAAGCCGAACCTGCATGTTTTCGACCACCCGGAAGGCTCGCGGCGCATCGGCAGAGGGGGCTGTCCGCACCATTGCGACGTCGACCCCCACCGTCAAGGTTGGAGAGCTACCCGGCCATTCAGAGACACTGCCGCCGCCGGCTTCTTTTTGGGCCGGCAAAAACAGGCTTTCGTGGGCCCATCCGATCCAGCCGTTTATTCTTCTGATCTGCAGCCATTCCTTTTCCGCAGACAGCACTTCCACTTTTTCCTGCCCGTAGAGGCGAAAGCGAATCGGGGCCTGGGCAGACGGCTCCTGCCGCACCATGGCCACATCGACGGCGACGGTTCGATTGTGGTTTCTAAGGGGGCGAAGGCTTGCCGGGGCAGGGGAGATGGTTTCCTTTGCATCGATGATGCTTGGCGGTGCCTCCGTTTCCTGGCCCGGCTCAAAAAGGCTCTTGTGGGCCCAACCTCCTACGCTGCCGCCGCCGGCCACCTGATACCACTCCCCTTTTTCCATAATGCGCTGCATCTGTTCGTTTTTTTGGACCAGGAAAAGAACGGGAGATTCGAGAGAAGGCCGGGTTCGGATCCGGCCGATGTCGGCAGAAACGGTCAGCATGGCAGGGCTGTCCTTGATCCCGACCGGAGAGCCAGACTCGGGCGGTTTGGATTGCACAGCAGCTTCGTCGGCGGGAAGATCTGCCGGGCGGGGAGGCGCATTTGCGCGCATCTTCTCCTGGGCGGAGCCGGTTTCCACCTTCGCCGGAGGCCGTTTTGAACTGGAACCGGTTTTTTCAGGCGGCAAGGGCTTGGAGGCGCCAGTGGGCCCGGGGTCGCCCTTTTCCCTCCGGCTGGACAAGAAATCCTCCTCGGAGATCCATCCTACGGCGCCGTTTTCTAGGGCGACCACCAGCCAGTCTTTTTCCTGGTGGATGACCGACAATGAATCGTCCGGAACGACCCGGTGGATGACCGGCGCATCTTCCCTCGGCCGTTCATGAAGTTCGAAACTGCCGCGGGGGGCGCGGACGGCGCTTGCAGGCTGAGCCGGCGCGGCACCGGATGCGGTCTTGCCTTTGGGTTGTCGATCAGACGCAGACAAAGCCTTTGACGGGGAGCCTCTGTCCGGCCGCTCCGATGGCACGGCTTTCTTTGGCTGGCCGATGACGGCAACCTTTTCCGGAGGTTGGCCGTTTTGATTCCAGTGAAGGTCGTCATTCCAGAAAGAATGGACCTGGAAGCCGGCCGCGACAGCCAGGAGGCATGCACCGATCAGGTATATCGCCTTGAGAAGCGGACTTCTGAAGCCCCAGAAGCCGTTCCAGCAGTTCTGGCAACGGAAGCGGATGACCGGTGAAAAAGAGGCCAAATATCGCGCTGTGCCCTTGACCCTGGACTCGTAGATTTCGTCGCTGCTACAGATGGGGCATTTCATGGGGCATCTGAACCTTCATTGCCGGTACCTGTGGTATATCTCCTGCTGCCGTCTTGCTGCCTCGAAAATCCGCTGTGATTCTTAATCATGCAACAGCCATGGGACCAGCGTCAATAACAAACTGAATCTATAGGGATTCTCATGCTTGCCAGATTCAAGATTCTCCGGCGGGAGATTTGTTCGAATCTTTTGGTCTTAACGGGACAGTTTGATCAAGGGTGAAACTTGTGTCGAAGCCCCTGACGGTGGAGGGACGCGCTCTGTCGCGTCCGTGTTGTGCCGGTAATGAACAAAAGCCGGCCACGACGGAGCGTGGCCCTCCAACCTCCAAAACCCAAAGCGGGGATAGGTCGGTTTTTGCCCCGACTTCGAATGAAGTTTCGCATAAGCCCCGCCTCTGGCGCGGCGAAGCGTCCAGATTGATCAGGAATGAAACTTCCCCGCCCGTCATCCCGGGCGACCTGTCCGGCGTAGCCGAAGGCGAAGACGGAAGCGAAGCGGAGACCCGGGATCCACAACAACCTGGATTCCCCCGGATCAAGTCCGGGGCAGGCTTGTCAAGCCCGGAATGACGGACTGGGAACATGAAGTTTCATACGAGCGCCGCCGCTGGCCGGCCGCGCCGACCATTTTGATCAAGGGTGAAGCTATGCCATTTTGGCCTAGTTTCACATAAGCCCCGCCGCTGACCGGCCGCGCCGACCAGTTTGATCAAGAATGAAACTTTGCTTCGAAGCCTCTGCCTCTGTAGGGAACGGCCTCCGTGCCGTTCCGAAAGGCACGACACGGAGGTCGTGCCCTACGAAAAACCCCGACTTCGACCGAAGTTTCGTACGAGCCCTGTCGTCCCGGCAATAGGCGGGATTTGATCAAATGAAACTCCGACTTCCTGTGAACTCTAAGGTCGTCTGCATCTGGTAAAAATCCCCCCATCCCCCCTTTTTTCAAAGGGGGGTGCGCTTCGGGCATTTGTTTGGATTTGCCAAAGGCGAAATCCTCAAAGTCCCCCTTTGGAAAAGGGGGATTTAGGGGGATTTGATGGGATACCGAATGAAGTTTCACGCAATCGGTTCTCGACCCATGATCTTCGGCAAAGCCTTGGTCATGACTTGCGGTGCCGGCGAAGATAGTCGTCATAGTCATGGCTGGTGCAGACCCGGTCGTAGTATTCAAGGAGGGCTTCGGCCACGGCCTTTCCTTGTCGGCCTCGGAACAGCCGGCGGGCTTCGATGAGCGTGTCGATGTCCACTTCGCTGCGGAGGAAGCGAAATACATCCTCGGAAAAGATGAAGCCGGTCTTGTGCCGCAGCAGCAGCGCACGGTAGCAGGTGGCCAGGCGGGTGTAAAAAGTCCGGGTGTTGAACTCCAGCAGCCGACGCCGGATGTCTGATAGGGCATTTCGCTCGTAAAGGTGTTTTCGCTTCAGGTCGTAGACCAGTGTGTTCATGGTAAAGTCGAGTGTTTCCAGCAGATGGTCCAGGGTAGGGGATAGGCGCAGTTTGACCAGGACAACAAAATCCTTCATCAGGCAAAGGTCCATGTCGTAGCCGCATCCTTCAGGCCGCCATCGGATGCCGCCCAGGTCCGTTGTTTCGAAGCGGTCCGCCGGGAATCGCTCGGAAAGCACCGTGTCTTTGCCCACCCGGTTGATGAAAAGGTCCAGGTCCCTGATTTCCGGCCGGTACCCGTGAATGGCGTCGATGGCCAGGTTTCGGATCGCACCGCCCACCAGGTAGACCGCCGCCGCCGGGGGAAGGTGATGATCCAGTTCGCGCAGGGCCGCATCCACCGTTGGCTGAGAAAGGAAAAGGGTCACCCGTTTTTCCAGGCCGGCTCGGTCCAACGGGGTAGAACCAGGATATGAGGTATCTGTCATCGGCCTTGCTCCGGCTGCACCCGCCGCAGGGAGAGCAGGACGTTGGCGCAGAACAGCAGCACGGCGCCCACCCAGCCGGCAGCCCCCAGAAACGGTTCTCCCGCCAAAAACGGGCCGAGCAGGGCCGCCAGCAAAATCCGGGTCGATGAAATGATGCTGCCCTCCACGGCGGTCACATAACGAAAGCCGAGGGTAAGCAGGAACTGGCCGGCGATCCCGGCGGCAGCGCACATCAATAGGTAGTAGATTTCAGTAGCATCCGGCAGGAAAAACCGGTCATGAAATCCGAGAAACATGATCGCCGATCCGATGCCGAACATGAAAAACAGCACCGTGTTGGTGTCGTGGTACCGCCGGCTGACGTTCAGGTAGATCATTGCCAGAGAAGCCGACACGCCCGAGCCCAGTCCCCACAGATTCGCCGTTTTAAAAGCGATCGTTTCCGGGGCCAGGATCAGCCAGATGCCGGCAAAGGCCACCGCCACCATGGCTGCGGCGACCGGATCCCGCTGATGCCGCAGCACCACCCAGGAGATCAGCGCCACAAACACCGGGTAGGTCATGTTCAGGATGTTGGCCTCGGCCACCGAAGTATATTTCACTGCATTATAAAAGCAGTATACGGCCACGCAGTTGGTCACGGCTCTTCCGATCAGCAGGTGGTATCGCCGGGGTCTGGGGAGGCTGCGGCCGGCGGCCATCAGGAGGCAGACGACGAAAAAACCGAGCAGAAATCGCGCAAAAACGAAGTAAGCAGGGTCGATCGATGCTTCTGACTGGGACCATCGGATCACCACGGTGGAAAAATAAAAGAAGAAGGCCGAGGCGAACACGGCAAGGGCGCCGCCGAGCATGCGCGGGTCGGTCAGGCTCATGCTTCGAGAGTTCTTGGGGGGATTTTCGGTCATAGGGATCGGATGTCAGATGTCGGAGGTCGGATGTCGGAAGACAGATATCAGATGTCCGAAGTCGGATGTCAGCTCTGCCGCCGGCTGGGAATTCAAGATTCCAGATTCAAGATTCTCCGGTGGGAGTTTTATACGAATCTGTCGGCTAAAGCCAAAAAATTCCACCAGAATTCCTTCCGGCAAACCTTGATGAAATCGTAAAAAGCCCAATAATTGTCGCTCCCGCCCCGCATCAAGTGCGGGGCGGGAATGACAAAAAAAGAAAATGGCGACTTTTTACGAAACCATCAAACCTTGAACCCTGAACCTTGAACGCCTCGCCAACGGCGGGGCTGTCATCTGACCTCCGATATCTTGTCTGAAAATTCATTCGGTATCCTATCAAATCCCCCTAAATCCCCCTTTTCCAAAGGGGGACTTTGAGGCTTTCGCCTTTGGCAAATCCGAACAAACGCCCGAAGCGCTCCCCCCTTTGAAAAAAGGGGGGATGGGGGGGATTTTTCTCGGCTTAAGACATCTAAAAGTTCACACGAACGGCGAAACCGGAGTTTCATCTTTGATCAAATCCCGTTCGGGAACGAGACGGCGGGGTTGATATCCGACCTCGGACATCCGACATCCGACCTCTGACCTCTGACATCCGGCCTTACCGATTGACCTCGAGCCCTTTTTCGATGGCGGCCAAGACCTCCGGCTTTTTTTCCGGGAATTGATACCCCTCGTAGCTGTGGCTGAAGATGTTCTTACCGTGCCGGTCTTTCCAGTAGTTGCCGGCGTGGTCGAAGCATACCCGGGAGGTCACCTCCAGTGTTTCCACCATGCGCCGGATTTCCAGGAGCTGTTCTTTCGGAGTCAGCATGACAAATTCGGCGTCGTTTGCCTGGGCTGCCAGCGGAGTTCCCGGAATGGGGTGAAGCGGCCGGGAGCGGATGTAGTGGGGATTGATTTTGTTCAGTACCCGGGCCGTGTTTTCGGCGTGGGCTTCGGTCATCGCTTTTCCGCCGAGGCCGGGCATCCAGTACTCGGAGAGTTGGAATCCGGCTTCCAATGCCTTGCGGCCGCCTTTGATGTGGCCCTCGGCGGTGACCCCTTTTCGAATTTTTTTCAACAGGTCGTCGTCTCCGGTTTCCAGGCCCACATGCACCCGGTCCAGGCCGGCGTTGCGAATGGCAGAAAGCTCCTCGGCTTTTTTCTGGGCCAGGGTTTTTGACCGCACATAGGAAGTCACCCGTTCTATGGTCGGGAAAGTGGCCCGCAGGTATTGCAGGGCTTCGATCAGGTCCGGGGTCTTCATGATCAGGCTGTTGGCATCCTGGATGAAGGCGGTCTTGGCGCCGGAAAGAAGCCAGTGATAGACCATGGTAAACCCGGCGTGATAGTTGAGTTCCGGTAGTTTGCGGATCAGCTCTACCGCCGCACCTTGGGTAATTCTTCCTTCATGGCCCAGATCGATCGAGGTTTGCTTCAGGTCGCCGGAAAGTGCGGCGATGGCGTCGATATCCTGCTTGATCTCGGATACGGTGCGCACCTCGAATTTTTCGGTTTTATACATGCCGCAGAAGGTGCAGCGGTTCCACGGGCAGTTTCGGGTGAATCGGACCAGAAGCGAGTACCTGCCCCCCTCGCTGGGCGGCCGATACACACCGGTTTCGAAGGCGTATCGGGATGAAGGTTCGGTCATCTTTTTTCCCCTTGCAGACCTGTGCGGTTGACAGGCTGCTACTATAACAATCGGTCCGTGGGAGTCAATGACAAGCGGCCATCGGCCGCGGGGCATTGGGCCGTGAATCAAGGGCTGCAAGTGATGGCTCCCGGCCGATGTCAGAGGCTCTTTCTTCGCTTGCACGACTTCATCGAAGCGACTGCAGGCCGGCCTCGCAAGGTTGCGCGTACGGTTCTCTTTCAGTGAAAAAGATAAAAGCCAACGATGAGAATACCGCTGGCCACGATCGAACCGACGATGAGAGAAATCAGGCCGCGGGCCGAAACGGGGATGCCTCTTCCTTTATCGAGCCTCGACAGCGCCCAACCGAGCACCACGAACAGGATCAGATTGAATATTCCGTGAGTGACCCAGTGGTGTCCCGAAGCTGCCTTCATCCATGCCAGGACAGTTTCCTCGTTGGTCTCTTTCACAATGACCAGGAGGGCACTGACAACGCTGGTGATCGCAAAGGACACGCCGAAAGACCGAGTGTATTTTCCAACTTCGGAATTTTGCATGGTTACCCTCCCTGGGACTGCTTGAAAAGCAGTCCGATTTTAACCGCCACGGAGATGATGGCCCCGGAACCTTCCATGGACAGGGAAATCGGCACGATCAGCCCCGACACCCACAGCAGGACGCTGCGAGCCTTTTTATTGGTGGCGATATCGCCGGATGCGACAATCGGGAGGTAGGTGGCCAGCAGGAGAAGCATGAGAAAAACATGCTCCTTTACCTCCATGAAAATACCGTGGGCAAAGGACCAGGGCCCTGCCTGGATGATCGCTTTTTCGGCGCCGTAATGGACCACGTACCAGTACCCTCCGATAATATAGGTTAGCCACATCAAGACCGCGCAAAGAATACTGATGTTTTTAATCCTTGGCTGGGATGATTCTTTTGCATTGAGGGTGTCAACGAAAACCCACAGGGCTCCGAGGGTGGCAAGCCCTCCCAACGCCGGATGTATCAACAAGACTACGTTCGTATTCATTTTATTCTCCTTATGGCGAAGAGAAAAATGAAAGCGGCAGACCCGCCTATCGAATATTATCGCAGTCGGTTACTGTAAGAGATGCGAAGCGGAGTCGACAACGTGCAGGCAAAAAGAAAGGATCAGGCCAAATAGGAAAGTTTCTTTTAACCGACCACTTGTATATATTACCGTAAGCATGGCCCCCTTAGAATCAAGCAGAAGGCACGAATTTCGAGGTTCCACCCATCTCTGTTAAAGAAAATGCGGAATCCCTTTACATGCCAAGGCAGCCCGGCCAAGCACCACCGGCGGCGCCCGCAAGGCTTTTATCCCGGTCTCACGGCCCAGGGCTTTTTCCGACTCCGTCTAAAATGAAACCGCTTTGAATGATTTTCACGCAATCGCGTGACGCCGCTTTCCGACTATCTCCCCGCTTCCAGAAACAGCCCGGCTAGCGGGCCGGTTCAGCGCCCGGGCGGCGGCGTTTTTCTCGCAGAAGTTGGCCGGCTCGTAGCGCCAGCCGGCCGCCAGCCGTTTTTCTTCCCGGATCAGTTTTTGAAAGATAAAGGTGCCGACCGCCGGTGCAACCAGACGGGACAGCCATCCGAACTCCCGGTAGATGTCGTTGAGCAGGCGGTCCATTTTCCCCCGCATGGGGGCGTTTTTGCGGTAGTACCGTCGCATGGCCCAAACCGCTCCGGCATAGGTCGTTTTCAATGGGGCGGAATCCCGGGCATACCGCTTCCGGATCCTTGGCTCCGGGTGGTTCCGGTTTCGCTGCCAGCCGGTCAGCATCGTTCGGATCAGCCGCGCCAGGCTGGGGCCGTTGGTCTGATAATCTTTTTCAAAGGCGTTGAGCAGAAAAGTCTCTTCCCGATCGCCTGTAATATGCGGATGGCGGTAGCTGAACCGGTATTGCCCATGGGCGTCGGCGGCAGGAAAATCCGCCTCGGGTTTCAGGGTGCCGGCGTTTTGCTGCTCCTGGTAAAAGGGGGTGCCGGGGTTGGGGGTGTAGAGCATGAACTGGTGAAAATCGGTGTTGTGGCCGACTGCGTGGTCGATGACGCTGTCGATGTTGGCCGGGGTGTGGTCCTCCAGTCCGATAATGGATGAGCCGAGCACCCGGATTCCGTGGGAATGAAGATCGCTGACGAGCTGCCGGGTATCGATGTCGCCCAGCTTCCGGTAGCGGGTGTTTTCCCCCTCGATTCCCATCCATACCCAATCGATGCCGAGGCCCACGATCTGCTCGAAGCTGTACGAGCGAAGAACCCTTGCAGAGCTGAATACGCTCAGGGACCAGCTCTTTTGGGAAGCCTCCATCAATTCCAGGAGCCGAAGCGCACGCTTTCGGTGCAGCAGAAAGTTTTCGTCGAGAACGAAAAAGGAGTTCACCCGGAGATTTTTTTCGATTCGGCACATGACTTCGAAAAGCGCATCGCCGGTTTCATAGAAATTGACGAACTTTCCCTTGCCCCCGAAAAGAGCGGATGTGGAGCAGAAGTTGCACCCCACCGGGCAGCCCACCGAAGGGATCAAAATGGCAGCGGTGCGCCCCGGTCCGTCCTTTAAGGGAATCCCCATGATCCGGCTTCCAAAGGCGGAATAGGACTCCGGGTGCTGCACGGGTGCTTCCACCGGCTGGCCGAGATAGCCTCGAAGCCATCGGATGCCGTCTCCTTTGACGATATGGTCTGCGTCGATCGTTTCCTCGATATTTTCCTTGTTGGCGATGTGGCCGCCGACGACGATGACGGCGCCGGGTTGATGACGGCGGATCAGTTCGCACATTCGCTTGACCTTGCCGACGTTGGGGATGATGGCGCTGATGCCGATGACGTCGTAGCGATGATCCGACAGCTCGCGGATAAACCGGTCCTGGGTCGGAAAGTCGAGAAGCGTGCATGGGGCCTGGATGTTGGCCTGGAGCATCAGCAGTGAAAAGGAGCGGTGAAACATCCGCAGGGAAAATGGACCCTGTACGCGGGTGACCTGGTTTTGGTATAGTTCCATGGGATTGACGACCCGGCTCCCGTATTCGTCGTCGGCGGCAAACGGGCCGAAAACGCTGGTCAGCAAGACCCGGGCTTTTGTCCCTTTGGGGTGCATCGTGATGCTGTCTGTCATGAATTTCTCCCTTGAAGGTGCGATGAGCACACCGCGTTCAGTCGACGCGGTTTAGATCATGGCGGTTTTTTTTGAAACAGAACCCTACGCCGGCGCCGGGAGAATAGCCACCGCTTTTTAAGTTGTTACAAAAAAATTACAAAAGGAGGAACGATGCTGGTAGAACTGCTCAGAACCCGGAGAAGCATTCGGAAATTTGAAAAGAAACCGGTGGAAAAGGAAAAAGTGGATCAGATCGTGGAAGCCGCCCTTCGGTCGCCTTCCTCACGGGGCTTCAACCCCTGGCATTTCGTGGTGGTCGCCGATCCGGAAACGCTCGGCAACTTGTCAAAAGCCAAGCCCCACGGCGCCTCGTTTTTGAAAGACGCCCCCCTGGCCGTCGTGGTCTGCGCAGACCCGTCGGTGTCCGACGTCTGGGTGGAGGACGCTTCCATTGCCTCGATCATCGTCCACCTGACTGCCGCCGACCTCGGCCTGGGAAGCTGCTGGATCCAGATCCGCAAACGGCCCCACGAGTCCGGGACGTCCGCCGGCGAGCATATTGCCGGCCTGTTGAACCTGCCCGAAAACCTGGAGGTCGAGTCGATCGTGGCGATCGGCTACCCGGCCGAGGAAAAAAAGGGGCATCCGGAAGAATCGCTTCAGCGGGAAAAGGTGAGCTTCGAAATCTACGGGAAAACCGAATAGCCCGAATATTTCATGCTTTGGGCCGGGCAGCGCCCACCGTCATGTTGAATGGACGATATTGCCAGGCGAGAAGGAAAGGGCGCCCAACGATGAAGTCACCGGAAGGTATGAAGCGCAGCGGAACAACTGTCCGGTGAACTGACAGTCTGGTGAACTGACATGTTCTGCCCTAAAGGTCTAATTGGGTAGAAATAGCCTTGCTGATACTTTCCATTTCAGCTTTAGAGATCGAACCTTCCGGATTGATGAGTCTTTTTTTGCTTACCGTCGTAATCTGATCTGCCATCGCCTTCGACTTTTTGCCGCGAAAAGTCACATACGCTTCACTGGGATACAGTCTATCGACATTACTTGTTATTGGCACTACTTGGACCCGATTCAGATAATGGTTCGCAGCGTCATTGCTCACGATAACGGCCGGCCGTTGTTTGCGGACTTCACCTCCTATGGAAGGCTCAAAATTGATCCACCACACTTCACCTCTCATCATCGTTTATATCTCCCATTGTGGCTTCCACCCATTCAAGAGCCTCGGATTCTCTGATTTTGTCAGCAGCCATCTCTTTATAGGCCGCATACATATCTTTTTTTAGTACATGTGGGCGAACCAAATCCTCAATAAAACGACTGATTTTTCGTGGGCCAATAACTGTGCGCAATCCTTCATAAACTTCTTCATTTATGGTAACCGTAAGTTTTTTTTGCATTGGCTTCACCTCCAGATATATTTTGCACGTATAATGGCACGTGTTTTAGGAAACGTCAAGGAGTCAGTCACTTTATGGGGCAGAACGCCCCGCCTGAGCAGCGGCCCATCAAATTTTCAACCTTGTACGACTTTAAAGGAAAATCACGATTTTCCCGCCATCTGCTCAAGGCGGATGTTCGATTTCGTCATTGATATCTTTTTTTCATTGGGTCGCCCATTAAAGGGCGTGTCAACAGAGAAAACACCTCACCATGGGGATAGCTGTAGATTCCCACATTGAGGCGGCAGACAGGAAGTGAATTTTTCAAAATGAGTTGACAGGATCGGTTCGGATTTCGGATTAAATGGCCTCTTTTCAAGGGGCCATTTTTATTTGGAGAAAATAGGGCGATGAGTGCAGGCACACCCATCGCCCTCGAACCGGAGGCCATCTGGCCTCTCAACGAAGTATATGGGAAAGCGGAAAAATTTTACTGGCCAACACTTCTGGGCGAGGGGCTATTATGTTTCAACAGCCGGCCGTGATGAAGAAGTGATCCGGCAGTACATTAAAAAGCACGAAGAAATCGATAGAAAGATCGATCAGTTAGGGTTGTTCGGAACTTAGCCACCTTCAGGTGGCTCCTGAACCAAC